>JAFRGO010000003.1 GCA_017433765.1 Candidatus Saccharimonadota bacterium
ACCTACAATTCCTACCTCGCCACTCTCGACTACTCCTCCTATCTCGCCTTCGGCGAAACCGCTATCAAAGACCTCCCAGCCCCTCTCTATCCTCAAGAAGATTCCGACTCCGCCCTCCTCTCTATCTCAATCTTTTCCGACCAAAAATCCACCCCCGAGTATGAAAAAAGGAGACTAGTTGCCTATGTCGCCTAAAACCCGCCCCCAATCCCAAACCTCCAACCTCTCTAGAGACCGCCAAAACAACCATCGTCTCCACCGATTCCCGTCCATTATACCACACCATAAGCATTTTGTCAATGCTCTCTCCCTCCTCGCCCTCCTTCTCTCTCTTGTCTCCTGCGTCTTCTATCTCCCCCGTGCCTCCTTCGCCGCCAGTGAGTGCGACCTCTCCAAATCCGACCTCGCCTTCTACGCGAAAAACAACATCCTCTACTACTGCCCCCAAAAAGACCACTCCACCTCCGGTCTCGCCGGCGGCGACTGTATCATCTCCGCCTCCCTCTCCGACAACGTCTCCACCGTCCTCTCCGCCCTCCTCGAACACGGCTATAACAAAACCGCCGCTGCCGCCATCATCGGCGCCCTCATGGGCGAGTCCGGCACCGGCCTCTCCAACTCCGTCATCGAAGGCGGCTCCCACGCCTCCAGCAATTTCCGCCTCTGGACTTCCTCCGGTCGCGTCCTGCCTGCGAACACCGGCTTCGGTATCGCCCAATGGACCAACGACGCCCGCCAGCGCGCCCTCCAAGCCTACGCCGATAGCGTCGGCGAGTCCGTCACCTCCCTCGAGGTCCAAGTCCAATTCCTCCTCCAAGAGATTTATCTCAAAGATGGCACCATCACCTCCGGCTACGACGTTACCCCCGCCCACATGAACACCCTCTCCCTCGAAGAAGCCGTCACCCATTGGGTCCGCGGCTTTGAGCGCGCCGGCATCGAATCTCTCTCCACCCGCACTTCTCGCGCCGAGCAGGTTCTCGGTGGCTACCTCACCGTCTGCGACGCCACCGTCTCCGCCGGCGAGACTCCTCCCGACGTCACCGTCGAGCTCGATCCGGGCGAAACTACCGGCAACATCCGCCAGACCATCACCACCGATAGCGGCAAGACCGACACCACCTGGTACAACATCACCCGCCCCGACTAATCCTCCTTGTCTTTCCATGAGCTTTTTGTTATAATTTCTCTATGGACAACGAGTCAATTTTCTCTCCTCCGGAAGTCGAGCTTCCGCCTTCTTCTTCTCCCTCTCCTAGCTTCCAGCCTCCTCTTATCTCTAGCGAGGAGAAGCCGAAGCCTATCTATTATATTATCCTCGCTCTCGTCGCCCTCGCCCTCGGCGTCGCTACCTTCTTCCTCGTCCGCTCCCTCCGTTCTTCCGCCGAGACTGCCACCGCCCGCGCTGATGCCGCCGCCGTCGCCTCCATTACTGAGCGCGAAGAAGACGGCTACTCTCCTACCGACTCCGCCCTCACCCTCCGCTACGGCATGTACAACGCCCTCGAGTCCGCAGCCTCCAACGGCGCCGATCTCGACGCTCTTACCGAGCTCTTGAACTCCTGGATCACCTACCCCACCTCCGACGAGACGAAGAATTCTCTCTCTATTTTCGCCACCTACATTCTCCTCGACCTCGGCTACTCCGACGACGCTCTGAGCCATTACAACAACCTCATCCTTCGCGACGACCTCTCCCTCTCCGATCTCTGCGAACTCTCCGCCTATCGCTACCTTATCGCCAGCGTCCGCAATTCTAGCACCTCCGACCTCGAGGGCTTCGCCTATACCCACTCTGTCGCCTGCGCCTCCGCCCCCGCCGGCGACGGCACCTTCGCCATGGCGAAGACTCTCTTCTTTAGTGGTTTTTATGCTTCCGCCATTTCTAGCCTCCAGAGTATCGACCTCGCCACTCTCGAGCCCGTGGATATTATCTTTTCTCTGAGTTTGCTCTCTCGTCATTATGCCCTGACCCGCGACGAAGCCAACTTCGCCGCTACCTACGCTACTCTCCAAGACGTTCTAACCGCGGCCTATGCCAAGAAAGACACCGAATGAAACACTTCCTCCCCGCCTTTACTTTATCTATTCTAGCTCTCGGGCTCCTCTCCTCTCCCGCCTTCGCCGGTAGCTCCGTCGTCATTGTCGGCGGTGGCAGTTCCTACAGCGGCGGCTCTTCCTATAGTAGCGGTGGCAGTTCCTATTCCTCCTATAGCGCCCGCACCTACACCTCCGGTTCCTCGACCGTCGTCATCCCTTCCTCTAGCTACGGCTATTCCTCCTCCTATAGTTCCTCTAGCTATTCCTCCTCCGGCAACCCCATGATTGACGCCATCAACGCCAGCGGCACTCCCATTAGCTCTTCTTCCTCCTATAATAGCTACAATAACTACAGTTCCAATTACACCTCCGGCTACACTGCTTCCAGCAGTCTCGCCGACCGTATCAGCGCCAGCGGCACCCCTCTCGCCGGCAACGTCAGCACCCTCCCCGACGGTACCCAAATCCTCGACACCGGCCATAGCCTCTCCGTCCTTTCCGAGGGTTCCAGCGGTTGCGGCACTTCCATCTATTGTACCTTCACCAACTCTGTCAACATCAACTACGTCGAGTCCAACTCCGACTATTATAATCTCCCCGCTTACGGCCTCGTCGATTCCGATGGCCACATGATTATCCAGCAACAAATCTCCTCCAATAATAACAACACTTCGAAGACCAAGACCCGCATTGTAAAGAACAAGGACGGCAACTATAGCACCGTCCTCAACGCCGACGGCACCCTCTACGAGGGCGACGATTTCATGGACTATATTAACAAGGACTACACCCAGACCAACACTTCCACTAATACCACCACCCAGGGCGGCCTCAAGCCCAGCATCATCTCCAAAATCGTCAGCACTGCCACCACTATCGTCAACGGCTATAACAATTTCATCGACAATGCTTCCACCGCCGTCCGCAATCTCTGGGACAAGGTCTCCAACGCCTTCGGCGGCAACGACGGCACCGCCGAAATTATCCCCGACAACACCACCGCCACCACTACCTTGACCCCCTCCGCTACTACTACTTCCGCCACTACCGTCTCCAACAACTCCAACCTCCGCTCCCCCAACACTTCCGGCGACGGCGGCACTTATTCCTCCACCGCCGTCATCACTCCCACCTACACTCAACCCGCCGAGATTATCTATTCCGGCGAACAAGCTCGCAGCCAAATCAACTACTACTCCAACAACGGCTATTATAGCGAAGGCAACACCCGCGACAACACCGCCTGTAACGAGACCGTCTATACCGTCGCGAAAAACTCCTTCGACCCCAACTATTCCTCCGAAGGCACCTACGGCCAATATAGCTACGTCACCAATAACTCCAACTACCAGCAAATTTACTACGACCAGTCCTCCGATACTTATCGCTATTCCTCCACCGGCAACCAAGTCACCGGCGACTACGTTGCCGTCGGCTTTTCCAACAACAACGGCCACACCTACCTCCTCGACCTCCAAAACGACTCCGCCACTTCTTCTTCCTGGGGTAGTCGCGGTTTCACCACCAACGCCGGCGAAGTCTGGTATGCCCACGATCACAACGGCACTCTCTGGGCCTACACCGGAGGAAATGGAGTTTAATTATGAACAAAAGATTTATTATTATTTCAATTATCGCTATTTCGGCTAGTATTCTTCTCGCTCTCCTTCTCGCCTTCCTTCTTCCCAGCTCCCAGCCTGACAGCCACGCCGCCATGCTCGCCGCCGACGCCGAGTCCGAGGCCGAAATGAGTGCTTTTTACGCTAAATACCCCCTCACTAAATCCCTCCCTCTCCGCACTGACAACTATCGCATCACTTTTTACACCGAAGACAACCAGCCCGTCCTCAGCCTCCTCCCCACCTCCTCCGCCCACATCAACTCCGCCGTCTCCGCCCTCCTCGACCTCTCCGACGACCTCTACGATTACAAGATTACCGTCCAGAAGCTCCCTCTCCTCACCTACCTCAACAATTCCACCTCCGCCAACCTTGACTCTTATCTGAACGTCGTCTTTTCTAATCAATCCAATTTCCGTATTGTAAAAACCGCTTCTATTCCTGACACCAACTACACCGCCGTCCTCGTCTCCATCAACAGTGTCAACTATCGCTTCGCTCTCAAACCCAAAGACTCATCCTACAACTTCCTCACTGCCCCCTACCCTCTCCTCTCCTCCTACGATTCCGAACATCTCTCCCGCGAAGCCATCAAATTCATCAACTCTCTCTAGCCAAAAACCTCAAAAATCCCCAAAATCCCCATTTTTCTCTCTATTAACGTTGTATTTTTTACAACATTCACCAAAACTCCAAGAAACCCTTACGCTCCCTCCACACTCGTGATTATCACCTGATTTTCCTTGAAATTCCTCGCCAAGGCCTTTTGTCGCGTCTCGTCCAGCTCCGAGAACACGTCGTCGAGCAGCACTAGTGGTTTCTTTCCCAGCACCTCCGCCAACGTCTCCGCCTCGATAAACTTCAGCGCAATCACTATCGACCGCGTCTCCCCTCGACTCGCTCTCCCCTCCGCCAAATTCCCGTTGAACAGGAATTCATAATCGTCCTTCTGCGCCCCAAAAGTCGTATGCCCCACCGCCCTATCTCGCCGATAGCTCTCCCCCAGCGCCCGTAAATATTCCTGCTCGCTCCCCACCTCGCTCACGTATCTTAGTCCCACCTCGTCCCCGTTTCCCGCTATCGCCCGATACTCCCCCGTCAGCTTCCCGCTAATTCCTTCCACCACCCTCCGCCTCACCCCGCTTATCGCCGTCCCATATCTCGCCAGTAATATATCCCACGCAAACAGCGCCTCCTCCTTCAGATATTCCTCCTTCAGTAGTTCGTTCCTCTGCTTTAGCGCCTTCTTAAACTTCAATAGGAAATTATTATAACTCCCACTCATCTGCGATATTAACCTATCAAAATAATCTCTCTTCCTCGCCGGACTCGCCTCGACGATGCCGAGGTCGCTCGGCTCAAACAATACCACTGGATATTTATATTTCGCTCCCAGCCGCTTCATCACCTTCCCCCCGCAGAGAAATTCCTTCGTCTTCGCCTCCGCGTCATATTTCACCACCATCTTCTCCCCCGACCCGTATTCTAGCTCAATCCGATAAAACTTCTCCCCCTCCTTCACTATCTCCCTATCCACCGCCCGAAAACTCCTCCCCTGCATCGCCTCATACACCGCCTCCAGTATCGACGTCTTCCCGCAACCATTTTCCCCCGCAATCATCGTCGTCCGCTTTCTAAACTCCAGCGTATATTCTCCGTGCGAGCGGAAATTCTTGAGCTTCACCCTCTCAACTATCATCACCTATCCATCTTTAGCGGCATCACGATATGCGTATAGTTCGAGCTCTTCTCATTCTTCACCACCACCGGCGTCAGCTTCGTCGAAAACTCAATATACACCTTCTCCTCCTCCAGCGCATTTAGCGCATCCATCAGGAATTTCGAGTTCAGCGTTACCTTCCCCTCGTTTTCTATCTCCGCCTCAATCACCGAATCGTTCTCCCCAAACTCATTCGCCACACTCGCCACCGAGAACCCGCCCTTCTCCTTCGACGCCTCGCACACTATCGATCCCCCCACTTCCTTCGCAAACAGCCCCGCCAGCTTCGTCACCCTCACCAGCTCGTCCTTCGGTAACACCAGCCCACTCTCGCTCCCCTCCGGTATCAGCTTCCGATAATCCGGATACGACCCGTCGATTAGCTTCGACGTCAACTCTATCTCTCCCATCCGGAACTTCACCTGGCTCTCGTCGAATAATATCTCTATTTCCTCCACCCCCTCCCCAATACTCCGCATCACCTCCTGTAGTCCAGCCGCCGGCACGATCGCCTTCACTTCCACCCCCTCGCCAATTTTATCCATCAGCTTCTTTTCCGCCAGCCTATACCCGTCTGTCCCCGCCACATATAGCTTCTCCTCCTGGCTATTAAAGAACACCCCCGTCAGCGCCGGCCGTGTCATATCGTTCGATGTCGCGATTATCACCTGATTTATTCCCGTCCGGAACTCATCCACCCCCACCTTTATTTTCACCGCCTTTTCCTCGTCCATCTCCGGCAGTTCCGGAAAATCCTCCGCCCCCGCCCCGTTCATCGTCGAACTATACTTACCCGCCTCCGTCACCACCTTTGTGCCTTTTGTTGTAATTTTTACAACATTCTCTCTAGGCAAATTCGCTACAAACTCCGCCAACAGCCTCGCTGGCACCGTCATCACCCCATCTTCCACCGCCTTTACCGGCAGATAATCCACCACCGCCATGTCCAGGTTTGTGGTCGTCAGGCTCACCTTCTCCCCCTGCGCCCGAATGAGAACGTTATTTAATATCGGCAGCGTTGCCTTCGCTCCTCCCGCTATTCTACTTACTATATTCAGCGCTTTAGCCAAAGTATTCTGCTTGATTTGTATCTCCATTTATTCTTCCTCCTTCTTTTTATCCGTTTATTTATATATATTTAATAATAGTAATAATATACCCCGTGGAAATGTGGAAATCCCCCTTCCCATATCTGGTCTTCCACCCCCTCCCCCGTGCAAATCCCCCTGCAAATCTACCCCCCATTCCCGTGCAAATCTCCCCTTTTCCCACCATCTCCCCCCTCTCTTCCAAAATTCCGTGGAAATCACTCCCCTTTCTCCACCATTTTCCCACCGCTTTCTCACCACTTTCTCCACAACTTTCCCACCATTTTTGCCAAAGTCTCACATTTATTTTATTCATAAATCTTCTCCTTGATCGCCTCAATCTCCTCCCTTAGCTGAAAATCATTCTTAATGTCCCCCTCTATCTTCTTCACCCCGTGCATCACCGTCGTGTGGTCCTTCACCCCCACCTCGCTCGCGATTTTATTCGTGCTCATCCCCAGCTCCTTCGATAGCAAAAACATCGCCACCTGCCTCGCCGTCTTAATATTTGAGACTCGACTCTTGCTCCGCAGCTCCTCCACCTCTAGTCCATATTGCTTCGCCGTCTTATCGAGAATCTTCCGCGGCGTCACCGACCGTATCCTCCCGCCCGTCTGTGTCACCGAGGTATAACCATCTTCGATTAGCTGCAGCGGCGACATCCCCCGTAGCTCCGACACCGCCAAAATCCTCGATAATTCGCTCTCCAGGTCGCGAATATTCGTCTTTATCTCCTCCGCGATAAACTCAATCGCCTCGTCCTCTATCTCCGCCCCCAGGAAATCCGCCTTGCTCTTCAGTATCGCACACTTATCCTCGAAGTTCGGCATCTGTAGGTCGATCGCCCCCGCCATCGCCAGCCTGCTCGCCAGCCTCTCGTCTAGCGTCTTGATTTGCCCAGGCAGCCTATCGCTCGTAATAATAATCTGCTTGTTCGCCTGATATAGGTCATTAAAGATATTGAAGAATTGCTCTTGGCTCGCTTCCTTCCCGATTATCATCTGGAAATCGTCGATAATCAGCACATCCAACTTCCGATATTTCTCCGCGAAATCCTCTCTCTTACTACTCTGTACCATCTTGATATACTCGGAATAAAAATGATTGACCGGCGTATAAAGTATCTTTAGTTTCGGATTTCTTTTTGCCAACTCATTTCCAATCGCCTGTACTAGATGCGTTTTTCCCAACCCAGGTCCCCCGTAGAGGAAGAATGGGTTATATTTTTCCCCAGGCCTCTCCACCACCGCCTTCGCCACCGACACCGCCAAATCATTATTCGACCCGATGATGAAGTTATCCAAGGTGTATTTCGGGTTCAAATTCGTGTTCGCGCTCTTCGCCCGCATCGCCGTCGCTAGTGGCAGGGTTTCACCCACCTTTCCCACCTTTCCGCTCCGCTTCGCCGTACTCCGCTTGATTTCCACTCCCCCCTCCTCGTGTGTCTCTATCTTTTTATCTACACGAAACTCTACTTTTTCTACCTCCGCCCCATTGTTCCTTAGCGCCGCCAATATCATCTCCTTATATTTCTTCTCTAGATTTGTCTTCTTGAACACGTCTGGCACCCCAACCGTCGCCACTCCGTCCTCTACCCCTATCAGTTCCACTCCTCGAAAATAAGTCACAAACAGGGAACGGTCGAGCTTGCCCTCGATTTCTGTCAACACATTTTTCCAGACGCTAAACACTCTCGACCTCCTTTTACTCCCTTCATTATACCAGTCCATCTTAAACTTTTCCACAACTTTTCCCAAAATTCCCCTTTTATGATATTTTATGTTTCCCGCCCAAAAGAGGTGGGCTTTTCCACAGCCCCTCCTATTCCCCAGAAGAAAGGTGGAAAACTCCTTGAAAAATGTGGAAAACCGCGCTATACTAGAACAAATATTTGCCAATTTTAAAAAAGGATACTATGCCCAAGCGTACATACCAACCCCACAAACGCCAGCGCAAAGTCGAACACGGCTTCATGAAGCGCAACGGCTCCCATTCTGGTCGCCTAGTTCTAAAGCGTCGCCGCCTCAAGGGTCGCGCTCGTCTCACCGCCTAATGTTAAGCGCGAAATATCGCTTCCATTCTCGTGGTGGGGTGCGCTACACCTACCAAAAGGGAAAGACTCTCCGCACTCCGGAGCTTTCCCTTGTTTTTAATCCCAACGACCGGGGCTACACCCGCTTCGCTGTTGTCGTGTCCAAAAAGGTCGCCAAATCCGCCGTCCTCCGCAACCGTATCCGCCGCCGCCTCTACGAAGCCATTCGTCTCAACCCCACCAGCTTCTCCCGCCCCCAAGACAACATCTTCGTCGTCTATTCCAAGTCCCTCGCCACCCTCCCCTTCGACGAACTCTGTCGTCGCCTTGCCTCTCTTCTTGAAGAATCCTACCATTCTTGATATAATTATCTCTAATGAAAAAATATCTCAAATATTTTATTCTTATCGCCTTCTTTGTTGGGATGTTTTTCACCCAATGGAATCTTGTCGCCCTGATTGATATCGTCGTCGTCCGCCCCATCGTCAACGTCCTCTTCCTGATTTACAACGTCATCGGTGACTTCGGCTCCGCCATCATTCTCTTCACTATCCTAGTGAAGCTCCTCATGTATCCGCTGACGAAGAAACAACTCTTCCAGACCCGCCTCATGAAGAAAATCCAGCCCGAGCTGGTCGAGATTCGCAAGAACTCGAACGGTAATAAGCAACTCGAGTCGCTCCAGACCATGGATTTGTACAAAAAATACAACATCCACCCCTTCCGCTCGATTTTGACTATTTTCATCCAGCTCCCGATTTTCATCGCCCTCTTCTCGGCCATTCGCATCATGGTCGTCCCCACCCCCGACGCCAATCTCGAGAATCGCGCCTATTCCTTTGTTGCTTACGAGGGGTCAAAAATTTCCGAAGTTATTGAACTCCAAAGACCTTATCTCGCTGATAAGACAGATGATTCTATTCCGAATGAGGACAAGACTGCCTATGATTTCCACCCCGTCCTCTTCGGTCTCATTCCTCTTGACGGCTACGCCAGCGGCGTCCTTTCTTTGAATTTCTCTCTTGCTAATCTCTTCGCTCTCGGCTGCGCCCTCGTTGCCACTCTTGTCCAATATATCGTCACCAAGCAACAGCAGCCCACGAATAAAAAGCATCGCTTCCGCGACCTTATGGCCGACGCCAAGGCCGGCAAGGATATCGACCAGTCCGCCCTTTCCGACCTCTCCACTTCCCAGATGAATATCATGATGCCCCTTATGATGTTCATCATCATGTTCTCCCTTCCGGGCGCCCTCGTCTTTTACTATTTCCTGAGTAATCTTCTTTCTATGGCTCTCAACAAATTCATCCTCCATCGCGCCGAGCGCACCATGGATGATAACGTTGATCGCGCCATGACCCGCGAGCTGAAACATATTCAAGAAGCCCAAATTATCGAAAACAAAAAAACCGGCACCAAAATCACCATTTCTTCTAAAAAGAAAAGGAGATAACCATGTCAAAAGAAGAATCAATCATATTCGCCACGAAGTTCCTCGAGGATCTACTCTCGTTCTTCGGGATTAACGTCGCCGTCTACTCCACCATGGACGACGAAGTCATCCAACTTTCCGTCCCTTCGACCTCGATGAACTCCCTCCTCATCGGCAAAAACGCCGACAACCTTCGCGCCCTCCAGCACGTCGTTTCCCAGGCTCTTGTTTCTCGTGACGCCGAATACACTCGCGTCAACGTCGATATCGCCGACTATAAGCGCCAGCGTGCCGACCGCATCGCCGAGCGCGCCGAAGCTTGGATTAAGCGTGTCCGCCAGACTGGCGAACCTATGCGTCTCGACCTCAACGCTGCCGACCGCCGCGTCGTCCACAAACTCGCCGAAGACTATTCCGACATCGAGACCCACTCCGAAGGCGAAGGCCGCGAGCGCCAGCTCATCATCTCGAAGAAATCCCTCCCCGAAGAATAGGGAACTATAAAAACACCCGCTCTCTCGGGCGGGTGGGCGGGTTTTATTCTTCTTCCATGTTATTGCTCTTCCCCTACCCCTTCCGCTTCCATCTCCGTCACCTCTGACTCTTCCACCACCGGCGTCGTGAATTGCTCCTTGATATACTCTTGTAGCGGCCCATAATTATCTACCCCCGCCGTCGGCAAGACATAGGAAATCCCATTCACCATCCCCGTCGTCATATAATTCACCCCCTGTTCATAGTCAATTAGCGGCACCTGTCTCATATTTTTCAAATCAATATCCCCCAGCATCCACAGCGCACTCTTCATCTCTTCGATCGACACATTCGTCCGCAGATTATCGCCCAGCGCATTTATCATCTCTAGCCCCTTCATCCAGCCAATCCCGTTCTCCATCAGCTTGTCCTTAATCGCCACCAATATCTTCTGCTGGCTATTGCCTCTCGAGAAGTCTCCCAGCGCCGTCCCGTGTCTCGCTCTCGCCAACCCTAGCGCCTGCCCCCCGTCGAGATGATACTCCACCCCCGCCTCAAACACCGCTCCCGTATAATATATATCTCCAATATCCTCGTCTAACACTACATCTATCCCGCCCAGCGCATCCACTATCGTCGTCAGCGCCGCCCAATCTACGTGCACATAATACTGCGTATCCACTCCCAATATCTCGATAATCTTCTCTTGTAGCGCGCTCGCCCCCGCCGCCTCGTTCTCGCCGTACATATTCGCGCACCAATACACCTCGTTCACCTTCCCCGTACTCGTACAGGTCCGCCCCGCCTTCAAATCTCTCGGCAAGCTCACCATCGCCACGTCGTTCGTGTCCGGGTCCACCGAAATCACCATTATCGAATCCGTCAGCGCCGCCCCATCATGTACCCCATTCCCCTCGTTGCCTTCCATATCATATCCGCTCGTCCCAAACACCAGGATATTTATCCTCCCGTTCGACCCAGTCTTGAGCGCCACGAATTTCTCGCTCGTCAGCATATTTATCGCGTCAAAAATCCCCGACTCTCCCCCCGTCAGCTTCGCGATAATATCATTTCCCCAATACATCCCCCAGACCACCACCCCAATCGCCCCGAGTACTATCACCAGCAATATCGACGTGATAACTAGCCGTACCTTCGAAACCTTTTTCTTCTCCTTCTTCGCCCCCTTCTCACCCTTGGCTTTCTTCTTGGCTTTTTCGTCTTCGGCCCTCATTTCTTCCTCTACCTTGTCTAGCTCCAATTCTTCGCTTGTCAGCTCCAGGTCAAAACTCTTCACTGGCGCCACGAACTCATCTCTCGCTCGTGCCACCTTTTTCGGCACTTTCGCCTCCGTCGTCATCTTTTCGCTCGGCCTATTCGATACTTTTTTCTTTGCCTTGACCGGCTCACTTTGCGGATTTTTCGTCTTTTTTACCATTTTCTTCTCTGTTGGTGTTGTAATTTTTACAACATTAGCCTTTTCTGGCACGACTTTATAGGCGCTCATCATCGCGACCTTATCGCTTTTGCTTACTAATCCATCTATTGATCTCATGTGCTATAATTATATCATAATGCCTATGAAAATATCAAAAAGCCAGAAACAAATTCTCGACTTTGTCGCCGCCTACCTTTCCGAGAACGATTCCTCTCCTAGCTACCGCGAAATCGCCTCCGCCGTTGGCTTTTCTTCTGTTGCCTCCGTAGCCGAGCACATCGACAAACTCGTTGCCCTCGGCGCTCTCCGTCGCGTCCCAGGTTCCGCCCGCTCCCTCGAGCTCGCCAACTATCGCTACCCCGAGACGACCAACCTTTTTCGCGACCGCCTCATCACCGCCACCCCCGAGGAGGCGAAGATTCTGCTCAAAGCCATGAAAATCCTCGGCCTCGACCTCCCCGAGAAATAGTCCTCCTTGACTTTTCTCTCTTTATCCTCTATACTTTAGGTTAAGGATTATTTTCCATGACAAAACAAACACCTCCTCAGTCTTCTTCTCGCCAACGCAACCCCCTCGCGATTCTTTTGGGGCTCGCCCTTCTCGCCGCTGTCGGCCTCCTCGTCGCCAAACTTATCACCACGCTTAGCGCCCCCGCCGCTTCCACCGATTTTTCCACCGAGACTGTGGAAAACTCCTCCGTCTCGACAGATACCCCCGCCGATTCTTCCACATCTGTGGAAAACTTACCTCTGGAGAAAAAGCCCGTCGAACAATATTCCGCTCCCGACCCCAACACTCTCTCCTCCCTTACTGGCTTCCTCACCACCGCCCGCGTCTCTGGTGACAAACTCCTCCTTCGCGTTGCCATCGACCAATTCCTCGATTCCGGCACCTGCACCCTCTCCTTGACCTCCGCCAGCGCCCCCGCCTATTTCGCCTCCGCCCCCCTCGTCCCCGACGTCTCTAGCTCCACTTGCGAGGGCTTCGACGTCCCGCTTTCTTCCCTCGGCTCTGGCGCCTACGACATCCGTATCGAACTCACCTCTGGCGACCGCACCGGCCTCATTCTCGGAGATGTGAAGCTATGACCTCTCGCCGCCTCCTCCTCGGTCTCTCTGGCTTTCTCTTCGCTTTCGTCGCCACGCTCACCTTTTTGCAGTTTTCCCGCCCCACCTCCTCCTCCGCCGCCTCGCTTGACGCCTTCGATCCGGGGCTAATTATTAGTGATTACACTATGTCCAACGCTTCCACCATGTCCGAGGCGGACATCCAGGCTTTTCTGACTAGTAAAAATAGCTGCACCAACACCAATCGCGCCTACTACGACGCTCTCTCTGCTGCCAACCCCAGCGCCTCTTGGCATTGGCAGGACGACCACTTCGTCTGTCTTTCCGAGGAACTCTTCGGCGATGGCGAGATTATCGGTTCTGGCGATACCGCCGCCCATATTATATATACTATTTCCCAGGAATACAGCATCAACCCCCAAGTCCTCCTCGTCCTCCTCCAGAAAGAGACCGGCCTCATCACCGACCCCATCCCGAATAACTACGATTATCGCAAGGCCACCGGCTTCGGCTGTCCCGACACCGCCGCCTGTAGCGCCGAGTATTATGGCTTCAAAAACCAACTTCGCCACGCCGCCGCCCTCTTCCGTACCGTCCTCGACGGTGGCTGGACCAACTATCCTCTGGGTGAAAACTACGTTCGTTTCAGCCCCGATGCTTCTTGCGGCGGTTCCACCGTCAACATCCGTTCTCTCGCCACCTCCGCCCTCTATCGCTACACTCCCTACCAGCCCAACGCCGCCGCCCTCGCCGCCGGCTACGGCACCGCCGTCTGTGGCGCCTACGGCAACCGCAACTTCTATCTCTATTTCCTAGATTATTTCGGCTATGACCCCTCTTCGTCTCCTGTGGCTCAGGGAACTGCCGCCAGTGAGCCGACTGCCGAGGAAATCCTCGCCCGTCTCCAACCCATCGACCCCGTCGCTAGTGACCTCGCCCTCGAATATTCCGCCCATGTCCAGAAGCTCGGCTGGATGGACTGGTCCAACGCCGGCGAAATGGCTGGCACCACTGGCTTCTCTCTCCGCCTCGAGGCGCTGAAAATTCGTTTGAAGGATAAACTCTCTGGTATTGAATATCGTTCTTATGTTGAGGGTAGCGGCTGGGAGACTAGCTATCGCAAGGACGGCGCCGAGTCCGGCCTTACTGGCCAGTCGAAACGTCTCGAAGCTCTAGAAATTCGCCTGACCGGCAGCCTTGCCGACGAATATGATATTTATTACCGTACCCATATCCAGAATATCGGCTGGACTGACTGGTCAAAGAACGGTGCGGTTTCCGGTGCGCCAGGCGAAGGTCTCCGTCTCGAAGCTCTCCAAATCAAGGTCGTGAAAAAGCCGAAACAGATTTCCGCCCTCTCCTACCGCGCCCACGTCCAAAACATCGGCTGGCAAGATTGGGTGAAGAACGGCGCCCTCGCCGGCACTTTCGGCCAATCTCTCCGCCTCGAGGCCCTCGAAATCAAGCTCTCCCCAAAATCATAAACTCTTCAATAATCAAAAAACCTAGGCGGGAACGAATCCAGACCTAGGCGCTGTATCTTAATAATACTCTATTTACCCTAAAATGTCAATAGCTATTTGTGGTTTTATATGCATTTATGATTTCATCATCTCTGAGTGCTTGAGTGGCATTACACTCATCTACCAATGCTCTGGTTAGTCTCTCGCTAAATCCGACATAAATAACGTCCTTGCCAGCTCTTTTTGCGCTCAAGACAGCAGGGATCAAATCCGTATCGGAACTGACTAGTATGATTCGATCAACTTCGCCTCTTAAAGCATCTTCAACAATACTCACGGCTATGCCAACGTCGACGCCTTTTTCCTGATAGCGGAAATCTTTGTTACCACAATTTTTGCAAACGTCACTATCTCTAATTTTTAATTTCCCAGCTTCAATATAAATAATATTTTACTTAGCGAGATTATTACGTATGCGACGTAAATTATCGGAAAACCTGACTGATTTATCTAAAATTTCTTGGCCGAAGTCTGGACGACGCTTGATTTTTGCGACTCCGAAGAATCGAATCTCTAACTCTTCATTAGGGAACAATTTCTCGAGCATTGGACGAATATCTATAGCATTAAGGTCTTGCTTATCTGCGATCAATCCGTGCTTCGCCAAAATCTCGGAGGTTTTGTACAAGAAGTTTTGACCATCGATATAAACAATGTTCTTCATGCTCCAATCATATCATATTTAGTATAATTATGCGCCGGTTTAAAACATTTGAGGCCCTCGAAATCAAGCTCTCCCCAAAATCATAAACTCTTCGCCTTCTGTGTTATAATAACCCTATGGCAAAAACTCCGGCCCATCTTAGTCTTGCCGCGGCGGTTATCCTTTATCATCCTACCGACGCCGACCTCGCAAACATCTCGACCTATCTCGATGATGTTGACCGGCTTTTTGTTGTCGATAATACCGAAGGCGAGAATAATGAGTCCCGTCTTCCCGTCTCCGACAAGATAAAGTATATCTGGAAAAACGAAAACCTCGGCGTTGCCGCCGCTCTCAATCTCGCCGCCACTCTGGCGAAAAAGGAGGGTTACACCTGGCTCCTCACCAACGACCAAGACACCTCCTTCCGTGCTGGTGTCCTTCCCGCGCTCAAAAATCACGCCGCCACCGTTGATAACTCTCTAATCGCCATTGTCGCCCCCTGGCACAAGACGAAATTGAAATCTCGCCGCCCTCGCAAAAATCCCGACTATCCCCACGACGTCATGACTTCCGGCAACCTCCTGAACCTTGCGATTTGGGAGAAGCTCGGCGGCTTTGACGAAGACTTATTTATCGATGGCGTTGATCTTGAATATTGTATCCGCCTAAAGAAATTTGGCTACAAGATTTTTCGCGACAACTCCCTCGAAATCGACCATAATCTCGGCGACCTTTTCTACGGCCGAGTTCGCCAATTCGTTTTTCTCTGTACCAACCACACTCCCATCCGCCGCTACTATATGATGCGCAACGCCCACTATCTCCTCGACCGCTATCGCGACTTCGACCTATCCTACTGTATCGAACTTTGTGCCGCCCAAAAACGCAACATGATTGGCGTCCTCCTCTTCGAGAAAAACAAATTCGCCAAAATCAAAATGTATTTGCGGGGTTATCGCGATTATAAAAAGGGAATCAAAGGAAAATACCATGCCAACTAACAGCAAAAACCTCAAAAACAAAGCTCTCAAAGTTCTCTCCGAAGAAGGCCTTGTTTCTCTCGCCCGCCGCACGAAGAACTACCTGAAGAAAAAACACGAATCCGCTCCTTCCGACTCTCGCGCTCTGAAGGACATTCTTTTTATCAACGGCTGCTCCATCCCCCAATGCGAACGCTACCGCGTTGATCACCAAATCGAACAACTCGAAGCCTTCGGTCTTTCTTGCGACAAGGTCGATTACTCTCTCCTCACTCTCGACCATCTGAAGTTCTATCGGGGCTTCGTCTTTTATCGCTGCCCCATTCTTCCCGTGATCAAGGATTTCATTAAACTTGCGAAAGAAAACAACAAAACCGTTTTCTACGACATCGACGATCTCGTCTTTGATTTGAAGAACACTTCCAAGCTCGACGTTGTCAAGGCCATGAACGAAAAAGACCGTGCTATCTACGACGACGGCGTAACTCGTATGCGCGAAACCTTGAAACTCTGCGAATATGGCATCACTACCACCTCTCGTCTCCAAAACGAGATGGAAAAACTCCTCGGCGAAGGCAAAGTCTATATCAACCGCAACGTCGCCTCCGAAGCCATGCTGAAGCACTCCCTCGCCGCTATCGATTCCGTCACTCGCCGGGATAAACGCATCATTCTCGGCTACTTCTCCGGCTCCATGACCCACAATGCCGACTTCGATTTGATTACTCCTGCACTAAAGGTTTTGTTTGAAAAATACGACCATCTCTATCTCAAGGTCGCTGGCGAGCTCCATCTTCCCGACGCCCTCCAGCCTTTCGAGCAGCGCATCCTCTCCACTCCTTTTGTTGACTGGACTGAGTTGCCGAAAGTCATTCGCTCCGTCGATATCAACCTCGCCCCCCTCGAACCTTCCACCCACAACGAGTCCAAGTCCGAGAACAAATGGACCGAAGCTGCGCTGGTCAAGGTTCCCACCGTCGCCAGTCGTGTTGGCGCCTTTGTCGAAGCCGTCGAAGACGGCAAGACCGGCCTGCTCTGCGACAACACTCCCGACGCTTGGGTCGAAGCCCTCTCTCGCCTCATCGAAGACGCCGACCTCCGCGCCACTATTGCTTCGAACGCCTTCGCCGCCGTCGAAAAAAGCCTCACCACTTCCTCTGGCCGTGGCGTCGCCGACTTTATCCGCTCCCGCCTCCATCCCTCCCTTGCTTTCGTTCTCCCCTCGACCAACGTTTCTGGCGGCATCATGGTCGCCGAGAAACACGCCGCGATTTTGAAACAACACGGCTACGACGTTACGCTCCTCAATGCCGAGCCAAACGAAACTAATGTCAATAGTGAAGGTTGCGAGCTCAACGTCGTTTCTGCTCTTCGCCCCGTCTTCGCCCACTTCGACACCCTCGTCGCCACCATGTGGCTCACCCTCGAATTTGTCCAAAAATACCCCTTCGCCACCTCGCGCAAATATCTCGTCCAGAACTACGAACCAGGTTTCTATTCTTTGACCGCCCCCGAGCGTTGCCCCGCCTCCGCCACCTACGCTCGTGTCGCCGGCGTCGATTATCTGACCGTCTCCCAGTGGTGCAAATCTTGGCTCGAAGAAAAATACGGTATCGAGGACGTCAAACTCGCCCCCAACGGCATCAACGCCGACCTTTTCCGCCCTCGTCCGCGCAATTTTTCCAAACGCAAGATTCGTATTCTCGTGGAAGGGAACAGCGCCAGCGACTATAAAAACACCGACGAGAGCTTCCGCGTTATTGACAAACTCGACCTTTCCAAGTTCGAGGTCCACTACCTCTCCCAGGGCGAGGGGCCGAAAAAGTTCTACCACGTTGATCATTCCCATATCAAGGTCCCCTTCGCCGAAGTCCACAAAATCTACGAATCTTGTGACATCCTTCTGAAATCGTCTCGGCTCGAAAGTTTTTCCTATCCTCCGCTCGAAATGATGGCGACCGGCGGCTACTGTGTTGTCGCCCCCAACGACGGCAATATCGAATATCTCAATGATGGCGACAACTGTCTTCTCTACGAGCCGGGCAACCTCGATGATGCGGTCGCCAAAATTATGAAAATCGTGAAAGACAAAGACCTCCGCGCCCGCCTCGACATCGGCGCCGACATCACCGTCCACAACCGCAACTGGCGCCGCCTCGAAGACGAAATCTTGAAAGCCTACCGCTAGTGTGATAATATAATACTAATGAAAACTTGGGTGAAATCTCTTTTGCGGTCAAAAACTTTTTGGTTTTGTCTCGCCTTCCTCGTCGTCAACACCTTCGTCATTTTTGAGCTTTTTCTTCGCCACGGTTTTTCTGGCGGTAAGAAACTTTCCGCTCTAGTTGTCTTTGCTCTCGAGCTTCTTCTCCTCGGAGCCTACTTCCTCGCTCGTAAAAAATCTTGGCCTCTCGAGAAACTTTTCCTCCTCGTCGTCGTTCCGCTCGGCCTCCTCTTCCTCACTCTTATGCCTCTCGGCCAATCCCCCGATGAGTACACCCATGCCATGCGCATCTATGGCATCACTGACGGCTATCTCCTCGTCCCCCAAACCGAGGACAATTCCGGCGGCTCTCCCATCCCGACCGACTTCGACAATCTCTTCCATATTTTTATCGGCTCCGGCACCTACTCCGAGCTTCTCGGCCATCTCTCCGATTCTGACACTTCCGAGCTTTCCGACCACAACTACGTCACCGCCGCCCTCTACAACCCTATCTGCTATCTCCCCCAGACTCTCGGTGTCGGTCTCGGTCGTCTCCTCTCGCTCCCCTTCGCCTTCCAGTTTTATCTCGGACGTTTGTTTAACTTTATCCTCTGGGCTGCCCTGATTTATTTCTCGCTGAAGTTTATGCCAAAGTACAAGAGCCTCATGCTCTTCGCCACCCTCCTTCCGATTACTCTCCAGGAAGCGACCTCCCTCGCCCCTGACGCCCTCACTATCGGTCTCGTCTTCTTTCTGATTGCCTTCGTCCTCCATCTCGCCTACGCGAAAACCACCGCGCTCAACACTCGTGACTATCTTATCCTTTACGCTTTGGCTATCTTACTTGGTTTTTGCAAAATCGTCTATCTCCCGCTTCTTTTGCTTTATTTTCTCATTCCTGCCGAACGTTTCGGCGACAAGCGTCGCAAACATCGCCACGCCATTATCATTTTTATTCTTGTTGCCGCCGTCAATCTCGCTTGGCTTCTCTTTTGCTCTCGCTATCTCGTTGACGTCCGCGATGGCGTCTCCCCTAGCGACCAGCTCTCCTTCATCCTCCATCGCCCCTTCCGCTATCTGATTATTCTCGCCCAGACTTGTTGGGCGCGCTTCGACTTCTATATGACCTCCCTCCTCGGGACTTCTCTTGCCCATTTTGAAATTATCCTCCCCCAGGTCTATTTCTATCTCATTTTCGCCTTCTTTATTCTCGTCATCTTCCAGAACACCGACCATTTCAAATTCCGTCCCTTCGACCGGATTATTCTCGTTGCTTCCGTTGTTCTTGTTTTTGTACTCATCCATACCAGTCTCTATCTCCAATGGACGCCCGTTGCCGCCGCCACCGTCGAAGGTGTCCAAGGTCGCTACTTCCTACCCTTCCTTCCGCTCGTTCCCGTTCTCTTCAATTCTAATCGGCCAAAGCCTCTTCGCCCCTCTTGGCTTTCGCACGAGCTTATTTTACTTTTCGGTATCTTTGTCAACGTCTGCGCGCTAAGTTGTATTTTCTTTGCTAACGTATAGGAGCCTTATGAAAACCAAAAAAGTCCTCATCATCATCCCCGCCTACAACGAAGAAAAAAGCATCCTTTCTGCCGTTGACTCCATTCGTGATTATAACCGGACTGCCAAATCTCCCTACGACTACCTCGTCATCAACGACGGCTCGACCGACTCCACCGAGTCCATTCTCCGCGAACACGACATCCCCCACGTTACCCTCCAACGCAACCTCGGCATCGGTGGCGCCGTCCGCACCGGCTATCGCCACGCGCTAAAAAACGACTACGACTTCGCCATCCAATTCGACGGCGACAACCAACACGACATTCTCTGCGCCGAGGCCATTCTCGCCCCGCTTCGCTCCGATTCTGCCGACCTCGTCATCGGCTCCCGCTTCGTGAAAGGGAACGAAGACAACGAATTTTATTCTTCCTTCGCCCGCCGCACTGGTATCAAACTCCTCTCCTATCTCATGCGTTTCAAGACCGGCCACACCGTTCTCGACACCACTTCTGGCTTCCGCGCCGCCAACCGCCGCATGATCGAAGTTTTTGCTCGTCGCTATCCCACCGAATACCCCGAACCTATCTCGACCACCGAGGCGCTCCTAGACGGTTTCCGCGTCGTCGAAGTTCCGGTGAAGATGCACGCTCGCACGACTGGCCGCTCTTCTATCCACGGACTGAAGAGTATTAAATATATGACCACCGTCTTCGCCGCCGTCCTCACCGCTCGGAAACAATCTAAACGCCAGAAATCCTCCCGATGAAACTCACTCCCCAAACCAAACTCCTCCTCGCCGCCCTCGCCAAGGGCCAGCGTCTCGCCGTCTATATTGTCGAGAACCAGACTTCCGCCCAATTCCGCTATCGTTGTGCCAATCCTTCTGCCGCCACCGAGGCCAGCTCTTCTTGGCAAGCCGTCTATTACGAAAAGTCCGAGCTCTCCGAAGTCGAAAAAGTCCTCGACCGCATCGACCTGATTATTATCGAACGCCAAACCGCGAAGGATAATCTCCTCCTCGATTTTATCCGGCTCGCTCACTCGCGGGGCAAAAAGGTTCTCTTCGATCTCGACGACCTCATCTTCGACTACCGCGACCTCCCCACTCTCATGCGTGCCACGAGTAGTAAAAATATCTTCTACTGGCTCGCCTACTTTTTTGCTATTCGTCGCATCGCTCGTCGTGTTGACGGCTTCCTCGCCACCAACGATTTTCTCGCGAAGAAATTAAAGCGGAGCTTTAAAAAGCCCGTCGCTGTCATTCCCAACTCTCTCAACTCCGACCAGCTCACTGTCTCCGCTGAACTTTTGCTGAAGAAATCCGAGAAATCCACCTTCACCCTCGGCTACTTCTCCGGCTCCCCCACCCACCAAAGAGACTTCGCCCTCATTCTTCCCACTCTCCTTGACTTCCTCTCCGCCCATTCCGACGCTCGCCTCCTCATCGTCGGCTATATGCGCCTTCCTCGCTCCGCGCGCTCTCTCCTCGCCGCGAAACGCATCATCCAAAAGCCCCCCACCGACTATCTAAAGCTCCAAAAGCACATCGCTTCCGCCGATCTCAACCTCGCCCCGCTGGTGAAAAGCGACTTCGCCGACTGTAAAAGCGAGCTCAAGTTCTTCGAATCCGCCATCGTCGAAGTCCCCACTCTCGCCTCCCCGACCTACGCCTTCCGCCACGCTATCAAATCCGGCGAAACCGGCTTCCTCTGCTCCGACGCAAAGGCTTGGCGCAACACTCTCGAGCTTCTCTATTCCGACCAGAAACTCCGCCACTCCGTCGCCAAAAAGGCCAAAAGCTACTGCCTAAAGACTTATTATGGCAAAACTTTCTTGAAACAAATCGAGGAGGCCTATGACTTCTTTAAAAAATAATTTCGAGAGCCATCTCAAACAATCTACCTTTATCCCCGCTCTCTATAGCTCCTTCACCCGTCCCTTCCGGAAATCTCTCCGTCGCCTCGACCCCACTCCCCCTCGCATCCCGCTTGAGCCAGCAAAAGTCTCCGTCGTCGTCCCGAACTATAATTACAAACACTACCTCGCTGCCCGCCTCGATTCGATTTTGTCTCAGACCTACCCGCTCTACGAACTAATTATTCTCGACGACAACTCTACCGACGGCTCCATTTGGTTCATCGAGGACTGGCTCGAGGCCACCCAAAAATCCTTCCCCGAGCTCAAAATCCGCTTTATTAAGAACGACCAAAACTCCGGCTCCGCCATCGCCCAGTGGCAACGCGCCTTCCGCGAGGCTTCTGGCGACTTTCTCTGGCTCGCCGAGGCCGACGACCTCTCCGACCCCTACTTCCTCGCCACCGCCATGTCCGCCTTCGCCTCGGACGACTCCGTCCTCCTCTCCTATACCGAATCTTCCGTCATCAACGCTCGCGGCTCCTTCCTCTCCTACGATTTTTCTTCTCGTATCGACAAAGAAAAATCCGGCCTCTTCCAGAAATCGTTTGTGAGGAGCGGGGAAGAACTCGCCAGCTCCATTTTTGCCATTCGCTGCGCCATTCCTAACGTCAGCGCCGTCGTTTTTCGCAAAACCTCCGGCCTCCCATTTGCCGACTATCTCGAGTCCGCGAAAAAGTTTTCCCAATGTGGCGACTGGTATTTCTACCTCCAGCTCCTCGCCCACGGCAAAGTCGCCTATAATCACGCCTCACTCAACTTCTTCCGTGTCCACTCCGCTAGCATTACTGCGAACTCAAAAAAGGCGAAACGTCACCTCTCGGAAGTCGAAGAAGTCCAAGCCTTCGCCCGCGAACATTATTTCCTCTCTCGCGAAACCCTCTCCGCCCAAGCTGCCGAGCTCGACCGCATCTCTTCTCGCCTCGCCTAATTTACTCTCTTATGTTATAATAGACTAAAATAAGAGGAGATTTTATGAAGGGAATTATTCTTGCTGGCGGTTCGGGCACGCGCCTCTATCCGTTGACCCTCGCGACTTCCAAGCAAATGCTTCCAGTTTACGACAAACCAATGATTTACTATCCGCTCTCGACCTTGCTTCTGGCGGGCATTCGCGATATTTTGATTATTTCCACTCCTGCCGACCTCCCCAACTTCGAACGCCTACTCGGCAACGGCGAGAAATTCGGCATCAACCTCTCCTACAAGGTCCAGCCTTCTCCAGATGGCCTCGCCCAAGCCTTCATTCTCGGCGAAGACTTCATCAGCGACGATAGTTGCACCATGGTGCTCGGCGACAACATCTTCTACGGCGAAGGTTTCTCCGAATCCCTCGCCCACGCCGTCCAAGATGCCGAGGCCAACTCCCGCGCCACCGTTTTCGGCTACTACGTTAACGACCCCGAGCGTTTCGGCGTCGTCGAATTCGACTCCGACTGGCACGCGATTTCCATCGAAGAGAAACCCGCTGCTCCGAAGTCCAACTATGCCGTCACTGGCCTCTACTTCTATCCCGCCGGCGTTTCCGCCAAGGCGAAGACCATCACTCCTTCCGCTCGCGGCGAGCTCGAAATCACCGACCTGAACAAACTCTATCTCGACGCCCAAACTCTCGACGTCCAACTCCTCGGCCGTGGCTTTGCTTGGCTCGACACCGGCACGATGGAATCCCTCGCCGACGCCTCCGATTTTGTCCGCGTCATCCAGAAACGCCAAGGCATCGAAATCTCCGCCCCCGAAGAAATCGCCTATCGCAACGGCTGGATTACGAAAGCCGCTCTCCTCGATTCCGCTACGAAATACGGCAAATCTAGCTACGGCCAGCATCTCCGGAGCGTAGCAGAAGGGAAGATCAAGGACTAATGCTCACCTTCACTCCCACCAAACTCGACGGCGTTTACGTTATCACTCCCCAGGTTTTCGGCGACGACCGCGGCTACTTCATGGAGACTTATTCCGACCAGGATTTCCAAGCCGCCGGTCTCCACTACAATTTTGTCCAAGACAACCAAAGCTCCAGTCGCCAAGGCGTCCTTCGCGGCCTTCATTTCCAGAAAACTCACCCCCAAGCCAAACTCGTGCGTGTTTTAAAAGGCGAAGTTTTCGACGTCGCCGTTGACTTGCGCGAAGGCTCCGAGACCTACGGCCAGTGGGTCGGCGTTCTTCTCTCCGCCGAGAACAAAAAGCAACTCCTCATTCCGCGCGGCTTCGCCCACGGCTTCCTCGTCGTTTCCGACTCCGCCGAGTTCGCCTACAAATGCGACGAGTTCTATCATCCCGAAGACGAAGGCGGTCTCCCCTTCGACGACCCCGACGTCGCCGTTGACTGGCCTCGGCTCGATGTCGAGTATATTTTGAGCGAAAAAGACCAACATCACCCGCCCTTGCGCGAGTCAAAGATAACTTTCAAAGGAGAAAACCATGTCTAAAACTATCGTCGTCACTGGTGGCGCCGGCTTCATCGGCTCCAACTTCGTTTATTACTTGCTCGATAAGCATCCCGACTATCGTGTCGTCTGTGTTGACTGCCTGACCTACGCTGGCAATCTCTCGACCCTGAAGACTGCTCTCGAGAATCCCAACTTCCGCTTCGCGAAAGTCAATATCTGTAACTATGACGCGATTAAATCTCTTTTCGTAGAAGAACACCCCGACATCGTCGTCAACTTCGCTGCCGAGTCCCACGTTGATCGCTCGATTCGCACTCCGGGCATCTTCGTCGATACCAATATCAAGGGCACCGAAGTCCTGATGGATGTCTGCCGCGAACTTTCCATTCCTCGCTACCACCAAGTCTCGACCGACGAAGTCTATGGCGACCTTCCGCTCGACCGGCCCGACCTCTTCTTTACCGAAGCTACCCCCATCCACGCTTCCTCGCCATACTCCGCCTCCAAGGCCAGCGCCGACCTTCTCGTCCTCGCCTACCACCGCACCTACGGCTTCCCCGCCACCATTTCCCGCTGTTCCAACAACTACGGCCCCTACCATTTTCCCGAGAAACTCATTCCTCTGATGATTATCAACGCCCTTCAGGACAAAAAACTCCCCGTCTATGGTGACGGCCTCAACGTTCGCGACTGGCTCTATGTTGAAGACCATTGCAAAGCTATCGACCTTATCATCCACGACGACCGTCTCGGCGAAGTTTATAACGTCGGTGGCCACAACGAAATGTCCAACCTCAACATCGTCAAACTCATTCTCGAGAAACTAGGCAAGTCCGAAGATTTGATTACTTTCGTCGAGGACCGCAAGGGCCACGACCGTCGCTACGCTATCGACCCCACGAAGATTAAGAACAATCTCGGCTGGTATCCCGAAACCAAATTCGCCGACGGTATCGAGCGGACTATCGACTGGTATCTCTCCCACAAAGACTGGTGGCAAGAAATCATCAGCGGCGAGTACCAGAACTGCTACGACAAAATGTACGGAGGGAATCGCTAGATGAAAGTTTTTGTTACTGGTGTTTCCGGTCAACTCGGCCACGACCTTATGCTCGAACTAGAACGACGCGGGATTAGCGCCGTCGGTTCCGACCGTTCGGGCGAGAGCGACGAGTTCACCGTTGTCGCCCTCGACATTACCGACCGCGAAAGAGTTCTCTCCACTCTCTCCGCCGAACACCCCGACGCCATCATCCACTGCGCTGCTTGGACCAACGTTGACGCCGCCGAAGACACCGAGAACCTTCCGAAAGTCCGCGCCGTCAACGTTGATGGCACTCGCAACCTTGTTGACGCCGCCAAAACTCTCAACGCCAAGTTTATCTACATCTCCACCGACTACGTGTTCAACGGAGAGGGAACTACCCCCTGGCAACCCGATGACAAAAACTACGCCCCCTTGAGCGTCTATGGCCAGTCCAAGCTCGACGGCGAGCTTATCGTTGCCAAGAATCTCGAGAAATATTACATCGTCCGCACCGCTTGGGTCTTTGGCAAAAACGGCAAAAACTTCGTCCGCACCATGTCCGCCGTCGGCAAAACCCATCCCGAAGTTCGCGTTGTTTCCGACCAAATCGGCACCCCAACTTACTGCCCCGACCTCGCTCGTCTCCTCGTCGATATGGTTGAGACTGACCGCTATGGCTATTATCACGCCACCAATTCCGGCGGCTATATTTCCTGGGCGGACTTTACGACAGAAATCTTCCGCCAAGCTGGTATCCCCTCCAAGGTCATTCCTGTCACTACCGCAGAATACGGCCTCTCCAAGGCTCCCCGTCCGAAGAATTCTCGTCTCGATAAATCGAAGCTTGCCGAGAACGGCTTCGCCGAGCTTCCCGACTGGCGCGACGCCCTCACTCGCTTCCTCGCTGACAACCCCGAACTCAAAAACTAGCCCTCTCTAATATATATATATATATATTCTATTGGAACAGCTTCAGATACTTTTCCGCTACTTTTTCCGGCTCGCCGTCCGCCACAATTTTTCCTTGGTCAATCATAATTGCGCGGCTACAATATTCCTTCACCGCATCCATCGAGTGCGTGACGAGGATTATTGTTTGCTTGCCCCTGAGCGAAGCGAAATAATCATTACACTTTTTCTGGAAGGCCGCATCCCCCACCGCCAGCACTTCGTCGAGAATCAAAATATCTCCTCTCGCCCGAATCGCAATCGAAAACGCCAGCCTTACCTGCATCCCGCTCGAATAGTTTTTGAGCTTCTGGTCTTGGAACTGTTCCAGCTCCGCAAACTTCCAAATATCCTCATACATCTCGTCCATGTCTTTGTTCGAGAATCCTAGTAGCGCCCCGTTGAGATAAACATTTTCTCTCCCCGTCAGCTCCGGATTAAACCCCACCCCCAGCTCGATGAACGGCACTAGGCTCCCATTGACGATGACTTCGCCTTTCCCAGGATAATATATCCCAGCCAAAATCTTCAACAAAGTCGATTTTCCGCTTCCGTTTCTTCCTACGATGCCCACGAACTCGTTTTTCTTGATTGCCAGGTCGATGCCGTTCAGCACCTTTTGCTCGCGGTAGCCCTTTATTCCGCGCAGATTATTAAAAATCGCCTGCTTCAACCCTCCCGCTTTTTCCGTCGGCAACTTGAAACTTTTGTGCAGCCCCTTGATTTCGATTGCGATACCGTTATCGATTCTTACTTCTCGCCGAATTCCAGTTTTCCTTTTCATTATATTTCCTCCGCGAAGTATCGCGACTTTTTCCTAAAATACAACGCTCCGGCCAGTAGTATCCCCCCAGTCAACACTATCGGCAGTATCATCAGTATCGGATTCTGGAAATAATTCCATATCGTCACCGCCTGATCCGTAATTAGGCAATATCTCACGTCTTGTATTATCTGCGCTATCGGGTTGAGCAGGATAATCTTCGCCGCAATTTCGCTCGTCTGCGCCACCATTGCGATGGGATAAATAATCGGCACCGCGTAGAACAGCGCCTGTACCAACACTTCCCAAATCGACGCAATATCGCGGAACTTCACATTTATCGCTCCGAATAGAAACGCAATTCCTAGCGACAAGCAATATAGCTCCAATACCAGCAAGGGAACTACTAGCCACGTCCAACTCGGCGTTACGCCGTTTATTAGCGCAAAAGCCACCACCACCACGAGATTTATCGCCAGATTTATCAGCGCCGTAAACGTTGTCGAAACCACCACAATATACTTCGGAAACGATATTTTTCGGATGAGATCTCCTCTCTGCACCATCGCTTGTATCCCCTGGCTAGTACACTCCGTGAAAAAACTCCACAGCGTCGTCCCCGCCAATAGATAGACCGGATAATGCGGTATATCTCCCCCAAAGCGCAACAACTTCGCGAACACGATATAGAGTATCGCGAACATTAAAAGGGGTCGCAGTAGCGCCCAAGCATACCCCAACACCGAACCTTGATAACGCAACTTAAAATCTGTTTTTGTGAGTTCCTTTATCAGTATCCGGTTATTTCGGTATAATACGTTCGGGATATTCATGGTATAATTATACCATATGAACAAACGTTCTGATTACATCTTTCGCTTTTTCGTTGTTTTTGGTGACTCGGCGT
Source organism: Candidatus Saccharimonadota bacterium (assembly GCA_017433765.1). Classification (GTDB taxonomy): domain Bacteria; phylum Patescibacteriota; class Saccharimonadia; order Saccharimonadales; family Saccharimonadaceae; genus Nanosyncoccus. The sequence continues at coordinate 27,722 of JAFRGO010000003.1, forward strand.
CGATTTTTCTTTCCTTCCTCTTCGCCTACCTCCTACGCATGAACCTCGATACTCGCCCCTACTTTTTCGAGGAACGCCCCATCGACTTCCTGACCACCTTCGTCTTTCTGATTCCTTTTTGGCTTATTCTCCTCGCCTCGCTTGAACTCTACAAGAAGAAAATCCTCCTCGGCTCCTCTCGCTCCCCCGAATTTTTTCGTCTCCTCTTCGCTTCCGTCCTTGGCACCATGTCGATTATTGCCATCGGCTACTTTAAACAAGAAAACCTCTTCCCAGTCCGCCCCGTCGCCATCTATTCCACCGTCCTCTGTCTCGTTTTTCTCCTCCTCTTCCGCACCCTTATCCGCACCATCTATCGTCTCTCTCTGAAGAAATCCGACCGCGGCGTCCTCCGCGCCGTCATTATCGGCAACAGCGCCAACACTACCTTCCTCGCCGATTATATCGCGAAAAACCCCGCCTCCGGCTATCGCATCGCCGGCATCGTCGCTGGCCGTCGCTATCTCCCCCGCGATTTGAAGATACATCAATATCAGTCATTAAAAGACGCCCTGCGCAAGTCCCACCCTGACGTTGTCTTCCAGACCGACGAACGTCAGACCGAATATGTCTATAAACAATCTTTGAACTACCACCTCCCCTACTATTTCGTTCCTAGCGAAGCCGCCCTCTCCTCCCAGCTTGGCGACCTCGAACTCGTCGGCAACATCCCCGCCATCCTCGTCAAGGTCACCCCTCTTTCTGGCCCCATGCGCTTCATTAAACGTTTCTTCGATCTTCTCCTCGGCGGCCTCGCCACCCTCCTTGCCCTGCCGATTATGGCCATCGTTTTCCTTCTGGTGAAACTTTCCGACCCCCGCCACCGCGCCTTCTACTCCGAAATCCGTCTCACTCGCCACAACAACAAATTCAAGATTTACAAATTCCGCACCATGAAGCCCGAATTTTCCGGCCTTTCCCCCGAAGAGGCTTTTATTAAGATGAACAAGCCCGAATTGATTAAGAAATACCGCAAAAACGGTGATTATTTGGAGCACGACCCTCGCGTCACCAAGCTCGGCGCCTTCCTCCGCCGCTCCTCCCTCGACGAACTCCCCCAGCTTTTCAATATCGTCCGTGGCGACATCTCCCTCGTCGGTCCCCGCGCCCTCGTTCCAGGCGAGCTTCGCAACTACGGCGACCGTAGTCTCCTCTTGTCGGTCAAATCCGGTCTTACCGGTCTCGCCCAAGTCTCCGGCCGGCGCAACATCTCCTTCGCCGAGCGCCGCTCCATCGACCTCTACTATGTCCAAAACTGGTCGCTCTTCCTCGACTTCCAGATTTTGCTCCGGACCATCGGCGTCGTTCTTCGCGGCGAGGGTGCCAAATAATGAAAGTCGCCCTAGTTTGCGACTGGCTGACCAACGTCGGCGGGGCCGAACGTGTCCTGAAATCCATCCACGACCTCTATCCTTCCGCTCCGATTTATACCTCACAATACAATCCGAAGAAAATCAACTGGTTCGCCGATGCCGACGTCCGCACCGGCTGGCTCAATTTTTTTCCTTCCTCCCTCCGTCGTTTTCTCGCTCCGCTTCGCTCGTTCTATTTCAAACATCTCGACCTCTCCGACTACGACCTCATCATTTCCGTTACTGGCGCCGAAGCCAAGGGCGTGAAAAAGGGAAACGCCTGCCACATCTGCTACTGCCACGTCCCGACCCAATACTACTGGCAGCTCTACGACGACTATGTAAAGAATCCAGGTTTCGGCTTCCTCAACCCCTTCGTCCGCTTCTTCTTCAAGGCTCTCGTCCGCCCTCTCCGCCGGGCCGACTATGCCGCCGCCCAGAGGCCAGATTATTACGTCACAATTTCGACCTATGCGCAAGGGCTAATTAAAACATATTACGGCAGGGAATCAATAGTCATTTTTCCACCAGTGGCTGTGGAAAAGTTTTCCGCTGTGGATAAAAAGGGAACTAAAATCCCGCGAAATGACAACATGATTATTACTTCCCGTCAAGTTTCTTGGAAAAAAATCGACCTCGCCATCCAGGCCTGCAAGAAAACTAACTGGCCCCTCGTCATCATCGGCGAAGGCCCCGAGCACAAAAAGCTAGTGAAGCTCGCCGCCGATTCCCCCTTGATTAGTTTCAAGCCCCTGATGACTGCTGACGAGCTCCGCGCCGAGCTTCACTCCGCCCGCGCCTATATTTTCCCCTCCCTCGAGCCCTTCGGCATCGCCCCCGTCGAGGCTCTCGCCTCCGGCTGTCCAGTCATCGCTCTAGCCAAGGGCGGCTCTCTCGACTACGTCATCGACGGCGAGAACGGCCTCCTCTTTGGCAAACAAACCGTCGCCTCCCTCTCCTCCGCCCTGTTAAAGATTCAGAAACTCTCCTTCGACGAGCAGAAAATCGTCGCCTCCGCCCTTCCCTTTAGCGAGCACAATTTCCAGACCAAACTCCAAAAGTTTATCATGAAGGCTCTAACCATCTATGCGAAAAAATCTCTCTAAACTCCCCTCTCTTCGTCTTTTTCTTCTCTGTTGCTTCCCTGTTGCCCTCTATTTTTCCTTCTATCCTCGTATCTTCCTCGCCTCGACCGAGACCATGGATCTCGAGCTTTCTCTACCTCTAATTCTTCTTCTTCTCTTCGCTCTCCTCTCTCTTCCCTCCGCCCTCCGGATGGCCGCTAGCTTTATTAAGTCCTTCCTCGCCGCCCCCAGCCTCCGCTCCTTCGCTCCGCTCGCCCTCCTTCTCTTTCCTCTCTATACCGTCCTTTCGCTCCTCTGGACAGCCAATCTTCCCCGTGCCATTCTCACCGCTGGGATTTTTGGCTGTATCCTTATCTCCGTCCTCTCAATGCTTGACTTATATAGAAATCATGATTTATTAAAACATAAAACCGCCATTTTGAAAGTCTATCTCTGGGGAACTGTCGCCGTCTGTCTTTTCTGTTGGCTCCAATGCGCCCTCGACCTCCTCGCTCTCCCGCGCGAAATTACTCTTCTCTGCCCAGGTTGCGTCTCCGCCACCTTTGGCTTTCCCCATCCCTCCGGCTTCGCCATCGAGCCCCAATTCATGGGCAACCTCCTCCTCCTTCCTAGCCTCCTCCTTATTTACTTCCTCCTCCACCCCGACCAACCCCCCTTCGCCGCAAAAAAGTCCAACTATCTCATTCTTGTCGCCCTCTCCTCCATTACGCTTTTTACTCTCTTCCTCACCTTCTCTCGCGGCGCCATCTACTCCTTCCTCCTCGCCCTTGCCCTATTCCTCATCTGGGAGTTCGTCCGTCAGCTCTGCGCCAAAGCCCCAAAAACCAAATCCAGTAGCTTCCTCGCTCCCCTCCTCGTCACTCTCTTCGCCTTTCTCTTTTCTCTCGGCGCCCAAGGCCTGATGTCTGCCCTCTCCCCCTACGATACTACTTTCGTCTCCGGCGTCTCCAAATCCCTCTCCCAGCTCACCCTCGGCAAGCTCGACCTCTCCTCAACCGCCAGCTCCGCCGAAAACCCCGCCGAAATCTCCCCAGACACCTCGGAAACCCCCAAACAGCCCCTCTTCTCCGGCTACGTCGAAGAATCCACCAACACCCGCGTCCTCCTCTCTTCTCTCGCCCTCGGCGCCTGGACTTCTTCGCCCTCCGCCTTTCTCTTCGGTTTCGGCCTCGGCTCTTCCGGTGTCACCATCCACCGTTTCTACCCCGATATCGTTGATTCCAAAGAAATCATCCAAAACGAATTCTTCACCCTCGCCCTCGAACTCGGTCTCGTCGGTCTCCTCCTACTTCTTCTCGCCCTCACCTATCTCGTCCGGCTTATCTTCTCCTCAAACACCGCCCCTCTCTTTGCCTCGCTCGCGGTCGCCTTTGTCGCTTCCCTAATGTTCTTCTCCGGCCTCCCCAACGCCCTCCATATCTACCTCCTCCCTCCTCTCTCCTATCTCCTATCAAAAAATCCCCCCAAGCCAGCCCAGAAACAATCCTAGAGCCCTCCCTATTCCTCGCCCTTCTCCTCTTCCGCCTCTTTTTTCTTCCCCGTAAACACCACCTTGTCGTACACAAAATATGTTACCACCATACTCGCCAGCGCCGTAAACCCAAACACCCCCGTACTCTCAACGAAATCGTAATCAAACGGGAGTTTTAGTGCTTGTGAAATCCCAAACGCCAGTTCATACACCGGCGTAATCATTCCAAATACCCACACAAAAAACTCCTTAATCGTAAAAGTCTTCGCGATATTATAGATAATAAACTTCGCCGCCTCTACCTTTCCGCCCTCCTTCCAAACTAGCCTACTATTGATAAAATACGCAATCACCGTCCCAATCACCCCTCCAATCAATGTCGCCAGCCAAATCAAATCGTTCCCCAATATCCGCACCGCCACCGTAAAAATTAGATATTCGATTAGTGTCGTCCCCACCCCCAGTCCAAAAAATTTCGCAAACTTTTTCATTCTCCCATTATACCATACACCTTTCCACTCGTTTTCGTGCTATAATAACTTTATGAAGTTTTTTGCGCGTCGCTCCCTCCTCCTTCTTCCCCTCTTGGCGCTCTCTTTTTCTCTCCTCCCCTCTCCCGCCTCCGCCCTCGAGGCTCTCTCCGAGGCGAAGTCTTCCGCCATCTCCCAACATTGCTCCACCACTCGCCAAACTCTCCAGACCATCCAAAAGTCCGACGCCTACACCCGTTCCCACCTCGGCCGTTCTTACGAAACCCTCATCTCCGACTACCTCACCCCGCTCAATCTCGCCCTCGTCCGCCTCAACCGCCCCGACTCCACCCTCTCGAAGCTCCAGGTCAACTTCGTTTCCGCCCGCGCCAAATTCAACGAAGATTACATCACCTACAGCAAATCCCTCGAGGAGCTCATCGCCATCGACTGCGCCTCTGTCCCCGAGATTTTCTACGCCAAGCTCGAGTCCGTCCGCTCCCTGCGCCAGACCGTCGCCAGCGACGTCGCCTCTCTAAACAAAATCATCTCC
>JAFRGO010000004.1 GCA_017433765.1 Candidatus Saccharimonadota bacterium
CAGAGACGCGACCGGAGTGGGCGAAGAATTTAAGATCGTCGGCGAAGAAATAGACGGCGTAGTGGTTAATTTCTTGGTCGGCCCACTTAATGACTTCTTCGGGGGATTTGCCGGACTTGAAAAGGTCGGCGATTTCGAGAATGATGAGGTAGGAGAGGATGGTGATGGCCTTGGTATCGACTTCGTAGAACTTGCGCTCGGGATATTTGGCCTGGAGTTTGGCGACGGCGGAGTCCATGGCGTTGAAGGTGGTGGTCATGGCGCGGGAGAAGTGGACGTAAAAGATGTCGTTGCCTTTCTCGAACTCGGGCTCGAAGTATTTAATATAGCGTTCTTCGCTGATGCTAGAGGTGGTCGGAAGGACGCCAGAGCGGAGCTTGCCATAGAAGGTGTGGGCGTCGAAGGTGTCCCAATCTTCGTAGGGGTAAACTAGCTGGCCGTCGATGGTGTAGGGCATACTGATCAACTTAAAACCGAGTTCGTCGGCTTTTTGTTTGGTGATGTCGGTGTCGCTATCTGTGAAGAGAGTGAGCATTTTTCTCCTTAGCTTAGTATTAAAATATAATCGCTGGTGGACTGGCCACCGTCGAGCAAAATAACTTCGGTCAGCGGAGCGGAAGCCGCGAGTTCGGCCTGGGCGGCCTCGGCGACGGATTTGGGGACTTTCTCGCCGTAAACCAGAATCGCGAGGTCGAAGTCGGCGATGGAGGTCTTCTCGGACAAGATGCGAAGGGCTTCTTCGCGTTCGGGGAAATCGACGAGGATTTCGTCGTCAACATAGCCGATATAGTCGCCTGAGACGACATCGACGCCGTTCATGGAGACGGTCTTTGAGGCCTGGGACACGAAGGCGGTCGTGACGGAGGCGGCGACGGCGGTTTGGGCTTGGAGGATTTCGGCGGGGTCGTCGGAGGAGAGGTCGAGCTCGGAGATGGCGAGGTAGGCTTCGCCGACGGTTTTGGTAGGGATGATTTGGACGTCAGAGGAAGTGTAGGCTTCGGCGGCTTGGGCGGCGGCCATTTTGATGTTTTTGTGGTTAGGATAGACGAGAATATGGTCGACATCAAGCGAAGAAAAAGCGTCGAGGAAGTCCTTGGTCGAGGGGTTCATGGTCGCGCCGCCGGAGATGACGACGTCAACGCCGAGGTCTTTGAACATTTGGGCAATTCCCTCTCCGCTGGCGACGGCGACAAGGGCGTATTTTTTCTTGGGTTTTTTGGAGAAATTATTGCGGATGGTGGCGCCGTTGTGTTGGAGGGTCATGTTTTCGATTTTGACCTTTAGAAACTCGCCGAAAGATTGGCAGTGGGTGAGGACTTTGCCTGGGGTTTTGGTATGGACGTGGGCTTTGACGATGGAGCCTTCGCGGAAGGTGACGACGGAATCGCCGACGGACTCGAGGTAGGATTTGAACTGGTCGATGTCGAAGGCGTCGAGGGGTTGTTTCGCGGTCTGGAGGCGGAGGAAAAATTCAGTACAGTAGCCAAATTCGAGGACGGAGTTTTCGGTAAAGAGGGAGATGTCGATGTCTTTACTCGATTCGGCGGAGAAAGAATGTTTGCTCGTAATTGGTTCGCCGCGGAGAGCGGACTCGAAGCCCTCGAAAATGTAGGCCAGACCAACGCCACCAGAATCGACGACGCCGGCTTCCTTTAGGCTCGGGAGAAGTTCGGGAGTGCGGTCGAGGGAGTTGTGGAGCTCGAGATTAAGATTGGAAAAATAAGTCTCGAAATCCGAGGTGGCGGAAAGCTGGTCGGAGGCATAGCGGACGGAGTCCTTGAGGACGGTCAAAATCGTACCTTCGACGGGCTTGACGACGGAGGCGTAGGCTTCGTTGACGGAGCATTGCATGGCATAATCGAACTCGGTCAGATCGGCTTCGACTTTGTCGGAGAGGCCGTTGGCGAGGCCTTTGAAGATGCGGGACAAAATCACGCCAGAGTTGCCGCGGGCGCCGAGGAGAGTGTCTTCGGCGATAAGGGCGGCGGTTTTTTCAAGGGAAAGTGCGACGTCGAGGCGGGAATCGGTGGCGGCGCTGTTGATAGTCATGGACATATTGTCGCCGGTGTCACCGTCGGGGACGGGAAAAACGTTGAGATCGTTGACGATTTTGCGATTGAGCTCAAGATTAGCCGCGCCGGAGCGAAGCATAGAGACCAGAGCTGGGCCGTTGAGGGTTTTCATTAGGCTTCGCGTGTCCTTTTCAATTTGTGGGCGTTGTTGTCACGAGGGCCGTAAATCGGGAGATGTTTATAAATAGCGACAAGCGAGACGGAAACCACGCCGCCGAGAATCGCGTATTGTTCGAGATAGAGGCAGAGCGGGACGGCGGAAATAATCAAAATAGAAAAGATGACGAGGGCGCGAAGATTGCCGGGGAGGATTTTCTTGACGTAGGAAAAGAAAAGGTCGGCGACGCCGAGGATGATAATCAAGTAGGGGTTGATTAAGGTGACCATATAAACTCCGAGCTCGCCAAAAATCGTGGTGATGCATTTGCCGCCGGCGAAGCGGTTGAAGATAGAGAAAGCGTGGCCGAGGACAGGAGCGAGCATAACGAGGACGAAGAGAGGGTGGGCAACATCGACGAGTTGGGTGGCCAAAAAAACTGGGACGAAACCCTTGAACCAGTCGAGGATGAGACCAGCGATGCCGACGGCCTTGCCACAATACCAAAAGGCGTTGGCGGCGCCGGGGTTGCGGTCGTAGCTTTTTTCGCAAATATCTACGCCCTTGAAAATAATGCCAAGAATCCGACAAAAATGAATACTCCCAAGGAGATAGCCGCCCAAGATAAGGATGAGCCAAATCATAGGATACATTATAACCTTAAAATAGGATTATTTCAAGAGGCTTCGATAGAGCGAGATGAGCTCGAGGCCGACCTTCTTAATATCGCGCGCCTCGGCGACTTTGCGAGCCTCGCGAGAGAGGTCGGGGAGCTGTTTTTTGACGATTTGGGGGAGTTTAGCGATGAATTCGTCGAGATTTTTCGCCTTGTGGGTGTTGATGCCGTCAATCATCCATGGGTCAAAAACAGGAATGTCGCGAATCAGAGTTGGGCAGCCGATGGAGCAGGCCTCGATAATCGGGATGCCTTCGGTCTCTTCGAGGGTCGGGAAGATGTAGCAGTCGCAGGCGGAAAGGGCGTCGCGAATGGTCTCGGCGGGGACGTGACCGGGGAATTTGAGGTTTTTGGGGGCAGTAGCAAGGGCGCGGTTGATTTCGAGAGGAATCGTGGCGCGGGGGGCGGTGCCGAACCAGATGAATTGGTATTCTGGGAAACGTTTGGCTAGTTCGATGAAGTCGAGGATACCTTTGCGTTTGATATAGAGGCCGATGCCAACGATGATTTTGTCGGTCTTTTTGTAGCCGTATTGGGCGCGGAAGGATTGGGCACCTTCGGGATTATAGGTGAAAAATTTGGTATCGACGCCGTTGGAGATGACGTGGATATTTTTGAGACCGTAGTTTTCGAGAAGATGCTTGGAATAGGGGGTCGGAGTGAGAATAATGTCGCCGGTTTTGTAGCATTTGATGAGCCATTTTTTGACGAGGGGGGCGATTTGGTTAGTGAGGATAAAGGAGTCGCGGAAATCTTCTTCGGTGGAGTGGGCGTGATAGACGACTTTTTTGCCTTTGCGGCGAGCGGATTTAGCAACAAAATAGGAGACAGGACCCCAAACATTGATATGGGCGATGTCGTAATCGTCGCGAGGATTACGAGTGTAGGGGATATTGTTTTCGCGAAGAGCTTGGGCTTGATGACGGACGGCTTTGCCGAGACCGGAAATCTTGTTGATGTTTTCAAATTCGGTATAGAGGAGGACTTTGAAAGGTCTGTCCATAGTCTAGTCCTGGGGCTTTGAAAGCCGGTAGTAGATTGACGGGGCGAAGCGGATTTTGGCAAGGGGGGACTGGGAAAGATTTTCGAGTTTAACTAGGGTTTTAGTGCCGAAAAGTTTTTTCAATTTAGGGTTGCGAAAGTTGCTGACGGAGAGGATTTTGTCAATTCTAAAACCTTGCTTCTTGAAGACTTCTTCGATATATTTGGGATGATAATTATACATATTCAACTCTTCTAGGTAGGACGGGTTTTTATCAAAGGGGTTGACTTTGGACTTTTTGAGCCAGTAACGAAACATCTTGGGCAGGGTTTTCTTGTTGGCGACTTCGATGACAGCGACGCCGCCGGGGGCGAGAACGCGATAAAGTTCGGAGACGACGGTCGGCATATCGCGGAAATGATGGGTGGCGCGAATCATCATCAAGCCATCAAAAGTCTCGTCGGCGAAGGGTAGGGAGTAGATGTCGCCGGATTTGGTGATGAGTTTATCGCCATATTTCTTCTGGGCGTCGGCGAGTTCGGTTTTGGAGTAGTCGAAAAGCGTAGAATGCTCGGCGCGAGGGAGATATTCGTCGGCGAGACGGCCGTAGCCGCCGGCAATATCGACGAAATTGCGCATCTTTTTGGGAAGAAGTTTGCGGATAGCAAGGCGATCGGAGAGGTCTTCGTATTCGCGGCCGCCGTCTTCCCAGAAAATTTTCTTGTAATCGTAGCCATTGTAGTCAGCAACAACGGAGTGGTCTTGGGTTTTGCTCATAAGTTTATTTTAGCATATTTTTAGGCTTGGAGGCTAGATGACGCGGGAAATTTCTTCGAGGGTAGTTTCGCCACGGAGGCAGGCGAGGAGGCCCTTTTGTTCGAGAGTCAGCATGCCGTTCCCTTTCGCTACGCGCTCGATAGCTTCGGTATTGATATCCTTCACTTCGCCACGAATGAAGGACTGGATATCCTCGGAGACGATGAGTTGTTCCATGATAACAGTGCGGCCGGAGTAGCCGAAGGGATTGTCGGAGGTGGGGACGGGCTTGTAGAGTTTAATGTCGTTCCAATCGACGCCGGGAACACCGTCGAGAACTTCGTGGAGATAGCCTAGCGTGGCTGCGTCTGGGGCGTAGGCTTCCTTGGAGGCGGAAAGTTTGCGGACAAGGCGCTGGGCGATGACGAGGCGAATCGAGGAGGAGAAAATTGGGTTGGTGCCGATGAGGTCAATCATGCGAGAGAAGGCGGCGGAGGTGGAATTGGCGTGGAAGGAGGAGAGGACGAGATGGCCGGTGATGGAGGCTTGGATGGCGGTGCGGGCGGTGTCGGCATCGCGAATCTCGCCGACCATGACGACGTCGGGGTCGAGACGGAGGACGGAGCGGAGACCGTCGGCGAAGGAGGCACCGTGGGTGGTGTCGATGGGGATTTGACTGATGCCGGTGATGCTATATTCAATAGGATCCTCTAGGGTGATGATTTTTCGGTCGGTGGTGTTGAGGGCGTTAAGCATGGAATAGAGGGTGGTAGATTTACCGGAACCGGTGGGACCGACCATGAGGACGAGGCCGCGAGGGTGGGAGACGACTTCGCTAATCTCGGCGAGCTCGGTTTCGGAAAGGCCGAGGAGGTCGAGGTTGAGGAGCGATTCGTCGAAGTTGAAGAGACGGAGGACGGCGTCTTGACCGTACATGGTCGGGATGGTCTCGACGCGGATGTTCAGAGTATGGGTCGCGCCATCGACGGTGATATCCTTTTGCATGTGGCCGGACTGGGGCGTCGTGGCGGCGGAGGAAACGTTGGCGCGAGAAGAAAGTTCGCCCATGAAAATGCGGTAGCGGTCGCGACTAATATTGGCGACGGGGTGGAGGAGACCATCGACGCGCATACGGATACGAATAGTGTCGCGGAGGTTTTCGATATGGATATCGGAAGCGGTCAGTTTGTCGGCCTGTTCGAGGAGAAAGTCGAAGACCTTCTCGGAGGAAACGTTGTTTAAAGTTTGGCTAACCGAGGCGAGAGTCTCGGAGTCGCCTTCGTCGGAGATGCGGATATCGTCGTAGTGGACCTCGCGGGGCGGGTCGTGGCGGAGCATGAAGACCTTGTAGGCGGAGGTGGAGATGAGGTAGAAGTTGACGTGTTCGCCGCGGTCGGAATATTCGCGCTGGAGCTTGTCGAGGGCGGAACGCGGAGTTTGGCTAGTGACCATAAATTCGTAGGGGGCGCCGCCACCACCGACGGCCAGAGGGATGATGAAGCTTTTGTGCATTTCGGAAACATCAAGGAGGTCACGGACAAGCGGAGCGTCATTCTCGAAATTGCGCGTGTCGAGATAGTCAAGGCCGAGAATGTGCGCGCGGGAAGCGGTAGCCTCTTCCTCGCTGTCGCGGCGACGTTTTTGGAGTTCTTCTTCGTTCATTGAGACTATTATAGCATAATAATTTTACTTCAAGGGGAAATTGTGCTAAACTGGGTCTATGTCTAGTAGAAAAGGTCTCGTCAAAAAGGCGGTCGCGAAGTTGAATCGCAACAATAATCACAAACATAGCGACAAACGCAAACACGCCCGCCACAAAGACGGAAGATAAAAAGAAGCCACCTCGAGGAGGTGGTTTTTTGTGCTAGACTTGTAGGATTTTGTCGGAGAAGATTTTCGCCAGGTTTTGTCGAGACTTTTGCGAGTTTTTGCCAGAAAAGTTTTATTGGAACAAGCGGATGAAGGCGATGATAAGGAAGGCGAGGGCGGCGATGATATTGATAATGGCGAGGGAGCGTTTGTGGCGCCAGTTGAAGACGGCCTCGAAGGCAAAGGCGAGGGCGATGGAGAAGTTGAAGCCGATATAGGGCCAAGTTTCGGTCTCGCGAGTGAATTCAAAAACGAGGAAAACGATGGCGGAAGTGACGAAGACGAGCGAGGCGACGAAGGCGATTTTCTCGAATTTCGGAGCAGTATGCCAGATAAAACCGTTGTCGCGGGGCCTTTCGGCGAGAGCGTCGTACTCGATAGAAGTATCAGTGTCGTGAGTTTTCTTGGCCATGGATTCTCCTTTTTTATATTGTAGCATAAACTCGAATTATCGGCGGGATTTCATTGGTACCTCCGACACGATTCGAACGTGCGACCCTCTGTTCCGAAGACAGATGCTCTAATCCGCTGAGCTACGGAGGCACAGGTATATAATATATGGTATGCCCAAGAGGATTCGAACCTCCAGCCTTCAGCTCCGGAAGCTGACGCTCTATCCAGTTGCGCTATGGGCACACACAAGTTTATTATAGCATAATATCGTTGATTTTCTGGGAGATTTTGGTATAATATGCTCTGGTGAGGGCCGGTAGCTCAGCTGGTTAGAGCACGAGCCTCTTAAGCTTGGTGTCGAGGGTTCGAGTCCCTCCCGGCTCACCACAGGTAATTTGGCCTGTTTTTACGCCTGAAATCAGAGTTTGAAACGGTTCTTTATATC
>JAFRGO010000001.1 GCA_017433765.1 Candidatus Saccharimonadota bacterium
ACCTACAGCAAATCCCTCGAGGAGCTCATCGCCATCGACTGCGCCTCTGTCCCCGAGATTTTCTACGCCAAGCTCGAGTCCGTCCGCTCCCTGCGCCAGACCGTCGCCAGCGACGTCGCCTCTCTAAACAAAATCATCTCCTCCCACAAAAAGGCCGTCGAGTCCCTGAAAGGTTCCCTATGACCTCCGGCGCTCGTAACCTCCTCCTCCTCGGCGTCTTCTCCCTCCTCATCGCCCTTGCCACCTCTGGCGTCTCCCTCGCCCTCTACCATAGCTCCGGTGACATCTACCTCGACCGCTCCCGCCCCGGCTACCTCCCCGACGAAGAGGAAATCGAAGAATACCAATCTACCCACGAAGAAGACTATAGCTTCTCTAGCACCACTCGTATCGACGCCGACACCCTCGACGAATACCTCGACCACTATTCCGCCACCGTCGAGTCCCTCAACTCTCTCAAGGACCCCTTCTCCGCCACCCCCCTCTCCGACGAGTCTCTTGGCTTCCCCGCAAAATAACCCATTCTTTTCTATTTCACAATTTTCCCCATCACCCGCTCCACCTTCTCTATATCCTCCGGCCGGTTGTGATATCCTAGCGAGAATCTCACTAGCGGCGGCAAATGCTTCACCTTGTCCAGGTAATAATGCGCGCAAAAATACCCCGTCCTCGCCATAATCTTCTCCGCCCCCAGCGCTTCCCCCAGCAAATGCGAATCCACCCCCTCGACAAAGAACGACATCGTCGGGTTCGCCTCTCTATTCACGAGCCTTACCTTCGGACTATTTTTCAGCCACTCAAACATTTCCGTATAGTTCCGCTCCAGATTTTGTCGCTCCTTCTTCCCCAACTTTTCCAGCCAATCTATTGCCCGCCCCAGCGCGATAATCTCTCCCCACGCCTGCAGTCCCGTCTCGAACTTCGTGTAGAGATGCTCCGGATTTTTCTCGCTCGACAGCAGATACGAATCCCTGTCCACGTCGTCCACCATCCCCCCACCGATAAACGTAGTCATAATCCTCGGCAAAAAGTCCTTCCGTACCACCATCCCCCCCAGGCTCGGCGCATACATCTTGTGCGCGGAGAAACAAATCGCGTCCGCCTCGGTCTTTTGTATCGTCTCCACCGAATGCGCCATCCCCTGCGCCGCGTCGATGATAATGCTCCCGCCTGTCTTATGCACTCTTTTTACGACCTCTTTAATATTGCCGAGCTTCCTTCCATCGATATTCGACGCCGAGTTCACCACCACCAGTGCCCTCTCTGGTATCGCCTCGACCTCTATCGACCCATCTTCGTTCCGCGCGACGACTTTCCTCGGGAGACCATTTTTCTTCGCAAACGTCATCGTTGCCAAGAACGGGGAATTATGTTCTATATCGCTCGTCACTACAACATCATATTTGCTCGCGTCAACTTGCGCCAGCAAAAGATTTATTCCATAACTAGTATTTAGCGTGAAGGACACAAAATAATCTCTGTGCGACAACTTGAGATATTTCAGCACCTTCTCTCTCGTTCCCTCGACTCTCTTGTCTGTCTCGACCCCCCACGGATATTTCACTCTCTCCCCACACGAGTTAAACTTCATATAATATTCCTCCAGCGCCTCGATCACCGGCCTCGGCCGCAGGCTCTGGCATGCCCCGTCTAGATAAACTTCACCCTCTCTTAGATAATCAAAATCTTCCATTCCTCTATTATATACCAATTTGTGCTACAATATAAACTATGGTTTGTGTTGCTGCTTTCATCATTCTCGGTCTCGTCGGCATTTTTGTCGCCCTGATTTCCATTTTTCGCCCCGCCATCGGCCGCGCCTACTGGAAAGTCTTCCACAAATCCCTCGGTTGCGTCTCCAAAAAGGTTCGCTTCCAGAAGTGCGACACCAATTTCAAGGACGACGTGAAGAATACTCTCCTGAAGAAAGTCATCTTGAAGCGCCCCGACCTCGTCAAACCCCTCTCCATCACTATTGAAATCCTCTCCACCCTCTTCGTCATCGTCTTCATCTGGGCAGTCCTGACCTCTATCAAGGCCCTCCTCGCCCTCTGGGTTCTCGGCACCTGTAACGTCGATCGCCCCGCCTCCTGCACCCTCTCCTCCGAGGCCTGTTCTCTCGGCGACGACAGCGCCAGCCTCTCCTTCTTCGAGGGTATCGGCCGCTGGTTCACCGAATGGGGCGACATTTTCTCCGCCATCCCCGACCGTCTCAAGACTTGGGACGCCGCCGACTACTACCTCGACTCCGCCACCGTCTTCGCCCCCAGCTCCGCGGAAAGCTCGGCCTCGGAAACAACTTCAGAAAACTCCTCAACTTCAGAAATCCCAGAGAAAACCGCCCTCGACCTCTTCGACCCAGGTTGCTCTGCCTGTTTGAGTAGCTTTAGGAACCAGCTCTCCTCTGGCTTCTTCTCCGAATACCACACCGCCCTCCTCCTCTACCCCATCGAACTCTCCGAAGGCGAATACAAATTCCCCTCCTCCGGCCTCATCGCCCGCTACTACTACGCCCTCGCCCTCGCCTACCCCGACGAAAACTACGCCTACCGCCTCATCGAAAAGATTTTCACCGAAAAATCCTCCGACGGCATCCTCTACCAGTCCGTCTTTAATACTACTAAAGACCTCTCCGACTCCGAAGAGCTCCTCATTTCCTGGCTCAAGTCCGAATTCGGCTTCCATTCCGGCGAGCGCACCGAGATCAAATCCCTCGCCCACTCCGCCCAAGTTGACTCCGTCCTCGCCGAAGTAAAGTCCATCGCCACGGACAAAATCCACATCACTGGCATCCCCACCCTCATCTACGACGGCCAAAAACACCTCGGCCTCTACTCTATCTAGCCCTGCATCGCTTTCCTAAACCACCCGTCCGCCGGCCCCGCCGTCATCATTACCACCAAATAGCCCTCGCTCACGAGCCTTCGCAATTCTTCTGCTAATTCCTCCCCCACCTCCGCCGGCGTCGCCAATCCTTCTCCCTCTACTTCGCTCGCCAATTCTTCCGCCGTCAACACTCTCACCCCCTCCGGCTCCCGCACCAGATAGGTCGGCAACCAAAACACCTTCTCCGCCCCCGCGAAACAATCCCTATACCCCTCTCTAATTTTTACCTGCCTTGCGTTCTGATGTGGCTCATACACTACCACTACCCCCTTCTTCCCCAGCCTCTCGGCCTCCTCCTTCGCAATACCTATCGTCGCCCGAATTTCCTCCGGATGATGCGCATAGTCGCTATACGCCCCCTCGGCTATCCTCTCAAATCTCCTCCCCGCCCCAGGGAATTTTTCCAGCACCTCGGCGACCCTCTCTTCGCTAATCGTTAGCCCCTCTCTCTGCACTATCCTCCCCACCGCCTCCTTCGCCAACGTCGCGTCTATCTTCCGTGCCTTCCCCGCAATCTTGATTCTCTCGTCTATCCCCACCCCCTCGATGACTTCCCCGCTCTGCTCGCGGAACTGCGCGAACGCCTCCGCATAACTCTCTCTCGTCGGATAAATATCCGGATGGTCATAATCCACCGTCGTCACCACCGCTATCTCCGGTCGGAACTCGAGGAAGTTCCGGTCATATTCGTCCGCCTCATAAATCATCCACTTCGACCCCGCCACATATTCTCCCGCCCCGCCGAAGGGAAGCGTCGAACCCACGAGATAAGATACCGCCACCCCCAGCTCTCGACAAGCATAAATAATCATCGCCGTCGTCGTTGTCTTCCCGTGCGTCCCCGCCACCGCCACCATCTCTAGCCCGTGTTCCTTCCTTGCAGTCTCGATTATCTCTCCCCGCTTCGAGCTCTTTATTCCCAATTCCCTCGCCATCGCCAGCTCCGGATGCTCCTTTGCTAGCGCCGACGTATAGACCAGCCAGTCTATCTTCCCCTCGCTATTTTTTTCGCGCAGAAATTCCCCGTCCTGCTCGCCGATTTTCACCTCAATCCCCGCCTTCTCTAGTTCCGGCAACACCGCTCCCTCGCTTCTGTCGCTCCCGCACACGCTATGCCCCATTTGCTTTAGAAACAGCCCCAACGCCCCCATCGCCGTCCCGCATATCCCCGAAATATAAATCTTCATACCCCTATTATAGCATTTTTTCCCGAAACTTCCCAAGCCCCTCCGCTTATGCTATAATAAACTCGTATATCTATGCCCAAAAATCGTAAACTCCATCGCCCCAGCCTGAAAACCTGGCAACTCGTCCTCATTCTTTTTCCCCTCCTCTTTTTGACGGCCTCCTTTCTCCGCCTCGACCATATCCGCATGGCCGAACTCCGCGACGCCGTTTTGAAGGCCGACGAGCTTGGCGACGACGAAGCCCTCTCCTCTTCCATCCGCGAGCTAAAATCCTTTGTCTCTAAAAACATTATCGTCAACATCACCGAGACCAACGGTTCTCTCGAGCTCTCCTTCGGCACCGGTCCCTTCTATCTCGAGCACTCCTATCACCTCGCCGCCGACGCTGCCCTCTCCGAAGCCGAGACAAAGCTGACCAAAGACGACAACAATCCCTACGGCAATATCTACATCCTCGCCTCCGACGTCTGTAAACCCCTCGCCGCCGCCAACGGTTGGATTTGGTCCAGCCCGGGCTACATCAACTGTATGACCACCGAAATCCAAAAATACCCCTCCTCCAGCGAGCTCGTCGATACTCTCGTCGCCGACATTCCCTCCACCGAGCTCTACCGCCGCGAATTTTCCTCCCCTCTCTGGGCTCCCTCCTTTTCCGGCTTCTTTGTTCTCCTTACCCTCGCTGTAAGTGTTGTAATTTTTATACGTTTTCTTATCTGGCTCGTATTGCGCTTATCCCTGTTATTCTTCCGAAACTAAATTTTTTCTTAAGGATTTTGGGATAAACCTCTTGACTATTCTCTCTAGGGGTCATAAGATGGAATTACGATTAACTTTAAGGAGCAATTCATGGCTTACAAACACACCAACGGCAAGGGAATCACTTACTATCTTCGCAAATCCGAAGTTACCCTCAAGGGTGGCAAGCCCCAGACTATCTACTTCTTCACCAAGAACGAAAATGGTGGCAAGGGTACTCCCTGCGATCTTCCTGCTGACCGCGAAGTGAACGAGAATCCTCGCAACGGTTTCTTGACCCTCAAGAAAAAGGCCTAGTTCTATTTCTGGCCTCGATTCCGCCCCGCAAGGGGCGGATTTTTTATCTAGATTTCACAAAAACCCTCGCTTATGTTTGTCTTTTTATCTCTCGTCGGCTACACTTGAAAAAAGTAAAGGAGGTAAATGAATATCAAATCCACTTTGGCCCTATCGCTAGCCACCCTAGCCAGCCTAACTTTCTCGACGGCGCCAGCTTTCGCTGTCGGCAGCGCCGCTAGTGGCGACTTTGACGGTCTCGGCACCGAGAACGTCGTCGTCAACTACCGTAGTCTCACCCGAGAAGCAGACGCCATCACCAATCTCGTCGGCAACAACGATCTAGAAATCACCGCCGACGTCGGCTACGCTTGGGACGATCTGAGCTTCACCTACGTCCGCGACATCCATCGCACTTCCACCCTCACCACCGACGGTGGCTACCAAGAAAACACTACCGTCACCGGCGGCACTTGGTATCGCGGTAGTTACGAAAGTCAAGCCGACCTCGACGCCGACGCCAACGCCGTTGCTCTCCCGCGCAAGAATATGGACGACTACGAAACCAACACTCTCGACGCTACCTCAATCATCACCGACGCCGAGTTCCAGGTTCTCCCCAAGCTTGCCGTCCGCAACTACGATACCGAGAAAACCGCCTCGTTCTACTTCGTCGTCGATAAATCCGACCGCGCGAATTATGACGCCTATGGCCAGCTCCTCTTTATCGATAGCGAGGCCTGGGGGTATGGCGCCTACTTCTACTATGGCGGCATGCAACCTTTCGAGATTGCGCCTAGCTCTACCACTATCTATGGAGTCCTCCCGATGACTTTCGAGTCCGACGACGTTACCTTCAGCCCCTTCGCCATCGCCATGACCATCCACTTCGAAGGAATACTCAACTAGCCAGGAATAACTTTAGCCGTCTATGAAGCCTATCAACAAAAAAGACTACGACGCCACCTTCTCGCTCGGCAATCGGGACTTGAAGTGCTATTCGAGGAAAAAGCTCGCTTCCCGCTACCCCACCGGCAACTACGAGCTCCTCGGCGAAACTTGCTCTCACAATCGAGAGTCAGCCATCGCCGGGCTCGACCTGTCCTCCGAGCAGCTCGTCGTCTCTGCCTACGGCTCTCATAGTCGGCTAAAATACAGCCGCCGCTACTTCCTTGCCGTCGGCCGCAACCAATACATTTGTCTCCTAAAGAGTCGCCTCTTTCCCCTTCTTTTCTTCCTTCTCGTGCTCGGTATTCTTCTTTCCTGTATTCTTTCTATCCTCATCTTCTTCCGCACGCCCGTTCTCGCTCCCGACTATCCCCTTCCCACTGCTGACACTCATGCCACCCGTATCGAAAACGACCATACCGCCAAATCCGACAGCGAGACCGGCGGCGGCAGCGTCCGTCTCCGTTTCTCTCGCGTCGCCAAAGTCAATCTCTCCACCGGCCTCATCTCTATTCTCTACCAGAACCCCAACCAATCCAACCAAGACAGCGTCCTAACTCTAGTTCTCGTCAAAGACGGCCAAGAATACATTCTTGCCCGCTCTGGTCTCGTGAAGGCCGGCACCCAACTCACTCAGCTCCAGCTCAACACCAGCGAAGTTGCTCTAGCGGAGGGTGTTTATCAAGGCAAATTCCTCATCGACCACTACCATCCCACCACCGGCGAGAAGGCCCTCGCCAACTCTTCCCTCGACGATGTCGAGATTCAGGTTCGCCATGACTCCTAGAGAACGCAAAATCCTTATCATTCTAGCTATTATTTTTACGCTCGCCCTGCTTTCTGCGGGCTTGATTTTTATTTTCCGCGACCGCCTCACTCGCACGGGCGATTTTGAGGCCCCCGCCCTCGACTCCTCCGCTCGCACCGGCTTCCCTTCCGATCTCTCCGCCGACCTTTCCTATACCAAAATGACCGCCAGGGAAGACTACGCTATTTTCCTCTGCGCCACTCCTCGCCTCGACGGCGATCTCTTGACTCTCTATTTCACTTCCCCGCCCTCCAATACTGCGCTCCTGAAGTTCCGCGTCTTTAGTCCCGACGGCACTCTCCTCGCCGAGAGTGGCCTACTCGAGCCCGCTAGCTATCTAGAGAGCATTAGGCTCGACCATCTCCCTCTCGCCGCCGAGTCCGTCACCCTGAAAGTCATGTCCTACACTCGCGACACCTATCTGAGCGACGGCGCCTTCTCTCTCACTCTTCCCCTCACCCGCGCCTCTCTCTAGCCGTTGCATTTTCTCTCATCTCTCGTTATAATATTCCTGTGGTCGGGGGCGTAGCTCAGGGGTTAGAGCAGGCGGCTCATAACCGCTTGGTCGTTGGTTCGAACCCAACCGCCCCCACCATAGAAATAAGAGAGCCATCAGGCTCTCTTATTTCTATCTTGACTGTTGGGTTCGAGCCAGGTGCGCCATTTTCAAGGAGACGAGAGAAAATCTAGAGCTTGCTCTAGATTTTCCGAGACGACGCCGAAAATGTCAAGGAGGCGAAGCCTCCGACCCAACCGCCCCCACCAAACCGCAGAATAAACCCCGTAGGGGTTTTATTTTTGTGGTTTGCTAGCCGGGGCGGCAAGGGCGAGAACCATTCTTGCCATCCACCAAGGACGAACCAGAAAAACCGACGCTATGAAGACAACCCTAGTCGGAGCTTTTTGATTTTTCCCGAATCGCCAAAGACTCCATCTGTCCCCGTGGCTGGCAACTACCGACCTACGACACTACCGACCCCAAATCCTACTACAACCTCATCATTCGTGTCTATGGAGGCAATAACCGCCCATACGCTAACCGTCTAGACGGCACTCTCGCCGACTCCATCCTTCTCTCTCAGCCTCTTTCCTTCCTCCGTTCTGGCTACTACCATTGGCAGACGGCTTCCCGTAACTATCGCGGGTCAGACGGCCGCTATTGGGAGTCTCGCATCGCCTCTGTAACGCTCGCTAACTACCTGTACTTCTACTCATCCAGCTTGAACCCCCAGTACGGCAACTTTCGTGGCTACGGCTTCTCGGTGCGCTGTGTGTCTCGGCAGCCCTCAAGCGTCATAATAATCACACTTCGTTTTATGTTATTGCTCCTTCGGGTAACGTCACGTTTCTTCCCGTATGGTATAATCAACTTATGTCCAGCAAAACCAAAAGAGACTACAACGTAATCGTCCCGCGCTCTTATGTCCCAAAGCCATCTCTAGTAGAAATGTCTGCCGCCGATATTCTAGTAGATTTTTTCGAAGCCGATGTGAAACTTATTAAACGCGGCAGTGGCAAAACCCCAGATTTTTTGATAAAAGGAATCTATTGGGAACTAAAAAGCCCTACTGGCTCCGGTAAGCACAATATTCAGCACAAAATCCAAGACGCCGCCGAGCAATCTCGTAACATTATCATAGATGGCAGGGAATCAAAACTACATCCCCTCAAGTTAAAACACGAAGTCCAACACCAATTTGACATCATCAAGAAAGCAAAACGTCTAATTCTTATCGACAAATCCGGGAAAGCGGTTGAAATTTTTAGAAATAAGTAGTAAAATATAGATAACGAAAGCTCGCCAGGCAGCGTTGCAACGCAGGTTCGGAGCTTTCATTTATCGAAGTTCTTGCACGGGGCGTAATGCTCCTACCGCAGGAGCTTCTTTTTTTGCCCTCGCCGCCACTTCTTTTTTCCGTTTTTCTCCTCCACCGCCGGCAGTGATTATGGCCTTACGACCAACGGGAATGTGGCCAAAGACTCCATCTGTCCCCGTGGCTGGCAACTACCGACCTACGACACTACCGACCCCAAATCCTACTACAACCTCATCATTCGTGTCTATGGAGGTACATATCGTGCTAACATCAGCGGTTCCTTAGCCGACTCCATCCTCCTTTCCCAACCTCTTTCTTTCCTCCGTTCTGGCAACTACTATTGGCAGACGGCTTCCCGTAACGATCGCGGGTCAAACGGCTTCTATTGGGAGTCTCGTATCCTCTCTGTATCGAACGCTAACAGCCTGAACTTCTACTCATCCTATTTGAACCCCCAGAGCAGCAACACTCGTGGCTACGGATTCTCGGTGCGTTGTGTGTCCAGGTAGTCCTTCGATGCCTAAGTTCTATCCCTCGCCACCCCTAATTCCTATTATACCCATGCTCCTTCGTCAGCAACACTTCCTTCCACCAGCTCTCTCGGTCTAGCACCACCTGCGCCTCGCTGTTTATCTCGAAAGTCTCCAAAATCGAATACTGAAAGTTCTCCTCGATATATTCCTTGCTCCCACTTTTTGCTATCAGCTTTCGGAACGCCTCGTTCGGATAAATCACCTTGTTTTCCCCCTGTGGCAGTTCTCGGAAATTCCCCTTGGCCCTAACATATTCCGCCCAGCGCCCATAAATCCCCTCCGCGCCACTCGCCGAACCCACATATTGCCTCCCCGTCGCCCTGTCCGTTATTAGATACACTCCCTTCCGCGCCTTGAGCTTCTCTACCCAGTCCGGCACCTTTAGCACTTCTGCTAGCTGTCGATAAGTGAGCTTGACGTTCAGGAATCCCGGAAACGCCTTCGCCGCCGAAATCCCCAACACTCCCGCCACGCTGATTTTCTTGATAATTTCCGGATTCGCCCGCCTCGGGTTCAGCCCTCGCTTGTTCTCATACAATATCACCAGCCGCCCCAGATACGGCTCGTATTCGTCTAAATCCACCTTCTCTACCACCCTCTTGCTCTGCGCATCCACCACCCTAAACGCCGAGACTAGAATATGTAGATTTTTGCCATAAGGATAGGGAATGAAATTAAACGCCACATCCCCGTCGTGTAGCCTCCGCCCGCGCAACTTTTCGCTCCCCCTCGACTGCGTCATATTCACAACAAATTCGCTCTCCCCGTTCGCGTACAGCCCAAAAAGCTCCCTGTCGCTCCGGATATTTCGCTCATTTTTCCCCATCAACCTCACAAATTCCTCGTCTTCCGTATAATTTTTCGGGTCATAATGCCACGGGCTATGGAACACTAGCGCCACATTCTCGAACTTGTCCAGCCCCAGCATTTCCCAGAAATTTATTTTTTCCATCAGCTCTCCTTTTACAATTACACCCCCAACTTTAGATATTTCCTCTCTCCCTGCGTCACAATCACTAGATACAAGACCAGCGCCATAGCCACATAAACCCCATCCACTATCGCCATCCCCGCCGTCTGCCCAGTCAGAAATACCGCCCCAAACGTCAGCGCGACCGTCGCCAACATCATCCCCAGCCCCAAAAACGTCGCCACCATCACGCTCGCACTCTGGCGCACCACCACCGCATCATTATCCGCGTCGAACCTCGGATATTTTAGATTTATCAGTATTCCTATCAACTCAGTCGCCAATGGCATCACCACCACTCCCACCAGCACCAAAATCGCATCCACCACCCCAAACTGGAATCGCAGACTCATCACCACTCCTCCGGCCGCAGTCACCGGCACGATTAGCAGCATCGCCGCCAGCACCTTCGTCATCAACACCTTCCTCCCGCTAATCGGCAACGCCTTCAGCACATTTATCGCCCTCCCCTCCAGCGAAATCATCGTCGCCGTGATACAAGTCAGAAGGCTCGCAAACGCCACCATCGCAAACGTCACCCCAGGCATCACCGCCCGCATCTCCTCCACCGTCAGCGGAAAATCCTCGACCGACGCCATCAACGAACCCGTAATATCGTCAAACTTCGCGCACGTCAACCCCACCGCCACCACGAAAAACACCAGCCCCATCGCCGTATTCACTAGCAACACCGGCGTATTAAAATACCTCGTCATCTCCTTCCGCACCATCGCCATCGTCTGCGACCGCCGTCGGAAACTATACTTTGCGTTCCTAGTTTCCGCCCTATTAACCGTCCCCAGCTTCGTAATAATCTGGAAACAAAACCTCCCAATCACCGCCACGGCTACCGCCACCACCGCCAAATTCACCGCCACAAACAACACATATTCCCCCACATCGAACTCCTCCGCCAGTCGCACAAACGCCCCCGCCGGATAATAAACCCCCGCCGCCATCTCGCTCACCGCCGCGATATTTTGCCCATCAAAATCCGTCTCCGTATTCACCATAAACACCGCCCCCACCATCCCAAACATCATCGCAAACGACAGAATAATCTGTAGCAGCGTCTTGTGCCGAAACCTCCCCGCCACCGCCGCCACGACCAGCCCCACCACGCACGACGCCGCTATCGGTATCACCGGCACCAGCACCAACATCGTCACCGCCACCGCCCAGAACCCCACTCCCGTCTCCGCGTTCATCGAATACGCCACCACTGCCGGCAACAGAAAAATCAAACAATACGCCATCTCAAACAGATAGAACTTTATCATCCTCGCCAGCACTATCGTCGTCCGCTTCACCGGCATCGCCAATAGCATATCGTTGTCCCGCGGCCGGAACAACAAATCGCTCGCCTTATAGCTCCCCTCCATGATGATAATCACCGCCGTCACCACGGTATAGATCGCCAAAATCGCCACCTGCGCCCCCTCCTTCGCCAGCTCCGTCGTCAGCGTGCTCGCACTCACTAGCATCGCCAGCCCAATCAGCGCTCCCAACACCAACGGCATCGCCCTCTTCGCCCCCTCGGACTTTGCCTGATAATTAAAAATCTGCAATCCCCCCGCCATCGTAGCCTTTAGCAGTGAACGCAACTTGCCCATTATTTCGCCTCTAGCTCTAGGAACACTTTCTCTAGCGACTTGTCTCCCCGAATTTTCTTCATGTCGCCCACCTTCACGATTTTCCCCTTCTTTACAATCGCCACCCTATCGCACAGCTTCTCCGCCATATCCAGTATATGCGTCGAGAAAAACACCGTCCCTCCGCCCTCCACTATCCCCCGTAGCACCTCTTTCATATCAAAAATCGCCTTCGGGTCCAGCCCCACAAACGGCTCGTCCATAATCAGTACCTTTGGCTCGTGCGCCAGCGCCGCAATTATCGCCACCTTCTGCTTCATCCCGTGCGAGAACGACTTTATTGTGTTCCCTAGCTCCTTTTCCATCCCAAACATCTCCGCATAGCGCCGAATATTCTTCTCTCTCACCTCTGTCGGCGTGTCATACATATCACACACAAAGTTAATAAACGCCACCGCCTTCATATCCTCATACAGCTCCGGGTCGTCCGGAATATACGCCATCTCTCTCTTGCACGCCAGCGGCTCGGCCTTTATCGACTTCCCGTTCACCAGTATTTCCCCCTCCTCGAAATCCAAAATCCCACAAATCGACTTTATCAGCGTCGTTTTTCCCGCCCCATTATGCCCAATAAACGCAAATATCTCCCCCTTATCGACCGTGAAAGACACCTTATCCAGCGCCTTCTTCTCGCCATAATATTTACTGACATTTTTTATCTCTATCATATTCTCATTATACCACATTCGCCTTCCCTCCACCCCGCCTCCCGAGCCTCGCAATCCCGCCTCCAAAGCCCCCAAACAACCCCCAATAACCTGCCCTCCTCGCCTCCTCCCACCCCTGTCTCTCGAGCCTCTCAATAAGCTACTCCTTGACAAATTCACCAATCTGTGCTATACTCAACTCGTGCATATTTATGTATGCAATTATTTTGCATATCGCAAAAGCATCTTAAAATAAAGGGGGGAAAATGATTGTTTACAGTCAAAGATTTACAGCGTTCCGCGTCCAAATACCAACTCATCTATCTCAACTTATCCTACCGAATCTCCGCGCTTAACCCCGTAGAAATGCTTACACCCACCAACCTCGCTTCCGCAAAAACCGCCTGGCTGGAGAAAGCCGAGTGTGGTCTCTTTACCAACCCTTCCTTCCACTACAACCAAGCCCTGCTCTCCGCCGCCGCCTCCCAGTCCGACGCTCTCGAATCGCTCAAATACACCATTGACGATACTCCTGCCGTTAGCGAATCCGACGCCTTCCTGCTTCGCCACTACCGGCGTATCGCGGAAGACGCCTTGCTGACTACTCGCATGGCCAAAGCTATGCTTGCCGGCGATGATGTTGCTCTGGCTCAGTATGTCCTCGCAAAATACGGTCGTCCGGAGGAAACCGAGCGTGCTTTCAGTCTAATCTACCGACCCACCGACGAATCCTCATCCGACGAGGAAACCGAAAAAGCCGAGGAAGCCGAAGCAAAAGATTCTCTCTCCGCCGAGCTAAAAGAGCTAAAAAAGCCCCAGCTCAACGCCGAGTTTATCAAAAAAATCTTCCTCTGGGCTATGACTCAGTACGGTGTTAGGCCTTGGCCGGTAGAAATCCTGAAAAACTGCTCCGCCATCGATGTTCGCGACAAAAACTCCAGCCGTTATCCCATGATTGCGATTCCCGCGAGTCGCAAAGTCGGCGCCCTGAAGCTTGCCGAGTTGGTCGGTCACGAAATCGAGTGCCACTGGCGCAATTCCCAAAACCTTTCCCTTATCAACTGCCTCAAATCCGACGACGAGCTCGTCTACGAAGGTCTCGCCAAAGACAAAGACCTTGCTTTCCAGAGCAAATACGCCACGGATTCTACGCTTGCGCCCTTCTATGTCCTGGCGCAAAATATGGCTCTTCAGGGCCGAGGTTTCGTCGGCATCGCCAGTTTCGTCTACGAGAACACTGCCAGCCCCAAAAAGGCTTGGACCGTCGCCTACCGTACTCTTCGCGGTCTAACCAACACAATCAACCTGCACGGATACGCCTTTACAAAGGATCGTGCCTATTTCGAAGGTCTGCTCTATGTCCAGCGCCTGCGTGATTCTGGTCGGGATATCTACTTGAACTTTGGTGCCCTTAGCCCCAGAGACTTAGAAGACTTGTCCGCCTCGCTCGACCGCAAAAGCGTCCTCGAGTCAGAAATGCTAAGCGACCTCGACATCCAGAGCAAAACCCTCGAGAAAATCGCCCAAGAACTGTAAACAAAACCCGGCCTTCGCCGGGTATTTTTTTAATAATTTTCGCTTTTGACCTCGAAATAGCTCTGCGGGTGGCTACACACCGGGCAGACCTCTGGCGCATATTTCCCCACTACCACGTGTCCGCAGTTCCGGCAAATCCAAATCGTGTCCCCATCTTTCGAGAAGACCTTTTTGTCCTCAATATTTTTGAGTAGCTTTCTAAATCTTTCTTCATGTCGCTTCTCAATCTCCCCCACTCCGCGGAACTTTTTCGCAATCTCGTCGAAGCCTTCCTCCTCCGCCGTCTTCGCGAACTCCTCATACATATCCGTCCACTCATAATTCTCCCCCTCTGCCGCTGCGCGCAAATTTTTCTCCGTCGATGACACCGCTCCACCGTTCAGTTCCTTGAACCACATCTTCGCGTGCTCTTTCTCGTTCCCAGCCGTCTCCTCAAAAATCGCCGCAATCTGCTCATAGCCATCCTTTTTTGCCTTGCTCGCGAAATAAGTGTATTTATTCCTCGCCTGGCTCTCCCCCGCAAAGGCCTTTTTGAGATTTTCTTCGGTTTTGCTTCCTGCTAGATTCATAAAACTCCTATCTTATTCCGTCTATTATACCGCAAAACTACTTTTATTTTTCAGGAAAATCTATTATAATCATAAGTAATATGGAAGAAAAAGACTTTAACCCCACTAGCAATAATATCGAAACTCCGGCGCCCACTCCCGAGCCGACCCCTGAACCTGCCGCCGAGCCCGCTCCTGAGCAGCCTGCCCCCGAGGCTGCTCCTGCGCCGGCCGAAGTCGAAGCCGCTCCCGCCCTCGAGCCTACGCCCGTCGCCGAGCCTCTTCCGACCCCTGTTGCCGAGCCGGTCGTCACCGCCGCTCCGAAGAAGTCAAAATCCACCCTCTTCCTCCTTATCGCCCTCGTCCTCGTTCTCGTCGGTGCCGCGATTGCTTATATCCTTATCTTCAAGCCTTTCGGCAAGACTTCTGACGCCGGTGCCACCACCACCCGCGACCAGCTCGCCGAAGAGCTCCGCGATGCCTCCTTCGCCGCCGACGTTGACGAAGAAAAAATGCTCTCCAAACTCAACTCCTCTCTCTCCGAGAAGGACGCCGAGTTTTCCGACAAACTTTATGGCCTCTATCTCCTCGCCGGCAACGGTTACGCTGGCTCCGCCTATATCGAATTCTATGGCCTTATCGACGGTCGTGAACTCACCCCCGCCGAGACCTGCGCGGTCGATGATTTCCACTATCTCATCGCCCTGAGCAACGAAGATTCCTCCCTCGCTAGCTATTTTCTTAACCTCCGCAACGAAGCCTGCGACCCGCTCTTTGCTGACGGTGCCGAGTTTGCGAAGCAAGACAACGAGACCACCCTTGCCTACGCTCGCCGCCTCCAGTCCAACAACTTCTTCTCCGCCTCCATCGACGCCTTCAACGATGTCGATTTTAGCAGTTTGTCTAGCGAAGACGCCCTCAAGGTCTATCGCACCCTCCTCGCCCACTACCGCCTGATTCACGACGAAGTCAACTACAACAATATCCAGACTCTCATCATCCCTCTCGAGAATCCTCTCGACTCCCCCAATTGCGACGGCGAGAACTGTCTATAGTTTGCCACAATCCGGACTTAGTGGGATAGCTTCCTCTGTTCCCACTATCTCCGTTTTTTCTTCCGGCAGAATTGTTGCTCTCATCCACCCACCAGGGAAGCCCTCTCGGTTATAGGCCACCACGGTCACCGTATTTTCTCGGCTCTTGTCAAGGTCATATATCTCCACCTCTCCGCCATCCATATACCCCATCATCACGTCGTTGACGAGTATTATCGCCTTCTCTCCCTCGAGCGTGAAGCGCATCTTATCTACCTCCTCGCCTTCCTCGTATTGGAAGTTCACAATTTTTGCCTCTTCACCGATATTTTCGTTCTGTCCCGTGAGTGTGAACGTCGGCTCCGCTCGTAACTGGAAGCTTTCTTCGTGGTTGAGAATATAGCTCGTCGAGAGTTGTAGCTCGTCGAATATATCAAAGCTCGCTCCGCCCGTCGCCAGCGTCAATTCCTCGTATTCCGAGATAAACTCCGTCGGCGTAATCGAATAGAACACCACCGGGTCGATTTCGTTGCTCCGATTCACGATACTGACCGGCGTCAGCCCATTCTCTGGATTATGATAGCCCGAATTTGTGAGAATAATGATCGACTTGTCCGCCCCATTTTTCCACGCTAACGTGTTCATCACCTCCATCGCCGCCGGCAATACCGACTCGTCGTCGTCCCCGCCCGTCCCATCGATGGATACCATCTTGTCTAGCTCCGCCTGGAAGTTTTCTCTCGTACAGGCCTGCGCCGGATTCGTCGTGAAACCACAATGCATCGTCGTCGGGAACGGATCGCTGAGGTCGCGGTATTCAAACAATGCCACCTCTCCCCCCTGGCTCCAGACCGACTCCGCCAGCCTCGTCGCCTCGGCCTTATAGCTGTCTATCGCCCATTGCATCGACCCCGTCGTGTCGAACAATATCGCCACATTTTTCGTCACCGCCGTAATCGTCCCCCGCGCTGCCATATCTTTGACGATACGGTTATAAATAATTCTCGCCGCATCATTATAAATATGGTCTGCATTCAGCGAATTCCCATACGACCCGTGCGGATTCAGCGATTCGTCCAGATTCAGGAAGTTTATTCTCCCCGTACATACCGCGTCATAATGATTACAAAACACCCCAACTTTATTCCAAAACGTTGACGGCCCATAAGGTTTATTCCCGCCGAGCAAGCCCTCGTTCACCCAACAGTCCGGCACGTCCGCTCGATAGGCTGACTTCAGCCCGTTCAGGCACGCCGGCGAGACTACTCCTCCCGTTCCTTCTGGCAAATACAATTTCGGGTCGCCAAAAGTTGCGACATAGACAATTTTATCGTTCAGCCCCGCCTGGTCGAGTAGCAATAGTGCCGTCGAAATCACCTGCGCCCCCTGCGACAAGCCCGCAATCACAAATCTCGTCGCCGGACACCTCTCTGACACTTCTCTGACATACGCCACTAGCTCCCCCACTCCCTTCGAGACACTCGATCCATAGCGGTAGCTCTGTCCTCCCGAGATTCCCGCCCCTACCATCGTGAAGAATTCGCGAACGCTCCCCGTCCCAATCCCTTCCGCCGGATAGCGAAATCCTCCGTGCGCCTCCGTCCCCAGTTCGTAGAAATTATAATCCAGACTCGTCGTCGCAAACTCGCTCGCTATCGCCGCCTTGAAATCATTATAATTATTATCCGTTCCGTCTATCTTCGCCCCGCTCCCATCTACCCAGACAAACTTCACCCCCACACAGCGTTCGCCCGCCCTAACTTTGTTTGGTATAAAATCGAACGACGCAGTAATCACTACTGCCGCCATCACCCCAATCAATATTTTCCTCAACATATCCCGAGTGTAATCTGGCGAACAGGGAATAGCAAGCTTGAGCCCCTTATTTTCTTTCTCTGCTTATGCTATAATAATTTTATATGGAGACAATTCGGACCGCCTGCCGTCGCTTTCTTTATCGCCTAAAGCACGATTGGTTTCGTTTTGATAACGTCCTTTTGACCGTCTGTGCCGTTCTTTGTCTTGCTTGGACCTATGGTAGCATCGTCAGTATGTCTCGCAACTGGGAACTTGCCCAGACTCTCGAGCGCAAGCGCCGCGAGCTTGCTGTCCTCCAGCTCGAAGTCGAAACTCTCGAACTCGAGAATGCCTACTACGCTTCCGACGAATACGCCGAGCTTTCCGCTCGCGCCAAACTCAACAAAAAACTCCCCGGCGAAACTCTCGTCTATCTGCCGAAAAACTCCTCTTCCGCCAAGAACAAACACCTCTCCACCCTCGCCTCCGCCCCTGTCGAACGCTCCAATTTATTTGAATGGTTGTCCTTCCTTTTTGGAATTGAATGATGTATAATCATAAGTAATATGGAAAAATATAATCATTCTTCTACCCAGCCTGTCTTGCCTCCGCTCGACAAGCGTAATAAAAAAATCTTCCCGACGCCAGTCCTCGTCGCGATTGCTCTTTTGCTTTGTCTCTGCGTCGGCGGCCTAGTCTACTATATCCTCCATCTCCGTGCCACTACTCCCGCCTCGACCAATACCACCGTCGTCGATTGGGACTACGAAAAGGCCCCGGTTCTTCCGACCGAGTCCTCTGCCTATACCGAATCTTCCGACGTTTTGACTCTTCGCGAGGGAATGTTCGGGGCCCTCTCTAATATCTACGCCGTCTCCCCTTCTTCAAAAGAAGACATCATCAATGTCCTCAACGCCTGGATTACTTACCCCTCCTCCGAAGCATCGAAGTTGTCCCTCGACGTTTTTGCTGTCTTGGGTCTTATCTACGAAGGCTATAATTCCACAGCCCTCGACCTCGCCGACCGAGTTTACACCGAAGAAGGCGCGAATCTCACCCCCGCCGACTCTTGCGAGCTTTCTCGCTACCGCAAGCTCATCAACTCCCTAGATACCGGAGTAGTTTATACCGACGAATATCCCGACGGCTGTCCTGCCGCCCCCGCGAAGGACGAGTCCGAGACTGATTTCGCCTACGCTAAACGCCTCTTCCTCTCCGGCTATCTCTATCCTGCCGCCGCAGTCTTCCGCACTCTCGACCTTCCCGCCGGCGACAGTATCGACCAGGACGCTTCTTTCGCCTACAATGTTCTATTCTTCTATTATAATCTCACCGGTGATAGCGAAGCCAAATCCGCTTTGACGACCAAACTAATTCGCACCGACGTTGCGGAGGACAAGGAGTAAAATGGAAAACAACGACCCCCAAACCAACACCACCCCCATCTCTGCCTCTTCTACTCCCATTGTCACGATTTCTTCCGCGACCGAGAAGAAAACCACTTCCACTCGCCCTCTGCTTATAGTCTTTATCGTCTTGCTTATTCTCAGCGTAGCTGGACTCGCTTGCTATATCATCTTCTTCTTGCGACCTTTTGCCGTCGCCGCCCAACCGACCACTTCTGTCCCGACGATTATTTCCAGCTCTGCTGACGCCCGCGACCGCCTCTCTCTTGCCGTTCGCGACGCCGCTCACACCGGCTCCTCCGAGAACGTCAACGCTGCGGCCGATTCTGTTCTTGATGCTGTGTCCAATTCTGTGGATTTGACCAACCTCCGCCTCTACGCCGTCTATCTTCTGACCGCGTTGGATTATTCCGGCGACGCTTCTTCTCGCCTTATCGCCCTCCAGACCGATACTAGTGTCAGCCTCTCTCCCTCCGAGCTTTGTTCCGTCCGCGATCTCCAATATCTCCTCGCTCGCCATAGTAACTCCGATACTCTCGACGGCTATCTCAATGACCGCTCCCAGGCCTGCTCTGGCCTCTTCGTCTCTGGTGACTATGCTCGTGTCGCCGACGAGACCGACCTTGCCTACGCCAAGCGTCTCTTCGAGGCGGGCTTCTATAGCGAATCTGCGGCAATATTTGCCAACATTTTGAGTTCTTCTTCACTTTCTTCCGCAGAATACCTCTATGTCCTTGGCGTTCTCCGTGATTACTATTCCGTTGTGAACGATTCTGCCTCGTTGAATGCTATCGAGGAACGCTATACGAATGCCTTCTAAAAGATTTGCACCCCTAGCTTTCCTGGCTCTCGCCCTAGTTCTGCTGGGGTGCACATCTTTTTCTCAACCCGCTTCCGCCCTTAACCTCGACCAGTCCACCCAGACCGCCAACATCTACGCTGGCTCTGGTGCTAGCGACTCAGTCAGCCGCACCTTCCTCCACCAAATCACCCGCCAGCTCTCCGAATCTTCCTATGCCGGCTCGCTTACGGTCGCTTGGTCGCTTCAGGGTTACGGCATCTCCGGTTCTGTCACCGGCAGCGCCACCTTCCCCTGCGCCGGCGTGACCGTCACCCATCGCCAACATACCGAATATTGCTCCGGCAGCGCCGAGACCATCTCCGTGATTAACGATTTTCGCCGCACCGTCACGATGACCAATTCTTTCAACTGTAGTTCCACTACCGAGATTTGCCCAGGCGCCGCCAAAATCGGCTATACTCGCAGCGGCAATAATTACGTTCTCTCTAACTCTAGCTATTGCCAGACTTTAAGCGTTAGTAAGACCGTGACCGCTTCCGCGAGCAACAACTTTGCTCCCTCTGCTTCGAGCGACACCAACAGCTCCGCCGTTTGTATCAACGTCCACCGCCCCTACAACTACAAGCTCGAGCTCAATATCTCTTCTAGTCTTTCTACTACTATCGCCCCCAACGTCGAATATTCCCGCATCGCTAGTGCTTCGCTTGCGAACAACGACCGCGTCGATAGGACTCGCAACGCCAGTGTCACCCCGGCCGACACCGCTACTTATCTCTTCGTCACTCTCCTTAGCCCCTCTGCCAATCCCCAATCCGCAGACGCCTACAAGGCTCGAGACCTTGGCTCCGCTACCCTGGCCAGCGTCGAACAATACATCAGGAATAATTTTGGTAGCATCGTGAGCACTTCCTCTGCTACCGGCTCCATCAGTCCCAACTCGAGCCAAACTACCTCCGCCTCTCTAAATCTCCCCGCCGATACCCCCACCGGTTCCAAAGTCTGCGTCGTTGCCGCCGCCAACTACACTAGCTTCAATGGCTACGTCAACAACGGCAACAAAATCCCCATGGCTAACGCTGGCGAATTTAGTGCCTACTCTGGCGGCAATCCTAACGAAAAAGACTGGCGCCTTTCCAATGTCAGCTGCGCCCTCGTGGTCAAGGCTTCTCGCTTCAAGGTCGTTGGCGGTTCCGTCTTCTCTGAAGGTCCCGTCCGCGCCGTCTCCGATGCTTCTTCGTCGAACGGCCGTACCTACGGCTCCTGGGTTGATTACGGCGTCATCTCCAACTCTTCTGTAAAAAACACCGCCTCTGGCGCCGCCCTCCTGAACGGCTCTACTAGTGGTTTTAGTAGCCTTTCTCTCTATCCTATGACCATCGCCAACCTCGACGTCAACGCCCTCGGCTACGCTGCCGTCTCCCACACTCCCCTCCGCGACCGCGTCATCTATCGCTACACCCAGCCTTCCACCCTCCGACTCGTCTCTACTTCCTTGGGTAATGTCGATTTTAGCTCGACTGTTCTCCGCTTCTATACCAGCTTCGCTGACGCCTCTTTCTCGACTCTCTTGTCGGATAGTCCCGACGCCGCCGCTATCGGTGACAGATATCGCTATACCCATATCGGCTCTTCTTCTAGCATCAGGACTTCTACCCCTCTCGCGGCCGGCGTCACTCATATCATCTACTCCGAATACGACATCAATATCGCTAGCAATTTCACCTACGCCGACGGCCCCTACACTAACGCCAAGGACGTTCCCCAATATCTCATCATTTCCGGTGGTAATATTCGCATCGCTAGCAACGTTACTCGCATCGATGCCTGGCTCGTCGCCGCCGGCAGCGTCTCTACCTGTAGCAAACAATCCTCGACCGAGACCTGCGAAGAAAATCCCATCGAAATCAACGGCCCCGTTCTTGCTTCCAGCGTGAAGCTCAACCGCGTTGCCAACACCGACAGTCTTACCGGTGCCGTTTCCGAGACCTTTACTCTTCCGGCCTCGTCCTATCTCTGGGCCAACGTCCAGGCCGACGCCTATTCTCGTGCCATCACTACCTATTCGCGCGAACTAGCCCCGAGGAAATAAAATGACGCTCTTCTCTCGCTCCCGAAAATCCGCCTTCACCCTTGTCGAGGTCTCCCTCTTCATCGCTCTTACTGGCGTCTTGCTCACTGGCGTCATCGTTGCCACCCAGGGTAGCGTCTCGCGTCAGCGCTTCGCCGACTCGACCCAAGACCTCGCCGATTACCTTCGCGAAGCCTATTCCGCCGTTTTCTACGTCCAAAACTCCTCCGTCTCCGATCCGGGTCGCACCGATATCGCCATCTATGGCAAAATGCTCACCTTTGGCGAAGAATGTGGCTCTTCCGCGACCTGCAACTCCAACCAAATCTCCTCCGTCATCTACTCCTACGACATCGTTGGCAACGCTATCAGCGCCTCCGCCTCCGCCGACTACGCCGAGCTCGACCCCCTGACCGCTCTGACTTCTCCGGGCATCTCCGCTCATATCGACTATACCACCCGCGCCTCCCACCTCCCCCTCTGGGGCGCCTCCGTCGAAAACACCGGCGCCTCCGGCGACAACACTCTTTTCCGCGGCGCTCTTTTGATTATCCACTCCCCAGTTTATGGCACTGTCTATACCTACACTCTGCACGGTTCCGTCATCCCCTCTGGCAACGTCCAACTGTCCAACTACGTCAACACCTCCGCCTCTCCTCGCTCGGTCTATTTCTCTCTTGCCGCTCTCGACCTTTGTCTCGACTCGCCCGACCGCTTCTACGCCCTCGGCACCAGCCGCCGCAATATCCGCGTTGCCCGCAACGGCCGCAATTCTTCCGCCGTCCAGCTTATCGAAGTGGACGATTCCGACAACGCCTGTCGCTAGTTCTTGCATTTTTGCGTTTTATGCTATATAATATATATACCGTCGCGGGGTAGAGCAGCCTGGTAGCTCGTTTGGCTCATAACCAAAAGGTCGCTGGTTCAAATCCAGCCCCCGCAACCAAAATCCTCCATAGGGGGTCTTTTTTTATTTTTTCTTCCAAAAAACTCCAGAAAACTCCCAAGAAATCCTCAGAAACTCTCAAAAACCCCAGAAAAACTCCAAAAATCTCCCAAATTTTACGAAAACCCCTTGCAATCTCATTTTTTCTGTGCTATACTAAACTTGCTCGTTTAGTTGCCCCCCCAACTATTCGAGCTTTTTTGTTGTCCAGTTTTCTTTCTGTTTATGGTATAATTATCCCATGAAGCACAAATCTGCCTTCACTCTTGTCGAGCTGACTATTGCTATCGCCTATATGTCGATTTTGATTCTCTCTGTCGCCCTTGTGATTTCCGACACTATCGCTAGCTACCGCAAGGGCATCTCCATGAAGCTCGTCAACTCCGCCGGTCGCGATTTGATAGAGGATTTCACCTCCACCCTCAACGACTCCCCCGCCATTTCCTACACCTCCCTCTGTGCCACCTACTACGATTCCTCCCCCTCCGCCCCTGGATACTCCCAATACCAAGCTTGCATCGCCGACAATGCTTATAATCTCATCTACCAACAATGGTATGCCGACATCTCCACCGACAACGGCGCCACCTTTACTTCCACTCCAGTTTTTGGCGCCTTCTGTACTGGTAAGTATTCTTATCTTTGGAACACCGGCTACACCATCGCTGACGGCTATCTCGCCCGCGACTACACCAACCGCGCCACCGACCATATTCCCCATGCCGTCCTATCTTACACCTACGAATCCGTTAGTCGTACCGATGTTAGCACCTTCGATTCTACTCCGACCGGCCACAATGCCCTGAACTTCCGCCTGCTAAAAATCCCCGATCCGCTCCACGCCGTCTGTGCTTCTCGTCTCGTTGGCGATTCCTATTCTTACAATTCTGACTTCAAGACCCCCTTCGTGGCCAACGGCGACTATTCCTTTAATTTCGAGATTCGCGTCATCCCCGGCAACGTTTCCACCGCCTACCCGCTTTCCGCCGAGCCGGCCGAGCTCTTGCCCTATTCTGGTACGACTCTCGCGCTCTACGATTACGCCGTCTTCCGCCCTGCCCAGAATTTCACCTCAAAACGTCTATTCTATTCCGCCTCAATTGTCCTCGCCACCATCTCTGGCGGCGTGAACGCCATGTCGTCTTCCAACTACTGCTCTGCCCCCTCCGATTTTTCCGCCGACTTTGACTACTGCGCCGTCAACAAATTTAACTTTGCCATGCACGCTACTGGCAGTTAGGAGTTCTATGCAAAAAACCAAACGTGGTGCTGCCTCAATTTACACCGTCGTCATAACCTGTCTCCTCTTCGGGGTTATTTCCGTAGGTTTTGTCCAAATCATTCTCCGCGAACGCAAAAAATCCATCAGCAACGACCTCGCCGACTCCGCCTACGATTCTGCTCTCGCCGGTGTCGAAGACGCCAAACTTGCTCTTTCCGAATATTATAGCTGCATCAACGATGGCTATAGCTCCTCCTCCTCTTCCGACCACACTATCCGAGGGAACTACTGTCGCTCTACCATCTCTCTTGTCGAGGAATCTTACTCCAACTGCGACGCCGTTACGAAGATTCTCGGTCGCAACGGTGGCACTCCCGCCACTTCCGCCAACGGCGGCGAAGTTCTGATTCGCGAAGTCGTCAACGGCGCTACCGACACCATCCAAGCCTACACCTGCGTCCAAATCTCCACCGTCCTCAACGACTATCGCTCCACTCTCAGCTCCTCCAGCCCCACCAGCGTCGTTCCTTTCTACAGCTCCAGCAACTCCCCTTCCTTCGATAATGCAAAATACGTCCGCGTCAGTTGGTTCTCCCAGGACAACCTCGATTCTTACAACACCAACTATCGCAACTACAACCGCTCCACCAACTCCTCCACCTTCCCTCCGCTCAACGCCACCGACTCCTCTAGCGGCTCTGGCTACATTCCCGTCCCTCCGACCCTCTCCTTCTCCATCTTCCAGACCGCTAGCCAGTTCACTCTCTCCCAGCTCGACGATACGGGCGGCCTCAACGCCACCAACCGCGCTACGGTTTGGCTCGTCCCCTCCAAGAACAGTTCCAACACCACTGTCACGAAAAGTCAGCTCGTCCAGTCCAACAACCACACCGCCTCTGGTACCACTAACAATCCTATCGTCATTGGCTGCGATTCTTCCGAAGCTCGAGAGTTCATTTGCACCGCCACCCTCGAACTTCCTGACGTTCGCCCCGGCCCCGACAACAGTCCCTCTCGCCAGAGCTCGGGTGGCTCTTTCTTCGCTCTTCTCTCCCTCCCCTATGGCACTCCTGATACCGACTTTTCCGTCGAGCTCCTCGACGCCTCCGGCAATCTCATCCCCCTCGACAATGTCCAAGTTTCCGTTGACTCAACTGGTCGCGCCAACGATGTCTTCTCGCGTGTCGAAACTCGCCTCGAGTTCCGCGACACCTTCTTCCCCTTCCCCGACTTCGCCATCGAAGCTGGCGGCGGCTCCAGCTCCGGCGGTCTAGAAAAATCCCTCAAAATCGACGGCAACTGCTGGGCAGTCATCAACGGCGAGCTCCAGAACAGCGATTCCGCCGTCATCTACGACCTCTGCCACGTCGAGTAGTTACTTTTTCTTCGTCAGTTTCGTTTTGATTTCTTTGCGATACTCAAACAGCACATATAGCGCCCCCGCTACTCCTACCCCCACTATCGCCCAAATCGCCACAAAAGTCGATTCTTTCGCAAAACTCTCTGCCACCACCGGATAGTCCGCCCCGTCATTTGTGACGATTTTTCGGCATCTATTCGTCTCTGGGTTGCGATAATATCCTTCCGCGCATTCCGCCAGCGCCGTCGTCGCGGTCGTTTCATACTTTTTACATCTATTCGTCAGCGGATTTCTATACGACCCCTCTGGGCACGCCGCGAGGCTAGTATTTATCGCCGTCGCCTTGACGCAGTTCCCAGTTTCCGGATTCAATACTTTCCCCTCCGCACAACTTTTATATTTCTGATAATCATTTTCCGCGTTCGGCGTCGGCGCATAAGTCTGCAACCACTGCTCGCTCCCGTCATCATTATATCCAAACATCGCATACGCCACCCCCTTCTTTTGTCCGTTCATATAGACCAGGGAATCCACCACCGCCCCGTCCGCATCGACCAACTCAATCGTATTTGAGACGGTCGGATTTTTCGTCAGCGTGAACCCTTCCGGATAATAAGCGTGATATCCCTCCGGCAAAATAATTCCCGTGAGCAGATAACTTTTATTTTTATATTTTAGGCTACAACCTTCGAGATTTACCTGCGTCGAGTTTGTATTGTATAGTTCGACGAATTGTTCCGTCGCCGTGTTTTCGTAATAAGACAAGATTTCGTTAAAAATCACTCCTCGACATCTCGGTTCCGGCGTTTCCTCGCCCTTCGCCTCCTCCGGCACTTTCAAAACTTCTCGCCCTTCGCTATATTCCGGCTCCCATCCATCAACTTTCGTCCAGCTATCGAGATATTTTATTCCTTCTTCCTCCTCGGGGTCGTCATTTGGTACTTTTTCGCTATCACGCACTAGCGTCGGTTTACCGCTATCCATCTTTGGATAGCATCCCGTATCGAACTGGAAGTTCCCCCAACAAACCTTGTCGATTTCCTTTATCGTATCTTCTCCCGCCTCGTCCTTCGTCTTCATCACTAGCGCAATTTTCCCCGCCGACCCCGCAATATTTGGCGAACTATAAATCAAATCCGCGTCCACCCCCACGCCCTCCGAGCTACTTGCGAGCCGGAGTAGGAGAGACTCACCGATCATCTCCGTCCCATCCGAAAAATCGTAAACGGATTTAGGCTCGCTACTACTATTGTTGGTATAGTAGATAGAGAGACCGGTGAGCAAAAGGGAATCACTGGACAAACGGACTAATTCCACTAGTTCGCCAGTGTTTTGTTTGCCGTCAACAGTATATCCAGGACTGACGGCTCGGAGGAGGAGTTGGGGGTTCTCGCTGTCCAGCATTTCTGTCTTTGCGCTCGCCCGCGGGAATGGGCCAGCTATCAGGCTTAACAGTAATATCGCTAGAACCCCTAGATACCTCGTTTTCATACGGGCATAGTATCACGCGAAAGCTTTTTATGTAAAGCATAAGTGTGTTATAATGAAACTATGCTAGCCTATCTCTCGGAAATCTTCCTTTCCGCTCTTATTCTCTCCTCGCTCCAGCTTGACCTTGGCGGTTTTCTCGTCCTTTATCATTCCACGAAGGCGAAGTTCTTCTCGCGCAAGACTCGCGCCCTCGCCACGAGCTACATTCTCGGCTCCCTCACTATGTTCTTCCTTCTCCTCTCCGTCGGCCTCTTCCTCTATACCTTCATTCCGCCTCTCTACCTCATCATCGCTCTAGTTGTCGTCGCCCTAGCCGCTTGGCTCCTTTATTATCGCAAGGGTCGCTCGACCGAGCTTTGGCTCCCGCGCCCCATCTCTCGCTTTCTCCACGCTCGCGCCGAGGCTACTTCCTCTTCCATCGAGGCCTTCTCTCTCGGTCTCCTCACTCCTCTCGCTGAGTTGCCTTTTGTTCTCCTCCCCTCGCTAGTGGCCGCCCAAGCTCTACTCTCGCTCGACAATAACCTACTCGTACTGGGCTTTACCCTGCTTTATCTTTTTATCGCTATTCTGCCCCTGCTCGTTTGTCGGCTCTTCCTTCGTCGTGGCTCCTCGCTCGTTGATGTCCAGCGCTGGCGCGTAAGGAACCGCCTCTTCTTCCGTATTTTTGCCGGTGTGCTCTATCTCGTCCTTGCCTTTTTCCTCTGCTGTTTCGTCCTTTGGGGGACTTGCTAATGTCTAAGCGTTCCACCGCTATCTCCGCCCCTTCGCCCGACACCATCCGCCTCGACATTCTCCGCGAAGCGCGCGTGCTGGGCCTCCACGCTGGTTTTGCCGAAATGGTCTCCGACTCCGTAGCGCAAAAGGTCGAACGCTACCTCGAGAGCCATCCCGTCGTCACCGCGAAGGATATTGACCTACTTGTCTCCCGCGAGCTGAAGCAATACAACCCAGATTTAGCTTATATTTATCGTAATCGTGATAAAATAATATAAATGGCAAGCAAAAATTTCGATTTTGACCTTATCGTAATCGGCTCCGGCGCCGCCGGTACCTCGGCCGCTCTGACTGCCGCCTCCGCGGGCCTCCGTGTCGCCATCGTCGAGTCCGCCAAATGGGGCGGTTCCAACGTCAACGTCCTCGACCTGCCTTTCTCTGCCGCTTCCCGCTTCGCCCATTCTTATTCTTCCGCCTGTGCCGCCGCCAAATTCGGCGTCAGTTCCGTCTCCCTCCGCTACAACTACGCCAACCTCCAGACTTGGCTCGAGACCGCTCGTCGGCGTTTCGCCACTAGCGCCAAAAAATCCCTCGCCGAAGCCGGCGTCACCTGTCTTTCCGGCCTCGCCCACTTTCTCTCTCCTTACGATTTATCGGTAGGGAAGCAGACCTACTCCGCTCCGAAGTTCATTATCGCCTCTGGCTCCACGCTTTCCACCGGCGGGATTATTGGCGCCGACGACCCCAAAACCGGCTATCTAACCCCCTCTACTGCCTTTTCCCTAAAACGCCTTCCCAAAAACATGACTATCATCGGCGCTGGCGCTACCGGCATCGAACTCGCTGAATATTACGCCACTCTCGGCGTTAAAGTCGCTCTTATCGACCTCGCCCCGCGCGTTCTTCCACGCGAAGACGAAGAAGTTGGCTCTCTTCTCGGCGTCTATCTTTCCGAGATTCTTAATGTCCGCCTTTTGACTCAGACCCGCGTTCTCTCAATCTTAAAAGATGGCGACCTAAAACGCGTTGTTTTTCTTCGCGGTGGTCTCGAAAAGTTCCTCAAAACCGAAACCGTCCTTCTTGCCACCGGTCGCAAAGCTGCTCTTGACCTTGGTCTCGAAAACGCCGGCGTTAATTTCGACAAAAACGGTATCACTACCGATTCCTACCTAAATACTTCGATGAAACACATCTTCGCCGTCGGCTCCTGTGCTTCCTCGCCCGAGCCTTACCCGAAGACTACCGAGCTTTCCTCCTACGAAGGCGCCCTCGCCGCCGCCAATGTCCTCTCTCGTTCCAAAAACCTCGTCTCTCGCGTCGGCTTTATCCGCTTCGTCAACACCTCTCCTTCCGTTGCCTGCGTCGGCCTTTCTGAAGACGATTGTCTTCGCGCTCATAAAAGATACGAAAAATCCTTTGTTCCTATTTCTTCCATCGCTATTTCTAGCGTCGACAACGCCAAATTCGGCTTTTTGAAACTTATTGTCGATATCTCCGACTCGAAACGACCTCTTCTTGGCGCCTCCATCGTCTGTCCCAACGCTGAACTTCTAGCCTCCGAGCTTGCTCTCGCTGTCCGCCACCGCCTCCCCGTCGTCGAGCTGGCCTCCTCCCCAGTTCTCTCGAACTCCTACTCCGAACTTCTCCGCCTCGCCTCCCGCGCTCTAATAAAATAATTTTTGCTAAAGCCCTCTTCTTTTGTTATAATCATCCTATGAACAAGTATCTAAAAATCACTCTTATTTCTCTCGGCCTCGCCGCTCTTATTGCCCTTATTATTCTTGGTATCTCTCGCGGCACCAAAGGCGATTACGACATCAACGCCATCGTCCCCGCTTCTTCTGCCTCTGGCGATATCGCCGAACATGTCGAAGGCCCTCTTGACGCTCCTGTCGTTATTATTGAATATTCCGACTTCCAATGTTCCGCCTGCGCCTCCCATGTTGACCTCGTCACCGAACTTGTCGAAAAATATGCCGGCAAACTCGCCGTTGTCCACCGTACCTACACGATTAGCTACCATCCCAACGCCTTCGCTGCCGCCTGCGCCGCTGAAGCTGCCGGCCTCCAGAGCCACGACGACCTCGACTACTGGAAAGTCTACGGCGACTATCTTTATAAAAACCAAGCCGAATGGTACTACTCCGACGAAACCGAGCGCACCCAGCTCTTCACTCAATATTTCGCCGACCTCGCCGAAGATGACGATGCTCTTAATCTCGACCAATTCCTCTCCGATTTTACTAGCAACGCCGTGAGCAAGAAAGTCAATTTCGACCTCTCCCTTGCCAACCGTAACTCCGCTATCGACTCTATCCAATACACCCCCGCCTTCTACCTCGACGGCAAAATCATCGACTTCGCCTACGACAACCCCGACAACCTCTCCTTCATCGATTATCTCTCTCGCGCCATCGACGAAAAGCTCTCCTCTCTAGAAAATTCCTAAAAATATGATATAATTCTCTATATGAGAATATTATCGAGCGAATCTAGAGATTATTTAGGCAAAACTATCACCGTTGCTGGCTGGGTCAATTCCCGCCGCGACCATGGTGGACTTATTTTTATCGATCTCCGCGACCATACCGGCCTCCTCCAGCTCGTCGTTACTCCCGAAACCGCCGAAGCCTTCTCTCTTGCCGAGACTCTTCGTGACGAATTCGTGATTTCTGCCTCTGGCAAAATGCGCGAGCGCGCTCCTGAGTTGAAAAATCCCAACATCCCCACCGGCGACATCGAGCTTGTCGTTGATTCTCTCGAACTTTTGAACCGCTCCGAGCCCCTCCCCGTCAATACCCACGACGAAGGCGCCGAATCTAGCGAAGAAATGCGCCTCAAATATCGCTATCTCGATCTTCGCCGCCCTTCGATGCAGAACTTACTCCGCGAACGCTCCCGCTACTACGCCTTCCTTCGTAACTACATGTACGCCCACGATTTTACCGAGATTACTACTCCTATCCTCGCCAACTCTTCCCCCGAAGGCGCCCGCGACTTTCTCGTTCCTTCCCGTCTCCACCCTGGTACTTTTTATGCTCTCCCCCAAGCTCCCCAACAATTCAAACAACTCCTCATGGTCGGCGGCGTCCCTCGCTATTTCCAGATCGCCCCTTGTTTCCGCGACGAAGACCCTCGCGCCGACCGTCTCTATGGTGACTTTTACCAACTCGACCTCGAGATGTCCTTCGTTGACGACGGAGAGACTGTCCGCACCACCGTCGAACCTTTGATTACCAGCCTTGCTACCGACTTTGCCGCCAAAAAACTCGTCCTTCGCTCCCCGGTCGCGAAGTCTTACCTCAAAAAGGGCGAAACCGTCCCCCGCATCCCTTATACCGTCAGCATGGAAACTTACGGCGTGGACAAACCCGACCTGCGCTATGCCATGGAGCTCGTCGAGCTGACTGATGTTTTTGAAAACACCGACTTCAAGGTTTTCAAGGCTCCCTGCGTCAAAGCCATCTGCGTCAAAGGCGGTGCCTCTCTTACTCGTTCCCAGATTGACGCCTTTACCGACCAGGCTCGCAAACTCGGCGCTGGCGGTCTTGCCTATATATTATATGTCGATGGCGAAGCCAAATCCCCGATTTTGAAATTCATGTCCGACGGGGAAATAGAAGCGGTCAAAACCCATACTGGCGCCACCGACGGCGACGCCGTCTTCTTCGGCGCCGACGAACGCCCGCTCGTCAACAAAGTCCTCGGCCAACTCCGTATCGCCTTCGCTGACCATTTTAATCTCAAATCTGACTCCGAGATTGCCCTCTGCTGGATTGTCGACTTCCCCTTCTATGAATACGACGACAAGCTGAAAAAACTCGACTTCGGTCACAACCCCTTCTCTATGCCCAAGGGCGGTTTGAAGGCTCTCGACGCCGCCAAAACTCTTGAGGACAAACTCGCCATCGTCGCCGACCAATACGACATGGTCATGAACGGCTACGAGATTTGTTCTGGCGCCGTCCGTAACCATAGCCCCGAAATCATGTACAAAGTCTTCAACATCCTCGGCTTCTCCAACGAATACGTCGAATCCCGCTTCGCTGGTATGTTGAATGCCTTCAAATTCGGCGCTCCACCCCACGCTGGTTGTGCTTTTGGTATCGACCGTATTTTTATGGTGCTCGAAGACGCTCGCAACATCCGCGA
The DNA here is from genome assembly GCA_017433765.1 of Candidatus Saccharimonadota bacterium. Lineage (GTDB taxonomy): Bacteria > Patescibacteriota > Saccharimonadia > Saccharimonadales > Saccharimonadaceae > Nanosyncoccus. The sequence continues at coordinate 31,557 of JAFRGO010000001.1, forward strand.
CATTATCGCCTTCCCAAAGAACGGCTCTGGTCTCGACCTCATGATGAACTCCCCCTCCCCCGTTGACGATATCCAGCTCCGAGAAACTCACCTGATTATTGACCGCGAGGAATAATGCGCAAATACCTCCTCTGTACTACCGCCATCTTCACCTTTGTCGAACTCCTCATCGTCCTCACCCATAGCTTCCTCGAGGGCTACGGCTTCCATCTCGAATATTCCTTTAGCCGCTACATCGGTCTCGAGCCGTGGAGCATCATTCTCTTTTTCTTCACCGCGCTTGCGATTTTGTTTTCGCTCTTTGGCTTCTACCGCATCTTCGACCGTCTCAACCACCTCAATCTCCTCGAGAAGCTCTCGGCCCTTATCATGTCCATTGGCCTTCTCGGCCTCAGCGTCTGTCCGGTCGGCTTTTTCGACCAAACTTGGGGCGACTACGGCGTCGTCAGCCAACTCCACCGCATCTTCGCTTCGATCATGTTCACCTTTTCCACCATCTTCGTCTTCCTCCTTCTGATTCGTTTTCGCCGCAACCGCCACTTCCTTCTCGCCTCCGCTCTCTTCGTTTCCTACGGCTTCGTTCTGATTGTTTCTTATGCGCTTAAGTTCGCCTGGATTTCCCGCTACTTCCTCATCGCCGAATCTGTCTTTCTCTTCCTTTTTCCCACCCTCCTTGCCCTCTTTCTCCCTGTCCCCGAAGAGGAAAATAGTGCTATAATAAAAGAAAAGAAAGTCGAGGAATAATATGTCTGGACACTCCAAATGGGCTACCACCAAACGCCAAAAAGCCGTCGTTGACGCCAAACGTGGCGCACTTTTCACCAAAATCGGCAACCAAATCGCCATCGCCGCCCGCGCTGGCACCGACCCCAATATGAACCCCTCCCTCGCCATGGTGCTCGAGAAAGCTCGCCTCGCCAATATGCCGAAGGCCAACATCGAGCGCGCTATCGCTCGCGTCGCCGACAAGACCAGCGCCGCCCTTATCGAAGAAGCTTACGAAGCCTATGGCCCCGCCGGCGCCGGCATCATTATCGAAGTCGCCACCGATAACAAGAATCGCACCATGCCCGAGGTCCGCTCCACTCTGACCAAAAACGGCGGCCGCATGGCCGACCCAGGCTCCGTCATGTTCCAATTCTCCCGCAAAGGCGTGATTGTCATTTCCGAAAAAGGCGAAGACGCCCTCATGATTGCCCTCGACGCTGGCGCCGAAGACGCCGAAGAAGTCGAAGACGGTATCGAAATTTATACCTCTTCTTCCGACCTCATGAAAGTCCGCCAATCTCTCCTCGACGCCGGCCTGACCGTCACCACCGCCGAACTCCGCTACGTCCCGACCACCACCGTTCCCGTCGAAGGTGCCGATGCCGAAAAGCTCGAAAAACTTCTCGACGCCATCGACGACCTCGACGACGTTGTCAACGTATCCACTAATGCGGAATAACCATGGCGATTAACCGCGTCGTCGATACTAGCGTCAACGAAGCCGACCCCGAGGAGGAGAAAATCGAGATTTCCCTCCGCCCTCTGACCTTTGCCGACTATATCGGCCAAGAGCACTTGAAATCCAACCTCAAGGTCGCCATCGACGCCGTGAAAAAGCGCAACGACGGCACCACTCTCGACCACGTTCTCCTCTACGGCCCACCAGGGCTAGGGAAGACCACCATGGCCAACGTCATCGCCCACGAGATGAACGCCAACCTCCGTGTCACTTCCGGCCCCGCCATCGAACGTCCAGGCGACCTCGCCTCGATTTTAACTAATCTTTCCGAAGGCGACGTCCTCTTCATCGACGAAATCCACCGTCTCCGCCGCACCGTCGAAGAAGTCCTCTACTCCGCGATGGAAGATAGCAAGCTCGACATTGTCATCGGCAAAGGTCCCGCCGCCCACTCCGTCCGCCTCGACCTTCCCCATTTTACCGTCATCGGCGCCACCACTCGCACCGGCTCCCTCGCCGGCCCTCTTCGCGACCGTTTCGGCCTCATCCATCGCCTCGAGTATTACAAACTCGAAGAAATCGAGCGCATCATCACTCGCACTGCCAGCATCTTGAATACCCAAATCGCTCCCGCCGCCACCGCCCTCCTTGCCACTCGTTCTCGCCTCACCCCCCGCATCGCCAACCGCATCTTCAAACGCGTCCGCGACTACGCCGACGTCAACGGCGACGGCATCATCGACAAGCCTATCGCCGAAAAAGCCCTCGCTCTCATGGAAATCGACGAGCTTGGTCTCGACCCCGCCGACCGCAATATGCTGACCCTCATGTACCAGAACTACGGCGACCGCCCCGTCGGTCTCACTACCATCGCTGCCCTGACCGGCGACGAAGTCACTACCGTCGAGGACTATCTCGAACCCTATCTTCTCCAGCTCGGCCTCATCGAGCGCACCCCTCGCGGCCGCATGATAACTAACAAAGCAAAGGAGCATCTAAACCATGTCAACCACTCTCACTGATCTTCGCCACGCCCGTTCCGCGCAAGATTTCCCCTTCCTCTCTCTCGAGGACGGCGAATACGTCGTTCTCTCCATCGCCCGTTCCCGCCTCGGACTCATCTTCGTCTGGTTCTCGGAAATCGTCGGCTTTCTCGTCCTGACCTTGATTTTGCTCAGCTTTGGCTCCTCCTCCGACTCTGCCCTCGCCCCCGCGACCAGTTTCATTCGCCTCATCATCTTCTGCCTCTACGGCGTCCTCATCCTGACCGGCGTCGTCGGCACCAAGGTCTATCTCGATAACAAAATGTACATCACCAACAAACGCGCCATCCAAATCTCCTCCAACGCCCTCTTCCACAAATCCACGAATATCATCGAGCTCTCCCGCATCGAAGATGTTTCCTACGCCCAGGCCGGCCTCCTCGACTACCTCTTCCACATGGGCACCATCCGCATGTCCACCGTCGGCGACGAGACCACCTACACCTTCCGCTTCGTCGATACTCCCACCGACGAGATTAAGACCATCACCCACCTCGTCCACGAGACTAAATCCTCCTCCCAGGACTAACTATGCCTAGCCCTTTCCAAAACCCAAAAAGCCCTTCCCAAAATCCAGAAAATTCCGCCGCAAAAAACTCCCCCACAAAAACCTCGGCAGGGGACAACCTCCCCCGCACGCGAGAAGTCAGCTGTGGCTGTATTATTATCCACGACGGCCACGTCCTCCTCGAAAAACAACTTTCCGCCGACGTCAATTTTTGGGGCTTCCCAAAGGGTCATTCCGAGCCGGGCGAGACTTTTATCGAGACCGCCCTCCGCGAGACTCGCGAAGAAGTCGGCCTCGAAGTCGAAATCACCGACCCCACTCCGCTCACCATGAACTACCATATCCCCGCCCGCAACTCCGACAAAACCGTCTATCTCTTCCTCGCTCGTCTGAATCCAGACAAAGACAATACGCTCAAAATCCAGACCGCCGAACTAGAAAGCGCCCTCTGGGTCCCCTTCACTGAGGCCGAAGACTTACTTTCCTTCGACCTCGCGAAATCCCTCTGGCGCTCTCTTCTCCCCCGACTTAACTAATTGTCCAATCTCGAATCTGGCGTGAAGTCGTCTTGCGCATCTCTCGACGCCACGAACACACAGGCCGCCGACGTCCCGCTCCCCCTCTTCGTATCCACCACCCCGCTCACCGGGTGATAGACCGCCGTCGTTGGCGAATAAGAAATCGTCTGGCATATCTGTAGCAACTGTCCCGGTTCATCTGGCGTCGTATAAGTATAGCTCGACGACACCGACGTTCCACTCACGCTCTTGCTCTCGAGATTCTTCGTCACCCCCGTCAACATATTCTTCTCCGTCGTCACTATCGTCGAATACGAGGCATTATTCACATACCCCGCCGGGCTCGAACTGAGGCTGTGTCCGAAATCAATTGTCACGCTCTGCCCCTTCGTATTCGCCTGCCACGGAGTCGTCTGCACGGTATAATTCGTCCCATTTATCCTCGCCGTCGAAGTCGAACTAAAACTAATATCCTGCGCCGCTGGCGTCTTGACATACACGCACGCCTCCGACGAGCCCGTCCCGCCTCCGCTCGTCCAGTTCCCGTTCGAATAAGTCGTCCCCGACGTCGGGCTATACGATACCGTTCGGCAAACCCTCTTCGTCGTATTATCCGTCATTGGCAAATTATAAGTATAACTCTTACTACTCGACGTCCCGCTAATCGACTCGGTCTCCACGCTCGCCCCATCCACCGTAATCACCGCCGATGTGAATCCAGCATTCCCCGCATATCCCGCCGGACTGCTACTCAGCGAACTCGAGAAATTTATCGTGACCGACGACTGCCCCGCCGTCGTCGCGTAGGCCCCCGCCGCGCTACTATAGCTCGCCCCACCTATCGTCGCCGAGCTCGACGCCGAGAAACTCACCGTCGAAGACGTCACCGTTGGCGTTGACGGCGTCGGCGTATAACAACTACTTCCGCAACCGCCAGTATTATTTTGCACTACTACCACCGGCCCGCTAGTCGTCGAGGAAGGAATCACGATTTCAGTATTGGTACCATTATTTTGCGGATAATAACATCCACTCGAACAGCCAGGTGAGATATAATAATTATGCCCAGTATTCGGACTAACATTTCCAACAATAGTAGTACTAGTATTCCATTGATTCGTTCCACTAGCCCACCCGCCATTATTAGTGTATCCACTACTATAACTTCTACTTCCACCGCTATAACTACTAGATCCGCCGCCGCCCACGATAACCACCGCCTCGGCGCTTCCTCCAATTGTCCCCGCCATCAATACCGCCATCGCCATCCCCGCCAGGCCTTTTCCTATCCCCTTTTTAAGCATACTTTTTCTCATCATACTTATGATTATATCTTAATTTTTCACAAAAATAAAGTCCTTTCGGACTCTTGGTAGTACCGACTGGGATCGAACCAGTGACCTTGGGCTTATGAGTCCCACGCTCTAACCATCTGAGCTACGGTACCATATCCCCAGTATAACATATTCTGGCGGAAGGGACAAGATTCGCCGCCGAGGAGGAGTGAAAAAACTTGCTTTTTCTGGCCGACGACGAGGCGTCTAGAATCTTCCGGCTAGGCGAAGCCTAGTCGATAATAAAAATATAACCCTTTACGGGCTATATTTTTATTATTCACTTCCGCTTGGCGGAAGGGACAAGATTCGAACTTGCGAGGCTTTCGCCTGCTGGTTTTCAAGACCAGTGCCTTAAACCACTCGGCCACCCTTCCGTCTAGAATTATACCACATTTCCGCCCCTTTCCCAAACTCCCTGCCCTGTGCTATAATATCCTTATGAAAAAAGGCTTCACTCTTATCGAACTCATCATCGTCACCGCCGTCGCCGGCCTCCTCTTCCTCGTCTTCGTCCTCCAAAAATCCGCCGTTGACGCCATGAACCGCGACGACGCCCGCAAGACCGCCATCAACGCCATGTACTACGCCCTCGAGGAGAGCTTCTACCCCTCCCACGGCTACTACCCCGAGACCATCTCCGAAGAGAACCTCCCCGTCATGGACCCTGCCCTCTTCACCGACCCCTTCGGTCACAATCTCGGCTCCGAGCAGAGCTCCTACTCCTACACCCCCGCCAACTGCACCAACGGCAAATGCAAGGAATACCTCCTCCGTACCACCCTCGAGAAAGAAGACCTCTATCTAAAGTCCTCCCGCCACAACTAACCCCAACCAGTCCCACCACTCCTCTCCGTTTCTCTAAAAACCTAGCCAATTTCCCGCTAGCTTTCCTCTCCGTCCCATGTTATAATCTCTCTATAATAAAAGAGAGGTATTTATGGCAAAGAAAGCTGACCGCGCTGACAAATCGGATGGGCAGGACACTAAACTAGACGGCAAAAGCGAAGCTCTAAAGCTCGCTATGGCCCAGATTACGAAACAATACGGCGACGGCTCCATCATGAAACTCGGCGAAGCTCGCAAAATCGACGTCGAGCTCCTCCCCTCTGGCTCGCTTTCTCTTGACCTTGCTCTCGGCGGCGGCTACCCCAAGGGTCGCATTATCGAAATCTACGGCCCCGAATCCTCTGGCAAGACTACCTTGACCCTCCACGCCATCGCCGAAATCCAAAAACAAGGTGGCACCGCCGCCTTCATCGACGCCGAGCACGCCCTCGACCCCGCCTATGCCAAGCGCATCGGCGTTGACACCGCCAACCTCCTCATCTCCCAGCCCGACAACGGCGAACAAGCCCTCGAAATCTGCGAAACCCTCGTCCGCTCCGGCGCCGTTGACCTCATCGTCGTGGACTCCGTCGCTGCCCTCGTCCCCCAGGCCGAAATCGACGGCGACATGGGCGAAGCCCAGATGGGTCTCCAGGCCCGCCTCATGTCCCAAGCCATGCGCAAACTGACCGGCATTATTAGCAAGTCCAAGGCCACCGTCATCTTCATCAACCAAATCCGCATGAAAATCGGCGTCATGTTCGGCAACCCCGAGACCACGACCGGCGGCAATGCTCTGAAGTTCTACGCCTCCGTCCGCCTCGACATCCGTCGCATCGGCCAGATTAAAGATGGCGATAATATTAGCGGCAACCGCACCCGCGTCAAGGTCGTCAAGAACAAAATCGCCGCGCCTTTCCGCACCGCCGAGTTCGACATCATGTACAACGAAGGCATTAGTAAGACTGGCGACATCCTCGACCTCGCCGTCGAGCACGGCGTCATCGAAAAGGCCGGCGCCTTCATGAAATACAACGGCGAAACCCTCGGCCAGGGCCGCGAGAATGTGAAAAAACTCTTCCGCGAAAAGCCCGAACTTATGTCCGAGATCGAAGCCAAAGTCCGCGCCCTCGCCAAAGCCGCCGACGAGGATTAGTCTTGACTTACCAAGTCACCGACCTCCGCCCCGCCGTCCGTTCCGAGAACCGCGTCAACGTTTTCATCAACGGCTCCTTCGATTTTTCCCTCGACCTCTCCCAGGTCGTCGATTACCACGTCAAAGTCGGCGCTACCTTCACCGAGGACGAACTCGCCACTCTTCGCTCCGCCTCCGAGTTTAGCAAGCTCTACAATTCCACTCTCGAGTGGCTCCTCGCTCGCCCCCGCTCGGTGAAGGAAACTCGCGACCATCTCCACGAGCGTCAATATCGCCGCGCCGCCGAGAACCGCGCCCGCCTCGCCAGGGGGGACCGCGAGCGTTCCGCCCGCCTCGACCGCTACCCCCAGTCCAATCGTTTCCCGGGGTCCAAAAAATCCCCCTCCACCAAGCTCCTCCCCGAAATCTCCGACGACAACATCGCCAAAGTCCTCGACCGTCTTCTCGAAAAAGGCTACCTCGACGACGCCAAATTCGCCCGCTTCTACGTCGAGAACCGTCACCAGAGACAGGGAATCAGCCCTCGCCGCCTCGAACAAGAACTGCGCAAAAAGGGCCTCTCCTCCGAACTCATCGCCGAGGCTCTCGCCTCCAGCCCTCGTGACGAGTCCGCCGAGCTCGAGAAACTCATTCGCAAAAAACGCGCCCGCTACTCGGACGACAAATTAAAAGCCTACCTCCTCCGCCAGGGCTTCTCCTACTCGGCTATTTCTGATGCTCTCGAAGCCTACAGTTCAACCAACTCAGAAACCTTATAGACCCCAGAGCTTCATAACTCGACCAACCCATAACCCCAAATGTTGTAATTTTTACAACATTTACTCTTCGCCACTACTTCGATACGACTCCGAATATCTCCCATTCCGAAACGGATTAACAAAATTCGGCACAAAATCCTCCCTCGTCGCCCGCTTTTTTATCTTCTCTTCCTCATCCCTGACCACGATTTTCTCGTTCGTTATCTCGACTATCTCCTTCCGCGAAATTACCAGCTCCGGGTCCAATACCGCCTTTATCGCCGGCCGCTTCACGACAATCTGCATCACCCGAAAATCTGCCGTATCGACCGTATAATCCACCACCTTCCCCAGCTTCGACCCCTTTTTCGTCACGACCTTCAGCCCATCGATTCGGAATTTGTCCTCCCTGACCTTATCAATCTTCACGATATCCCCAGGAAACGCAAAATCATCCGCCGAGTCAATCACCATTCCAATCGCCGACATCTCCCGTATCATCTTCGTATCGAGAATATTTCCGATTTCTCCCCGCACTAGCGGCCCCTCGACATAAAACGCCACGATTTTTAGCTTCCGCGGGTCAATAATCGCCTCCTTGACCCAAGCCGTCGCTCCCCCAATATGCAGACTCAGCACCGGAAACCCAGCCAACCTCGACGCAGTCACTAACATGCTTTTATTATATCAAATTTATTTCGCGTATTCCACCGCTCTCGTTTCGCGAATCACATTCACCTTGATTACCCCAGGATAGCTCATCGTCGCCTCAATCTTATTCGCGATATCTCTCGCCAGCTTCAGCGCCGTCAGGTCATCAATCTGTTTCGGCTCCACAATCACTCTTATCTCGCGTCCCGCCGAAATCGCATAGGCTTTGTCGATGCCATTAAACGACTTCGCGATATTCTCTAGGTCGCGCATCCTCTCGGCAAAGTTCTCCGCCGAAATATTCCTCGCCCCAGGTCTCGCCGCGGAAATCGCATCCACGATTTTCACGATAATCGCCTCTGTCGTCGTCTGTTCTATATCGTCGTGATGCGCCGCAATCGCGTGTACCACCGGCTCCGGCATCCCATATTTCTTCGCCAACTCCGCCCCAATTTCCGCGTGCTTCCCCTCAATCTTGTGCGTCACCGCCTTCCCAATGTCGTGCAGCAGCGTCGCCGTCTTCGCAATCCGCTTATCCGCCCCGATTTCCTCCGCAATCATCCCCGCAATATGCGCCATCTCTATCGAGTGCAGTAGCACATTCTGCCCATAGCTCGTCCGGAACTTCAGCTCCCCGAGCAAATGTAGCATCTCCCTCGGAATCCCCACCACTCCGACCTCTCTCGCCGCGTCCTCCCCCGCGCGCACGACTTCTTTCTCAATTTCTCTCTCGGCCTTCGCCACCGCTTCCTCGATGCTCGCCGGATTGATTCTCCCGTCCTTCATCAGCCTCTCTAGCGCATATCTCGCTACCTGCCTCCGAATCGGGTCAAAGCTCGACAACACCACCATCCCAGGCGTGTCATCGACCAAAATATCCACCCCCGTCGCGCGCTGTAGCGCCTGAATATTCCGCCCCTCTTTCCCAATAATCCTCCCCTTCATCTCGTCGTCCGGCAGTTTCAGCGCCGTAATCGTCCTATCCGCCGTCACTTCCGAGCTCATTCTCTCCATCGCCGTCACCAGAATCGACTGCGCCGTCTCGTCAATATCGTGTTTTATCTCTTTCTGTTCCTTCGTAATCAGCCCCACGAGGTCCTGCTTGATGTCGTTCTGTGTCATCAACATCAACTTCTCTCTCGCTTCGGCCTTCGATAGCCCCGCGATTTTCTCTAGCTTTTCGTGCTGCTTAATCCGAATTTCCTTTATCTCCCCCTTCAGGTCTTCCAGCTCCTTTTCCTGCTTCGCCAACTTCTCGGTCTTCTTCTCTAGCTGGTCGATTTTCCCGTCCAACACATTTTCCCGCTCGTTGAGCCGGTTTTCTGTCTTTTTCCATTCCTTGCGGCGCTCAGCTTCTTCTGCTTGCGCCTTTTCGCTGATTTTTGTGGCTTCCTTTTTCGCCTCGAGGACGATGTCGCTCGCCTCATGCTTTGCCTTGCGAATCAAATCTTCGGCCTTGTCCTTCCCCCCGTTTTCGTTTTTCTTGTTATACGCGAAAATTCCGCCCGCGCCCAGTCCAATCCCGACCACCGCGGCGATTACGATTCCCACTATTTCCATAGTTCCTCTTTCTATTTTTGCTTTTGCTGGTATTTTTCTCTATACCAGCGGGTTAACAAAACATATCAATTAAGAAAGTTTAATATATAATCCCCCATCTCATTATACCACACTTTCCGTTCCCGTCCAAAATCTACGAAAATTCACAAAAACCCTCCAGAGAGCCAACAGGGGTCATTGGAGCGCGGAGCAAAGTTTCGACAATTTTACTTTTTCGGCTTTGAAATATTCGCCTCTCCCCCATATTCCGGAATAATTATTTCGCACTTCTCTCCCCTATGATTATAGAGCGGCACCCCCAATTCGTGCACCAGCGTATTCACCACCGCCGCCCCAATCCGCAGCCCCGTGAAACTCCCCGGCCCCGCGAAAAACGTGATTTCCGTAATATCCTCCCACCCCTTCCCGTTCTCCTCTAGCTTCTCGAAAATAAACCTATGCAGCCCCTCCGCCATCTCTCGCCCGCCCTCCCAGCTATATTCCTGCTCGTCGAGCCGTAGCTTCGCCGTCATCGTTGACGTGTCTAGATACATCTTCATTCCACCGAAATCTCCCTTCTCTCCTCCGTTAATGTTGTAATTTTTACAACATTCCGCTTTTCCGGCAACAGCCCCTCGACCTCCCCCGCCCACTCCACGACCACCACCGCGTCCTTCTCCTCCAGCGTCTCCGCCAGCTCCTCTGCCATTATTCCAGGCTCCTCGAGCCGATAAAAATCATAATGTACCAGCTCCCCGCCAGGGAAGCGGTATCTTTTAGAAATCGTAAAACTCGGGCTCACCACCGTTTCTTCCACCCCCAGCCCCTTCGCCAGTCCCCGCGTAAAAGTCGTCTTGCCCGCCCCCACGTCCCCGCGCAGTTCCACCACCGCCGGCAACTCTAGCCCCTTCGCGAACTCCTCGCCAAACTTTCTCATCTCCCCCTCGCTCTCTACGACTTTTTTCATAGCCCTATTATATCATATTTTGGCACTCTATATACAAAAGTGCTAATTCTGTGCTATAATATATTTATATGTCAAAACGCGATTACTACGAAATCCTCGGCCTCACCAAATCCGCCTCTAGCGACGAGATTAAAAAAGCCTACCGCAAACTTGCGATTAAGTATCATCCTGATAAAAATCCGGGGGATAAAGACGCCGAAGCGAAATTCAAAGAAATCTCCGAAGCCTACGAAGTCCTCTCTGATAAAGAAAAACGCGCCCGCTACGACCAATTCGGCCACGCTGGCGTCGGCGGCAATGCCGGCAATCCTTTCGGTGCCGGTGCCAACCCCTTCGGCGGCGGTTTTTACAGTACAAACGGCCAGTCCTTCAACTTCGACTTCTCCGGTGGCGGCCTCGACGACATCCTCGGCGCCTTCTTCGGCGGCGGTTTTGGTCGCGCTCGTCGCCCCGCCCACGGCGCCGACGTCCAGACTCGCGTTTCCATCTCCTTCAAGGATGCCGTTTTCGGCACCACCGTCTCTGTTGAGGACGCCAACGGCAAGAGTTTGAAGGTAAAGATTCCTGCCGGCATCGACGACGATATGTCCATCCGCGTCAAGGGTCGTGGCGGCGACGCCCCCGAGGCCGGTGGCGAAAAAGGCGACCTCTACGTCCGCGTCCACGTCAAACCTGACAAGAATCTGACCCGCGAAGGCAACATCATCCTCTCCGAGGCCCACGTCCCCATGGTCGATGCTGCCCTCGGCACCGAAATCGCCGTCGAGACCGTCGATGGCCCCGTCACCATGAAAGTCCCCGCCGGCACCCAGTCCGGCACCCCCTTCCGCCTCTCTGGCCACGGCCTGATTATGCGCTCCGACGGCGACCGCGGCCCCCACATCGTCACCATCATCGTCGATACCCCGACGAAACTCTCGAAAAAACAGCGCGAGCTCCTCGAAGAGTTCCGCGACCCACGCAACAAAAAGCGCGGCTTCTGGAGCTAGTAACTAATTCGCTCCTCGACCATCCCCGTCGCCATATTTCTCACCACAAAATCCACCCCGTTCGCCGCCTTTTCCACCCTATGCGTCACCCAGCCGTCCGCATTTCTCACCACTAGCGACCCCGACAGCGCACTCCCCTCCAGATACGACTTTCTCCCATCCGCCCCCGTCATGATTAACGCGTTTCTTAGCAACATCTCCTCAATGCGCCCCATATTTACCTCCAAATTTTCCCTATTATACCACTCGTGCTAAAACTTAAAACCCTTGACTTCCTCTAATTTTCACTTCCTAACTAAAACCCCAAACCTCCATCCAGAAACAAAAATCCCAAAACTTTTATGCCTATCTTGACAAAATCGACGAAATTTGATATAATAGACTTATGATTACCACAAAATCCACCCCTAATCTCCCTGTTCTCGGCTCTACCGAGTATGTTTCTGTGGCCTCCATCTCTCGCGTCCCCGCGAAAATCGACACCGGTGCCGACTCCTCCGCTATCTGGGCTTCCGCCCTCGATGTCTCAAAGTCCGGCGTCCTCTCCTTTTGCCTCTTCGGCCCCTCCTCCGAGTTTTACACCGGCGAGCGTCTCGAGACCCGCGACTACCGCGTCAAGGTCGTCCGCTCCTCCAACGGCGACGAAGAAATCCGCTATCGCGTCGAGCTTCCTCTTATCCTCGGCGGCCGCACCATCCGCGCCAACTTCACCCTTGCCGACCGTTCAAAAAACAACTTCCCCATCCTCATCGGTCGCCGCACCCTGAAGGGCAAATTCCTCGTCGATGTCTCCTCCGCCTCGGTGAAAAAGACCCCCAACCCTCGCTCCGTCGGCCTGAACCAAGAGCTCGCCGCCGACCCCTACGAATTTCATCAAAAATACCTCAAATAGAGAAAGGAACTATATGAAACTAGCTATTCTATCCAACGGCAACGCCAACTACTCCACCAAACGCCTCGTCGAAGAAGCCGAAAAACGCGGCCACGACGTGAAGGTGATTAAATACAAGAACTGCTACCTCTCTCTCGACGATAAGCACCCCGACGTTTTCTACAAAGGCGAGAAACTCAAAGGTTTCGACGCCATTCTCCCGCGTATTTCTAACAGTATGACCAAATACGGCTGTGCCGTCGTCCGCCAGTTCGAAATGCAGGGCGTCTGGACTTCCGCCTCCTCCGTCGCCATCACCCGCACCCGCGACAAACTCCGCTCCGCCCAAATTTTAGCAAAATACGGCGTCGATACTCCGAAAACTCTCGTCTCTCGCAACACTAGCGACATCGACGACCTTATCGACCAAATCGGCCTCCCCGTCATCATCAAGCTCGCCACCGGTACCCACGGCAACGGCGTCATTCTCGCCGAGACAAAGAAGGCCGCGAAATCCGCTCTCCAAGCCTTCTACCTCTACAACGAAGATGGCACCAACATCCTCCTCCAAGAATATATTAAAGAATCCGCCGGCACCGACATCCGCGCCTTCGTCGTCGGCAACCGCGTCATCGCCTCCATGCAGCGCACCTCTCTCGACGACGATTTCCGCTCCAATCTCCACCAAGGCGGCTCTGGCATGGCGGTGAAACTCACCGACGAAGAGAAAAAGGTCGCCCTGAAGGCCGCTCGCGCCATGGGCCTCCACGTCTGCGGCGTCGATTTGATGCGCTCCTCTCGCGGTCCGCTCGTCCTCGAAGTCAACGCCTCCCCAGGTTTCGGCATCGAAAAAGTCACCGGTCGCGACGTCGCCTCGAAAATCATCGACTACATCGAACACAACGCCACTCGCAAAAACTCCAAAGACCGCGTCGGCGCCTAAAATCCTCCTTGTTTTCTTCTGGGGGGGGGGGGTGCTATAATATAAGCATATATATTATATACAAAGCTTAAACAGGAACAAAACATGGAAGAAGAAAACAAAGGAAAAACCGCACCCATCGACTCCGTGCTCCAGTCGTCCGAGAAACAGAGCCCCGAGCCCAAAGAAAAATCCCCCAAAGGCCAGAAAATCGCCCTCGTCATCTGTATCCTCCTCGCTCTCGCTGGCCTGGGTTTCGGCATCTACGGCTTCTTCTTCAAAAAACCCTCGCAAAGCGAGGCTCTCGATTCTCTAGACCTAGAGGCCATCACCGTCGTTTCCGACCCGAAGGAACTCTCCGCCACCCCATCTTCCTCGGAACCCCAAGAAGTCGTCGTCACCAACCCCTACATCATCCGCGACCTTAACCATAAACTAGCTACTGTACATGGCGTCAGTCGTGCTGATTATGTTACGGAATCCAGTAAATATATCAGTACGGCCATTGCCTACAACAGTGTTGACAACTTGTATAACGAAGGTCTGTCCGACAGTGACAAGGCCGCAATCGCTGTATCCACGGGCCAGTTCGACAATGGCTGGAATTTAAGTCGAGATATGGTCGAGGCTATCCTTGCCGACGTAAATGAATATAGATCGCAAAATAGCAATCTTGTGCCTCTGATGACTCAGGACGAACTACGCTCCTCCTCCTATATTTCCTACACAAACGCTAATCAGAACTATTCCGACTTCTTCGGTGGCACCTTGCCAAAAGAGAACGTTAACGGTGGCTGTACTCGCTCCTACAGATATATCGCATCGGCTGACATCTTTATTGATACAATCACTTATAGCGGTGTCGGCGGTTGTGGCGGCGCAGGTTTTCCAGGTTTTGCCGTTCGCAAAGGCGATTACAAGTCAAAAGGTAACGAAATCCATATTGACGTCAGTACCCTTACTTCTCTAGTGAGCGAGAATGATTATGAGATTTGTGATGTTTATAGCGGTTACCCAGACATTAGGCGGGACGGCGAGACGCTAAAATTCAGCCAAGAAAAAATCGATTCTTACGCAAACAATAGTTATTATTGTGGCTTTCCTGACGGATACCTAGCCTCCCACGACTCTCTGTTCGACAACGCCACCTCCTATCGCTTCACCTTCAAGAAAAACTCCGACGGCATTTACAACTTTTCCAAAGTCGAAAAACTCTAACCCCCAGCCATTTTCTAGGGGGAAATGTGCTATAATAAAACTGTTATGGGCAATCAGGCTTTTATTGACGGACAAAATCTCACGCTCGGTACCACTACGAGCAAGCACCCCTGGAAAGTAGATTTGTATCGGTTTCGCGAATATCTACGCAAGAAATACAGCGTAACCAAGGCGTATTATTTTATCGGATGCATAAATGACGAGCTTCAAAGCCTCTACGACGCGATCCAAGACGCTGGTTTTATCATTGTATTCAGGGCGCACTATCCCGATGCACTTTCAAGCAAGAAAGGCAATGTTGATACAGACATTGTCTTTACAATGATGAAAAACTTTCACGAATGTTCCGGTGTTAACAAATTTTTCTTGGTATCTGGCGATGGCGATTATTATAAAACCATCAAATACCTCAACGAGCAGGGCAAACTTGGCAAAGTTTTGTTCCCGGCGCATGGAAAAGCTTCGTCTTTGTATCGTCAGCTAGGCAATAGTTGCTATGATTTTCTCGATAAGCGCGAGATACGCGAGAAGATTGAGTTCAAGAGTCGTCAGCATAAAAAATGAGGGTCTTCGCTTAGGTAGTTAGCCGTTCGCGCTGCCCTCGTGGTAATGTATCTACATTATAGCACAGATTTCTAAAAATTACAATAGCCTCCGTCAAACGAGGCTATTTTTTAGAATTGACTTTCGTCGCCTAACCTTCCTCACCGCACTCACCCCCAACCAAATCACCAGTGGTATATATAATAGAAACACCCACCCATTCCCAGCTTCGACACTAATCACGAACATCGTCTGCTTCGCAAAAAACTCCATCACCACTAGATGATAGTCAATCAAGATTTTTACCACCCACCCCAGGATATTTCCAACAATAGGGAACGCTAGCGCTCCCGTCGCCAGCGTCAGCCCCATCACTACCGGTATCGTCGGCAAAATCAGCACATTCGCCACCACCGAAATCAAACTTATTTGCCCGAAATAATACAGCGTTATCGGTACGCATAGCAGTTGCGCCGAGATTGTGACGATGACAATCTCGGCAATCTTTCCTACCTTCGCCGGCTTCTCCACTACCTTCTTCTTCCGCCCCAGCCCTTCGTCCGCCGCGATTATCCTCTCCTCCTCGCTTATCCCCAACACGTTCCCGCTCATCACGTCGATATATTTTTTCTCCTTCTCTCCATAAAACAGCGCCTTGATTTTTGGAGCCACGAGTAGTATCCCGATATATGACGCGAATGACAGTAGCCACCCCACGTTCGTCGCGAACATCGGATTTATCACTAGCGTTGCCGCCATTGACAATATTATTATTCTCCACGCCTCGAACCTCCGCCCCACATACCACGCCGACAGCGCCGCGATCGTCACGATCGCCGCCCGCGTAATGCTCGCCGTCCAACCAATAATCCCGCCAAAAATCACAATAAATATTATCGAGAAAAACGTTCCCGCAAACCTCGACAACTTCCCAAAGATTTTTTTCGCTCCGCCGACCAGTATTCCGAGATGCGTCCCGCTCGCCACCACAATATGCGTCAGCCCAATAATTCGCAACACTTCTAATAGCTCATCATCCAAACCGTTTTTCATACCCAGTAGATACGCCAGCGCCAACTTACTTTCTTCCTCCGGTACATATTTTTCGATTCTCTCCGCAAACCCATTTCTCATCTCGAGATAAAAATCCCTCGGCTCTGGCTTTTGCGCTTCAATCAATTCCGGCCGATACATCGCTCCCGAAAAACTCCCAAAGCCCTCGCTCATCTTCCCCTTCAGCTTAACTTTGTCGCCCCGCTCCAGCTCTCGATATTCCTGATTTAGCTTCGCAAAAATCACTCCACTCACCGCCTCTTCACTCTCCCCGAAACTTATCTCCTTTAGTCGCAAACTCGTCGCACTTTCGTCCACATCCGGGTCTTCCGCTATCGTCGCCACTATCTCGACCGTCTGCCCGCCGAACTGCCGTATATATTCCTCCCCCGCGAGGTCAAATCCCGTCCTTACCGACGCGATTATCATCCCTCCCGCCACCATCAGCGCTAAAGTCAAATAATTCGGTCGGAAAAACGCCACGATAAACAGTACCGCCACGAATCCAATCCACACCGGCGACGAGAAAAATTCCCACCTCACTATGAACATCAGCACCGTCCCGATAATAATCCCCACTGCCAGCCCGACCACGAGCCAAGATTGGTGGATTTTTTCGAGCAACTTCTTCACTCTTCCATCATATCATATCTTCTCCTCTCGTCCTTTGCCCAAAAAAGTGTTATAATGTCCCCATGACACAACAAGCCAAGCCCCAACCTTCTTCTACTAGCTCTAACTATTCCAACCTCTTTCGCTCGATTCTCTTCGTTCTTCTCTTGGCTATTTTTGGCTTCGCTCTGATTTCTACTTTTTCCAACTCCGGCTACAAGGTCGAAGAAGTCCCCCTCTCCGACGTTATTTCTCGCGCCAACGACGAAAACGGTAACATCAAATCTATCACTATCAAAGGCTCTACCCTCGAAATTACCCTCAAAGACAAAGATTATCCGACCCAGACCTCCCGCAAAGACACCTCTGGTACCCTCTACGACCAGGGTCTAATCAACAAATGCGCCGACCTCTCTGGCGACGAGCTTCTTGCTTGTACTGCAAAATACCCCACGATTACCTATCTCGAAGATGTTGATGTGTTCGGTATTATTCTCGATGTGGCTCTTGTTGTTGTTCCGATTATTATTGTCGTTGTCTTTATTATTCGCATGATGAATCAGGCCCAAAACCTCAACAACCAAAACCTCGGCTTTGGCAAGTCCAAGGCGAAACTCTACGGCCCCGACCTGAAAAAAGTCACCTTCAAGGATGTCGCCGGCAACGAATCCGCCAAACAAGACCTCACCGAAATCGTTGACTTTCTGAAACATCCGAAAAAATACGAAACTCTCGGCGCTCGCATTCCTCGCGGCGTCCTCCTCGCTGGCGACCCAGGCACGGGGAAGACTTTGATGGCCCGCGCTGTCGCCGGCGAAGCTAATGTCCCTTTCTTCTCTATCTCCGGTTCCGAATTTTCCGAAATGTTCGTCGGCGTTGGTGCTTCTCGCGTTCGCGACTTGTTTAGCAAGGCCAAGAAAAACGCCCCCTCGATTATCTTCATCGACGAAATCGACGCTGTCGCTCACAAGCGTGACGCCCGTGGCGGTGCTGGTCGCGAAGACGAACAAACCCTGAACCAAATCCTCGTCGAGATGGATGGTTTCGAAGATTCCGCCGGCGTCATCGTCATCGCCGCCACCAACCGCGTCGATATGCTCGACAAAGCCCTCCTTCGCCCCGGTCGTTTCGATCGCCATGTCAACGTTTCTCTCCCCGAGCGCAAGGACCGTCTCGAGATTTTGAAGGTTCATTTCAAAAACAAGCCTCTCGACAAAGACGTTGACCTGAACGCCCTCGCCAA
This sequence comes from Candidatus Saccharimonadota bacterium, assembly GCA_017433765.1. GTDB lineage: Bacteria > Patescibacteriota > Saccharimonadia > Saccharimonadales > Saccharimonadaceae > Nanosyncoccus. The sequence goes on from JAFRGO010000001.1 coordinate 49,736, forward strand.
AAAGACCGCCGGCTCTTCTGGCGCCGACCTCGCCAATATCGCCAACGAGTCCGCCATCACCGCCGCTCGTCTCGGCCACAAGTCCATCACCAACGCCGACTTGACCGAAGCCTTCGAGCGTGTCGCCATCGGCCCCGAGCGCAAGTCCAAGGTCATGAACGACAACGAGAAAAAAATCACCGCCTATCACGAAGCTGGCCACGCCATCGTCGGCCACGTTCTCCCCGACTCCGACCCCGTTCACAAGGTAACGATTATCCCCCGCGGTCGCACCGGTGGCGTCACTTGGTTCCTTCCCGCCGAAGACCGTAGTTATAAGAATATCTATGAACTGAAGGACATTCTCGCTCGTGCCATGGGCGGTCGCATCGCCGAGCAACTCATCTTCGGCAAAGACAATATCACGACTGGTGCCTCCTCCGACCTCTCCAATGTCGCCGAGCTCGCCAAGGAAATGATTACCGAAGAAGGTATGGGTTCCAAACTCCGCCATCTCGTTTTCCCCGCCGAGAACACCGGCTACTATACGATTACCACTAGCAAGCCCTATTCCGAAAAAACCGCCGAGCTAATCGACGAGGAAATCAAGAAACTCACCGCCGAGGCCGCCCTTCGCGCCGAAGCTGTTTTGAAGGCGAACAAGTCCGCTCTCGACCATCTCGCCGCCGCCCTCCTCGAGCACGAAACTCTCGAAGAATCCGACCTCGTCCCGTTGCTAAAATCCACCACTCTTCCCGCCGAAGCAAAGCTCCACTAAAGCCTTTTTCGCCCTTTTCCCGTTCTTTTTGCTATAATATATTCTATGAAGCGTTTTAAGTTCCGTTCGGTGATTGCTCTCGCCAACATGCGGCTCTCGGTCAAATCCGCCGCCGTCATTCTTGCGAGCAGCACCCTCGTTTCCGCGCTCCTCGGCATCTTTCGCGACCGTCTTCTCAACTCCTACTATCTCGACACCTACCCCACCGGCATCGACGCCTACACCGCCGCCTTCACGATTCCCGATTTCATGTTCTTCGTCCTCACTTCTGGCGCTCTCGCCGTCTCCTTTATTCCCGTGTTCAACCAACGTCTTGTCGCCGGCAACAAAACTTCCGCTTGGCAACTTTCTTCCAGTCTGCTCAACATTCTCGCCGTCGTCACGCTCATCACTAGCGTCCTGATTATGATTTTTGCCGACCCGCTGATTCGCTATGTCGTCGGCCCGGGTCTCGACGAAGCCGGCACGATTCTCGCGATTAACATGATGCGCGTAATCGCGATCAACCCCTTCCTCATGTCCATCGCCACCGTTCTCTCCTCCATCCAACAAGCCGTCGGCCGCTTCGTCTTCTACGCTCTCGCCCCTGCGCTCTACAACATCGGCATTTTGATTGGCATCACCTGCTTCACCGACGGCATCGACCTCTTCGGCCTCCATCTTTTCGACGGCGGTATCATGGGTGTCGCCCTCGGCGTCGTCTTCGGCGCCATTCTCGAAGTTTTCATCTCTCTCGTTGGGCTTTTTGGCCTCGGCTTTGACTACGAGTTCAAAATCCATTGGAAGAACCGTGGCTTCCGCGACGTTTTGAAACTCCTCCCCGCCCGTTCCCTCGACCAAGGTATCGACTATATTAACGGCATCGTCAACACCAACCTTTCCTCCCGCATGGGCGCTGGCGCTCTCCGCAGTTTCAACCAAGCCACCTCTCTCCAAAATATGCCCGTCTCGCTCATCGGCGTCGCGATTTCTACCGCCTTCTTCCCTCAGCTCACCGAAGAGGTCGGAGAAGGGAACGAAGCCAAATTCAACGACACCTTCCGCACCGCCCTCCGCGCGATTATCTGGATTGCCCTCCCCGTTTCCGCGATTGCCTTCTTCGCCCGTGGCTACGTCGTCAACTTCATCAAAAACGGCGGCGACCAGCTCATTTCTAATATCCTCGCCACCCTCATTCTCGCGATTTTCGCCCGTAGCATTTTCCACATCGCCTCGCGCGGTTTCTACGCGAAGCAAGACACTCGCACCCCCTTCGTCGTCTCTATCTTCGCCATCGGCGCCACTATCGGCCTTTCCGTCCTCTTCTACTTCCTCGATTGGGGCGCAGAAGGTCTCGGCTTCGCCCAATCCCTCGGCGCCATTCTCGAAGTCATCATCCTCATCACTATTCTCCAAATCCGCTCCGGCCACACCCTCCTCAACTCCTCCTTCTGGAAAGCCTTCGCCCGTATGCTTCTCGCCACCTTGATTACTAGCTGTGTCGCCTATTCCATGACCAAGTTTCTTCCCCTCCTCGCCACCGACAACTCCTTCCTCGCCACCTTCCCCAAATTCTGTGTGATTTCTCTCGTCTCCCTTGTCGCCTACCTTATCGCTAGTTATTTCTTCGACCTCGCCGAAGTCAAGCCGATTTTCGCCAAGCTGAAGCATATCCTCTTCCGCAACGCAAAATAACGACAAATACCCTTTCCTATAATTTTGTGCTATAATAAGCTCATGGCAAAAACTTATATCGTGGGCAACTGGAAAATGAACTTTACCGTCGGAGAAGCTTCGCTCTATCTCCATAAGTTGCTCTCGCGTCTTCCTGCCTCCCGCTCCGTCCAGGTCATCGTCGCCCCCTCGACCGTCGCTCTCCAGCCTCTCTCCCTCCAAGTTGACCGTCGCCGCCTAAAACTCTGTGCCCAGAACATCTGTCCCTACGATTATGGTGCCTTTACCGGTGAGACCTCCGTCGCCCAGCTCCGCTCTATCGTTGATTATGTCCTCGTCGGCCATTCCGAACGTCGCCTGCTTTTCGGCGAGACCGAGAAAGACATCCGCGCTAAAGTCTCCGCCGCCCTCCGCGCCGATCTCACCCCCATCATCTGTCTCGGCGAGACCGCCCGCGAGCGTCGTGACGGTGAAACCGCTGACGTTCTCCGCGACCAACTCCTCTCCGCCCTCCGCGACGTCTCGGTCGAAGATTTACCGAAAGTCATCCTCGCCTACGAGCCAGTCTGGGCGATTTCCTCGACTAGAAACTCCCGCCTCGCCCCTCTCGACAAGGTTTCCGACGCCATCTCTCTCCTCCGTCGCACTCTGGAGAAGACTTTCGGCGCCGAGCTCGCCTCTGCTATTCCTATTCTCTACGGTGGCTCCGTCTCCCTCGCCAACGCCTCCGCCTACCTCGGGCTCGACGGCGTCAACGGCCTGCTTATTGGGGGTGCTAGCTTGATAAATTCGGAGTTTACTGGTATAATAGACCTAGCAAAGGAACTATGACCCAGACCAAACCAATCGATTTCTTCCGTCCGGACTGGACCGATTCTCCTTCCGCCCGCAGTTCCCAGGCTTCCCTCAAAAAGAAGCCTCTTTCTAGCGCTCATAATGTTGTAAAAAATACAACATCTTCCCCTGTTAATCCGCCGAAACCCGCCATTCTCGAGCGTAATGTCCCTCGTGGCGCCCATACCGCCGAGCTGAAGTCTCGTCGTGGCCCCGCCATCGTCACCCACTATCCACCCAAAGCCCCCATCTCCTCCCAGATTCCCCTGACTTCCCCCGCGACCACTCCTCGTCGCCCTACCTCCGTATCGAAACCCTCCGCGTCGAAATCCGCCGTCCCGAAATCCCCCACCCAGTCCTCCGTCCCCAAGCTCGCGTCCAAGCCCACTCTCCGCTCCGCGAAGGAGGCCCCTTTCGTCGCCCATCCTTCCTCCTCTCGCGTCGCCAAAACTACTCCGAAGCCTGCTGCTAGTTCTACTCCTGCGCGCACTAAATCCGCCACCAAGCCTCGCAGTCCAAAGCCCGCCTCTAGCACCCCCTTCCTCGCCTCCGTCAAAGTTGACAAGGTTCCCTTGAGTGCTGGCCCCGCCTCCTCTTCCGACTACGCCGCCGAGCTCTCGACCGAGGCCACCATCGAACCGCCCGCCCCGAAGCTCATCAAAAAACCCGAACTCCCCAAGCTTAGAGAGCTCGCTAAAAAGTCCGAGCCGAAAAAATCCGAATCTCGCAGACAGCCCGACTTCGCCGACCAGCTCGATAAAAAACTCTCCTCCTCCGAGGCCGACGACCCCCGCCGTTCTCGTCGCCCCGACCCCGTTCGCCCTCGGATTAAAAAACCTCGAGTTCACATTCCCGCTCCCGTCATTATCGCCGTCGCCATCTTGCTCGGCATCCTGACAGGCATAGGCGTTTTCGCCTTGATTTCCTAGCCCGACTTTGCTATACTAGATAAATCGCTCTCCATTTTACTAGGTCGTCCGAGCGAAAATAAGGAGCATTCTTTTCAATGCGTATTCGACTCAAGCGCTCTCACACACGCAAGCAGTCCAAAATCCCTCCTGCCCCCTGGCAAGAGTTTATCGAATTCTAGTCAATATCGCCAACGTTTCTCTCTGGGAGAACTTCCAGGCCTTATTGTCTAGTGCCAAAAATTCCTCTACCGCCTTTGCCGCCCCAGGCAACTGCGGGTTATTATAGTCATGCACGATTATTTTTCCGCCCGCGCTAACTTTTCCTGCCACTAGCCCCAGCGAAGTTTTAATCGACTGATACAAATCTCCGTCGAGAAACGCGAAACATATTTCCTTCGGCAAATCTCCCTCTGGGTCTAGTTCGCTAAACCACGCCTTCTTGATTATCGGCAGCGCCAAATTCGCTCGGAGAAACCTCTGCTTGACATACTTTTTCGTTACCTTCAATTCTCCTTCCCGGAAGTCCCTCCCCGCCTCGGAAAAGTCTTCCGCACTCTTCTCGGGCAGTCCCTCAAACGAGTCATAAATCCACAACTTTTTCTCGCTCCCCGTCTTCTTCAACCTTTCCGCGAACAACAGGGAACTATCCCCTTCATAACACCCCAGCTCCACCACATCTCCCGCCACAGCGAGACAATCCCCCAGATTTTGGAGGATTATCTCTGTCTCGCTTGTCGAAACTTGGCGTAGCATTTTACTTATCGAGCAGCATCGTCGCCTTGCGAATCATTTCCTCGAACTCGTCCGTCCGAATCACATAAATCGGCTTCGAGTTCTCGGTCGCAATATTCGTGTGGCGCTCGACCATCTCCCCCTTGTTCTTCGCATCATCCAGCGAGAATCCGAGATATTCGAGCTCGTTGCAAATCAACTCTCTGTCTTCTTTCGACCTCTCACCAATCGTCGCAGTCATCACAATCGCATCGACTCCGTTCATCGCCGCCGCCATCCGCCCAATCTCGGCACGGATGCGATAGCCATACAGCTCGTGCGCAAACTTCGCCCGCTTGTCGCCCTTCTCTTCCAGCTCGATAATCTCGCGCATATCGTCCGTCTTTCCCGACACGCCCTTTAGCCCACATTCCTTGTTCAGATACTTCTCGAAATCTTCGTCGTTCATCTCCAGCTCGCGCTTAATCGCCAGCGCCGCCGCCACATCCATGCTCCCCGCTCTCGTGGACATCATCACCCCCTCGAGCGGCGTGTATCCCATCGTCGTATCATACGATTTTCCGCGGAACACCGCCGTCACCGAGCTTCCCGACCCGATATGGCAGACAATCATTTTTTCCGGCAGGATTTTCTCGCCTTCCATATATTTCACAATCGACCCCACCGACAGCCCGTGATAACCATATTTCTTCACATCCGTTTTGTCCGCCAACTCCGTGTCGAACGCATAATATTTCGCCACATCCGGCCGGCTATTGTGGAACGACGAGTCAGAAATCGACAAAATTGGCGTCCCCTCAAAGATTTTCACAAAATGTTCAATCTCCCCCGCCACCACCGGCACGTGCAGAGGCGCCTTCTTCTTCGCGTCCTCGAGCTTCTTGAGATATTCTTTATCGACAATATGGTCTTCCGCAAAATACGTCCCAGGCGCCGCCACTCTCGCCAGCACCACGTCGATTTTTGTTCCCTCCGGCAGATAGCCTTCCTCGCTGAGGATTTCGTTAATATGCGACACCGTCGTCGCCAGCGTCTTGAAATCCTGTGGCAACTTTTTCTTCGTCCCGTTCGCCCGCTTCAGCGTGCAAACCACGCTCTGTTTCTCGAATTCAAAATGCAACGCACAGAGAAACTCGCTGTCGCGATACAGCGCATATTTCCTCGACGAACTTCCGGGGTTAGTAATAAGAATCAATCTGGTCTTGGTCATTTTTCTTTCCTTCTACTTATTTTCTTCCCTAAATTATATAACCTTTCCCCCTCCTTTTCAAGCTCCGCGTTTCCACCAAAAATCGCAAGCGTCGAAGCCGGCGAAGACAGCTTTACCGCCCTCGCGTCAGTCTTTTATCTCAATGCTGCCGAAGCCACAAGCAACGGCGAGCGCCTATCCAATTGCGACGACAACGTCTATAATTGTCCCACCATCAACATGGAAAGCCTAGAAACAGGGCACTCTATCTACGAGTTCAAGTTTATTGAAGAAGATGGCGGATATAAGCTAACCGGCGTTACGAAAAAGTAAATAGCTCAATTCCAGAAAAGCCCCCGCAGACTATTCCTTTTATCCCATTTTTCTGTCAAAGCACGACTGTCAAAACCAAGACGGAAGAACAAACATTTTTATTTCTAACCTAAAAGAATTATAATGATGTTATGCAAAACAAAAGAAAAACTGGAATTTTTATTGCACCAGGTCGCAAACCTTGGCCCCACGAACTGCGAGTGGCAGAAATTCTTTCCCTCGCTGGTCATTATATAGAATTCCTAGAGGAAGGTAATTTACATACGGCCGATATCAAACTAGACGGAATAGAATACGAGATAAAATCTCCAGAATCTTTCAATGCGAATACTCTTGAGCATACATTAAAAGATGCAACTAAACAATCACCAAACCTTATCATAGATACTTTCCGCATCAAAAAAGTTAGAGATTTGAAAGTTCGAGCCTTTTTGGTTAATCAAATGCGTAAACAAAAACAGATAAAAATATAATTATGATTACAAAACACGGTCAAATCATTGATATTTCTGCTCTGATTTGATATAATATAAATATCGAAGTTCTTGCAGGGCGCAGTATGTGCTTAGCGCAAGAGCTTCTTTTTGCTTTGCAGATAAATATTTTTCAATATGTTATAATATATAGATATGAATCTCAAAATCGGCATCGTCGGCCTCCCCAACGTCGGCAAATCCACCCTCTTCAACGCCCTCACCAACGCCGGCGCGCTCGCGGCCAACTACCCCTTCGCCACCATCGAGCCCAACAAAGGTATCGTCCCCGTCCCCGACGACCGCCTCGATACCCTGGCTAGAATCTACGCCACCGACAAAGTCGTCCCTGCCACCGTTGAATTTGTCGATATCGCCGGCCTCGTCGCCGGCGCCTCGAAGGGCGAAGGCCTCGGCAACAAATTCCTTGCCCATATCCGCGAGTGCCAAGCCATCTGCCACGTCGTCCGCGCTTTTAAAAGTAGCGACATCGTCCGCGCCGACCAAAAAATCGTCGATGACATTGTAAAACAGGCAAAGGACGACATCGACATCATCAATCTAGAATTACAACTTGCCGACGAGGAAACTCGGGCGCGTATCGCCGCCAAGCGCAAAAAGGACCCCGCCGACGACCTCATCCCCTATCTGACCGACAAGCCGGTCATCTATATGTTCAATGTCGATGAAGAAACGCTGCACGCAAAAACCATTCAGGAGCAGCTCCTTAATCTCATTATACCACACAAAGCGATTTTTGTCAATGCTAAACTCGAAGAAGAGATGTCCGCCATGTCGCGCGAGGAGCGCAAAGAGTTCCTTAAAAGCTACGGCATCGAGCACGACGCCCTCGAGGAGCTAATCCGCGCCGCCTACGCCACCCTCGGCCTCCAATCTTTCCTCACCGCCGGCAAAAAAGAGTGCCGCGCCTGGACGATAAAGCAAGGCTCCACCGCCCCCGAAGCCGCTGGCACCATCCACACCGACTTCGAGCGTGGCTTCATCTCCGCCCAAATCTGTAACTTCGACGATCTCGCCCGCCTCGGCTCCGAAAAGGCCGTTCGCGAGGCTGGCCTCATGCGCACCGAAGGCAAGACTTACATCATGCGCGACGGCGACGTCGTCGAATTCCGCTTCAACGTCTAGTGAAAATCACAACCCTGAAACCCAGCCCCTAAAAACCCAACCCCCAGATACCCCTACAATAATTTCTTCATCTCCCCCTTATACGCCTCCACCCCCGGCTGGTCGAACGGATTGACCTTGCCGAGCTTCGCCGACACCGCGCACGCCACCATAAAGAAATACATGAGAAATCCCATCGTCCTCTCGCTCATCCCCCATGGCGCCTCAATCACCACCGTCGCAATTCCGCTCTTTTTGTGCGCTCGTATCGTCGCTTCCTCCGCTATCGCGTTCAACTCCCCGAGACTCCTCCCGACCAGCTTCTCCGTCCCGACCGCCACCAGTCCCTTCGCCTCCGGCACCACCACCGACTTCTCCTCCGTTGTTGTAATTTTTACAACAGTTTCCATAATCTTCCTCGACCCCTCTTGGACGTATTGCCCCAGAGAATGCAAATCGCTCGTATAAATCACGCTCGCCGGAAACATCCCCCCGTGCCTCTTCCCCTCGCTCTCCCCAAACAGCTGCTTCCACCACTCCTGAAAATACCTCATCTCTGGCCGGAAACTCGCCAAAATCTCCACCCTCACCCCCGCCTCATACTGCGCCCTGCGGAAAAACGCATACTGCGCCACCATCGACTGCGCAAACTCCCCGTTTAGCACCTGCTTTTTTCGGCAAATCTCCCGCCCGCGGAAAAACTCCTCCACCTTCACCCCCGCCACCAGCATCGGCAGCACCCCCACCTCCGTAAATACCGAATACCTCCCTCCGACATTCTCCGGCACGCCGAACCTCGTGTATCCGTTCGCCAGCGCCTCGTCGTGCAGCGCCCCCGCCTTCCCGTCCGTCACCGCATATATCCGACGCTTCGCCCCCTCCACCCCATATTTTTTCACCAGTATTTCCTTGAAAACTAGAAACGCCGCCGCCGGCTCCAGCGTCGTCCCCGATTTAGAAATCACCAGCACGGAGAAATCCACCCCCTCCGGCTCCACCTTCTTGACTATCTTCTCCATCCCCCGCGCCGACAAATCATTCCCCGCGTATAGCACCTCTGTTGGGCTCTCCGGCTCTACCGCCTCAATCACCGCCCGATGCCCCAGATACGACCCCCCAATCCCAATACATACCAGATATCTCGAGCGCCTCTGTATCTCCTTCGCCGTCGCCTCCAGCCTCCGCATCTCCTCCGGCGCTATCGTCCCCGCCAGCCACCCCCCCATCTTATCCTGCGCAATCTCCGTCAGGATTTTTGTCGCCAGTCGCGCATTCACAAGATTCTTGCCCATACATAACCATTATACCACACCCACTTCGCCCCGTGCTCATTCTCCCCGCTATTTCGCGCCGAACTTCCTTTTCCCAGTTGCGCCCCACCGAATCGTCCCATCTTTCTTTTCTCGCCCCTTTGTGCTAAAATAACCCTATGCCCGAGTGGCGGAATTGGCAGACGCGCTAGCTTCAGGTGCTAGTGACCTCACGGTCGTGCAGGTTCAACCCCTGTCTCGGGCACCATTTTTTTGGCTTTTTCCATTTCCATCTTGCTTTTTTCGTTCATCTGTGATATAATAATAAATGGCTCTCTGAGCCAATAGTACCTTCCAAGGAGGATATTATGAAAGATTATCGCAAAACCCGCTTAGTTGACTTTCTTCTCAATTTTACCTCAGAGCCCATTTCCGTCTATGAGGAAAGCACGGGAATCATTCGGACTTATCCCCCTCTTGACGACCCCCTCCCAGAGTTCAGAGGTGACCGATGCCTTGGCAAGATTTTCTGCTGCGTCGTCTCTGGAGATACTCTGAAGGCCGAAATCGCCCACGGTCGCCCCCTCGACGATCTCTGTCTCGTCTCCGACACCTCCCATGGTCGCGACGACAGGCTGATTTCGCATCTGATTTGGGCTGCGAACCCGAAGATTAGGCTTGTTATCTATCCGGGAGTCAACCGTACTTGTGTCCAACACGCCTAACTCCTCCCGCCCCCGCTATGGGGGCATTTTTCTTGCCAAATCCAAAATCCAAAACCCAAAACCCGCCGACCCCCATTTCCAGGCAAAGCGCCCTCCGCCCGTAGCATTTATGCTATAATTATCCCATGATTGCACACATTTCCGGCAAAATCACCGAGAAGTTCGCCTCCTCGCTCATCATCGACGTCCATGGCGTCGGCTACGAACTGACCGTCCCCCTCCCCGACTTCGAGCTCGCCCACCTCGACGACGAGCAAAAGTTCTACACCTACCACAAGATTACCGACTCCTCCGAAGAACTCTACGGCTTCTCCTCCCTCGCCGCCAAACGCCTCTTCGAGCTCCTCATCTCTGTCAACGGCGTCGGCCCCAAGGCCGCCATCGCCCTCCTCTCCCTCGGCTCCGCCGAGGACGTCCGCAACGCCATCGCCAACCGCGACTCCCTCTTCCTCTCCTCCGCCAAGGGCGTCGGTCGCAAGTCCGTCGAACGCATCATTCTCGAACTCTGCGACAAAGTCGGCGCCGCCTCCGCCCTCGCTCCCGCCCGCTCCGCCCTGAACGCCCACGACGAAGCTCTCGACGCCCTCATCGCCCTCGGCTTCCAACTCAAAGAAGCCACCGCCATTCTCCAAGACATCGACCCCTCTCTCCCCACCTCCGAGCGCGTCCGCCTCGCCCTGAAATCCGCCTAATAAAACACTAGCTTATTGTGTTTTTATAATTTAAGATGTAAAATAAATAAAAAGAGGATATGCTATGCCCGCCGACGAGAATTCCAGAAAAATTTTTGACAGAGAAATAGCTCCGCTTATCGACGGAAAAACCTCAGACGAACTCATCGACGTTTTTTCGCGCACTAGCAAAGATTTTTTTGATGAACTATTGACCAAAAACAATGTCAAAGAACGACAATTCGCCGCAATGGTTGGCTTCAAAGATGAGTTTTTTGTCCGCAGGCTAGCCGAATGCCTTATTTCCGAGAACCACCTAGCCGATAATTTTTACTGCAAAAAAGTAACCTCGAGCAGAACCGCCGGCATCAAAGGTAGGATAACTTCCTTTATTTCTAGGAAGGAGCTCACCTTTGGTGGCGATTGCGTAATCTTCAACAAAACAACAAAAGCCCCTGTTTTGATAATCGAATGCAAAGAATACATCGACATGACGAGGCTAAAGGAGCTAATCGGCGAGTCCCGCATTCTCAAGGCTCGAATCCGACATTCCCGCCGCGTATATCCCAATCTAAAATTCTGGGTTTTTGCCGAAGTTCTCGAATTGACCGCGGATTGGCAAGAGCTACTAGAAAAATCGAATCTAAAGTACAAGATAGACAAGATTTTTATCGCCAGGAACGGCAAACGCACGGACACCGACGCTACTCCAGACAAGACAAAGCTGCTCTATTTTAAGCAAGAACTAGAGGCCCTCATTATGCGGAGTACAAAATGACTACCATTCGGAGTTTTGGCGAAGATATAAAACTCGTCCTGACGGATATGTTTGACGAAGGCGGTCTCCCTAGCCTCTCAAGCGAATCTGTCGATGCTATTATTACCGATTTTCCCTACGGTACGCTCAACAAACGCAACGGTTGGGACAAGATAATCGACTACGATAAGTTTTGGCGAGAAGCAAATAGGGTAGGCACAAAAACCACGCCAGTCATCTCTACCGCCCAAATGCCCTTCACGGCCTACTTAATATCCACGAATTACAAGGATTTCAAATATACCCTCGTTTGGGAAAAGTCCAAGGCTACCGGCTATCTGAATGCAAAAAAACAGCCCATGCGCGCCCACGAAGACATCGTCGTTTTCTACCGCAAACAATGCACCTACAACCCCCAGATGACCGCCGGCGAGCCCTACAACAAAGGTTGCGCCGTGCGCGACACTATGGCCTACGGCAAACAAGAAAAAGCCATTCTAGTCAAAAACGACTCTGGCCTCCGCTATCCCCGTTCAGTCCAATATTTCGTCACCGCCGAGAGCGAAGGCAAATTCCACCCCACCCAAAAACCTGTGGCTTTGTTCGAGTGGCTAATAAAGACCTATACCAATCCAGGCGATTTAGTCCTAGACCCATGCATGGGTTCGGGTACTACTGCGATAGCGGCCCGTAGAACCGGCCGGCGCTTTATCGGTTTCGAGAACAACAAAGAATATTTCAACAACGCCGTCGAACGCGTAGCCCAGGAATACCCCGAGAAAACAGTAGAATTGAGTTTTTCCCCCTTCCCAAATCCCCAAAAATATGCTAAAATACCCCTAACTGTCTAATCAAGGTTAATTATATGAGTTTTTCTATTCTCAAACAAATCGGTGACGCCCAGAAAAAATCTGCTATTGTTGACGTCCGCTCCGGTGATACCGTCAAAGTCACTCAAAAAATCAAAGAAGGCGAAAAATTCCGCTCCCAGGTCTTCGAAGGCGTTGTTATCCGCGTTGACCGCAAGGATTCCCATACCGCCCGCATCGTCGTCCGCAAGATTGCCTCTGGTGTCGGCGTCGAGAAGTCCTTCCTTCTCCACTCCCCCCTCGTCGAGAAAATCGAAATCGTCCGCCGCTCGAAGGTTCGCCGCAACAACCTCGGCTATCTCCGCGCCCGCTCTGGTAAGTCCGCTCGCCTCGTAGCGAAGGATTTCGACCGTCTCGCGGTCAACACCCTCAAAGAAGACGCCCCGGCCGCAACTCCCGAAGCCGTCGAAGCTCCAGCCGAGACTGCCGAAGCCAAAGCCCCTGAAACCGAACCCGCTGAATCTTCCGCCGCTGATACTACTACCGAACAATCCGCCTAATGCTCCTCGGCATTGACGAAGTTGGACGTGGCCCCTGGGCGGGGCCACTTGTTGTGGGCGCCGTCATTCTCCCTCATGACGCATCTGGTTTTCTCCCCGCTTGGACTGCCGACCTCACCGACTCGAAGAAACTCACCCAGAAAAAGCGCGAGGCCTTGAGTGCACAAATCCTCGCCCTTTCCCCCGCCGCCGCCCTCGGCTGGGTCTCCAGCAGGGAACTAGATTCCCTCGGCATGTCAAAATCTCTCGTCCTCGCCACCCGCCGCGCCGTGAAAAATATCCAGCTCGCCCATGTTCCCTTCGACGAGATTATTATCGACGGCACCGTCAACTTCCTCGCCGACACCCCCTTCGCCCCCTACGTCTCTACCTTGAAAAAGGCCGACTTCCTCATCAAAGAAGTCTCCGCCGCCTCCATCATCGCCAAAGTCGCCCGCGACGCCTACATGGCCTCTCTCGAAACCCCCTACCCGGGCTATGGCTTCGCTCAGCACGTCGGCTACGGCACCGCCCTCCATCGCGAGGCCCTCGCTACCCTCGGCCTCTGCCCCGAGCACCGTCGCTCCTTCCGCCCCATCGCCGAATTCCTCGCCCAAACTTCGGACACTCAAAATCCCAAAAGCCAGACCCCAAACGCTAAAACCTTAAAAACCAAAAATTCCAGAACTACCACCAAACAACTCGGTGATCGCGCCGAAAACCTCGTCACTCGCTACCTCCTCGACTCCGGCCACACCATCGTCGCGCGCAATCATAAGACCCCCTTCTACGAAATCGATATCATCTCAACAAAAGATGACCATATCTATTTCACCGAGGTGAAATATCGTCGCGACAGCTTCCGCGGCTCCCCCCTCGCCATGGTTGACGAGCGCAAACAGCGCCAGATGACCTTCGCCGCCGAAAGTTTCCTAAAGTTCCAGCCCCTCCTTCGCGCCCACTTCTCGCCTCTCCTCGCCGTCGCCGCCGTCTCTGGCGCCGACTTCCACCTCGACACCTGGTTCCCACTTTCGGAATAAGCCGGCACAACTTCCTCCTAAAATCTCGGAATAACCTCCCAAAAAGTCTCCGGAACAATTCCCGGAGACTTTTCAACTTCTTCGCAGAATTATTCCGCAGCCGCAACCTCGCCGGCTAGGCTTCTACACCTTATTTATCACTGGTATCACAATCGGCGTATGCCCCGTCGCATCAAAGAGAATATGCGTAATATCTTCCTTTATCTCCTCTTTCAGCACCTTCAGTTCTGGCTCCGTCGATATCGACTTGTCGGTTTTCTGCCGTAGATAATGTCGTATTTTCCCGATTAACTCCTCCGAATTATCGAGATAGATAAACGCCCTCGAGACAATATCTGGCGTCTTGAT
>JAFRGO010000002.1 GCA_017433765.1 Candidatus Saccharimonadota bacterium
GACGCGGGAACCACCGAGGCTCATGCCGTCAAGACCTTGGTACATGCCTGGGATGAGCAGGTCGGTAGAGGTGACGACGAGGGGACTCTTGAGCGAGGAGGGGGCGGAGAAATTGTCGAAGCTAGAGTCGAAAACGCTCTCGTCGGGACAGAAGCCGATATAGAAGAGGCCGTAGTCAACCGAGTTGGCGTCGATGGTGCGGCCGGTGCCGGCGGTGATGTCGGTTTTCTTTAGGCCGCCTTCGTTGGCAGAGGCGGCGTTGAAGGCCTTGACCTCGGAGCGGAGGGCGATGAGAGATTCGAGGTTATCGTTGCGAAGAGACAGAGTGGAATCGTTGAACTCGGTGACTTTGGCGTCGTAGGCTTTGCCTTTTTCTTCGTAGGCAGCGAGGAGTTCTTCGGAAAGCTCGTCAGAGACGGAGTTTTTGTCTTTGTTGTTGGCAATGATGATGGCGACATAAACCGCGACAGACGAGAGTAGCATCAACCCGGCGATGATGCCGACGATGACGCGGGTTTTGGTTTTGGTTTTTAGCTCTGTAGTCATAGTCCTCCTAGATTAGTTTTGCGCCAAGTTCGCCGGCACTAGCAGTGATTTTCTCTATTATAGCAGAAATCTCGGCAGAGGTTAAGGTTTTTTCGGGCGAAGAAAAGCGCAGGCGAAAAGAAAGATTGTGGGCAGCAGAAGAGGTGTCTTTGGCGTAAATCGAGACTGGGGAAAGAGTGTAGATAAGCCCCTCGCCGGCAAGAGCGGAGAGGATTTTGGCCTCGAGGTCGGAATAGGGGATAGTTTTAGCAAGAGAGAAGGTCAGATCGCGGCTGACGAAGGGGAATCTAGAGAGGCGAGGAGAGGATTTCGCGAGCGAGGCGGAAGATTGGGCGAGAAGGAGAGCGTCGAGATTGAGCTCAAAAGCGGAAATGGGGGCCGTCAGTTTGAATTGCTTGAGGACGCTGGTGCGAAGCTCGCCGAGAGAGCCGAGACGAGCGCCGTCGGAAGCAAGAATAGTGACGGAACGGGTGGGCTCAAAATAGTGGAGAGAGCCGTCGAAGGTCTCGAAACGGAAGTCGAGGCCGAGCGAACGTAGGAGGCCGGTGAGGAGGAATTTGGCGGAATAGTAATCGCCGAGAGTGATAAGGGAGAGATGGGTTTCGAGGCGAGGAACATTCTCGTCGGTGAGGCCGAGCGAGCGAGGGGCAACTTGGTTGATTTCGTAGAGAGAAAAGTCAGAGAAGCCGGCCTTTAAATTCTCGCGGAGATGGTCGAGGAGAGACGGGGTTAGGCTTTGACGGAAGCGTTGAAGCTCGGGAGAGATGGAGTTAATGATTTTGTAGGAATTTTCTGGGTCTTCGCCGACCTTGGTGAGTAAATCTTCGGAGACGAAGGAGTAGGTCAGAGCTTCGGAAGCGCGGTATTTATCGGAGAGGAGGTGGCGGAGAGAGCTTTTCAGACGGAAGAGGGGTTCGATTTCGGCCTCGACGAAGGGACGGGTCGGGAAGGAGAGAGGGAGATTATCGTAGCCAAGGAGACGGCCGACTTCTTCGATAATATCCTCTTTGATATGAATATCGGTGCGCCAAGAGGGAGCGGTAACCTCGAGTTCGTCGCCTTTAGTGGCGCTGACCTCGAAATTAGTGTTCCGCAGAGTGCGAATAATTAGCTCCTTTGAGTAGTCGGAACCGAGAAGGGAGTTGATGGCGGTTGTTGTAATTTTTACAACATTCTTCTCTGTTGGAACGGCGAATTTGGCCGAAAGTGAGAGAATCTTGCCACCGAGAGAACTGGCGCAGGCGGAGAGAACGGAAACGCAGGCGGAGGCGGGCTGGCCTTTGGTGAAGCGAGTGATGGCTTCGCTAAAGATGCCGTGGGCCATTTGGGTTTTGCGGAGATGGTAGAGAGAAAAGGTGGCGGACTCGAGGACGACCTTTTTGGTGGTGGCGTCGATTTCGGTGGATTTGCCGCCCATGGCGCCAGCAAGGGCGACCGGAATGTCGCCGGAAGTAATCAAAATATCGTCTTTTACGAGAGCAACTTCGGTTCCGTCGAGGAGAGTGAGTTTTTCGTCGGGGCGGGCGAGGCGAACGCCGATTTTTGGCTCGGAAGTGGCGCCGACTTGGATGAATTTGTCGTAGTCGAAGGCATGGAGGGGCTGGCCGGTGAGGAGCATATAATAATTAGTGGCGTCAACGATTTTGGAGATGGGGCGCATACCGGCTTTGGCGAGAAAAACAGCGGTGGCGTCGAAGTAGGGGTTCTTCTCGAGGGGATTCTCGAGGTCAATCACGGCGTAGGAATAGCAAGGACAGAGCTCGGGAGAAGAAATCTCGATTCCCTTTCCGGAGGCATCAAGGGGGAGCGAGTGGGACATGAAGTCGGGCGTAGAAAACTCTTCGCCGAGAATACCGGAAACTTCGCGAGCGAAGCCAATGAGACCGAAACAATCGGGGCGGTGGGTGAGGGATTTGTTTTCGATATCGAGGATTTGGTCGTTTAAGTCAAAAACGTCGGCGAAGTTGTCGCCTGGATGAGCGGACTGGGGGTCGAGCTCGAGGATACCTTCGTGGTTGTCGCCCAGAGCTAGCTCGTCAGCAGCACAGAGCATGCCGTAGCTCGTGTGGCCGCGGAGTTTGCGAGCGGAAATCTCGAATTCGTCGGCGGTGCCGAAGGTGGCAGGAACGATGGCACCCGGGGCAATCCAGACGGCGAGCATACCGGCGTGGACATTAGGTGCGCCACAGACGACTTGGACAAAACCGTCGTGCTCGGGGTCAAAATCGGAAGTGTGGGCGCCGGCGTCGATTTGGCAGAGATGGAGATGGGTGCCCTCAATAGGAGTGGCCGAGAGGACTTTAGCGACGAAGATGTTCTTGTATTTCTTGGACCAATCATCGACGCCTTCGACCTCGACTAGACGAGAGCCGATCAAGCTGACGAGCTCACTCGCGGGGAGGGCTCGAGCGGCGGGGACAAGTTTGTAGATTTCGTTTAGGGAAATTTTCATAGGCTAAAACTCCTTCAAAAATTCTAATTTGGCGGATTCGAAATAGCGGATGTCGGTAAGAGCGTATTTTAGCATGACGAGACGATCGATACCTCCGCCCCAGGCGAAACCTTTGTAGATTTCGGGGTCGATACCGGCAGTTCTGAGAACGTTGGGATGAATCATGCCACAACCGAGCATTTCAAGCCAGCCGTCACCTTTGCCGCCGAGGGATTTTGGCTTTTCTATCAGAAGCTCGACCGAAGGTTCGGTGAAGGGGAAGTAGCCTGGCTGGGTTTTTATCTTTAATTTTTGGCCGTAATAGGTCTCGAAGAAGTGCTTCAGGACGCCGAGCATCTCGCCCATGTTCGCGGTCCGAGAAACGAAAACGCCTTCGCACTGGTAGAAAGTGTGCTCGTGGGTAGCATCGACGTCTTCGTTGCGAAAAACGCGACCCGGGATGACGACGGAGATGTTTTTGCCGGCGTCGAGGTCCTTCTTGTAAAGTTTTAGCGCGCGATGTTGCATGGTTGAGGTGTGGGCGGGAGGAATGTAGCCTTCTTCGGTGCGGAAAGTATCGTAGCCGTCACGGGCGGGATGGCCGACGGGGAAGTTGAGGCTATCGAACATGTGGAACTCGTCGTCGAGCTGGCGAGATTCGATGACGTTGAAGCCCATGCGGGAATAAATATCGACGATACGGTCGAGCTCGGTCATCAGAGGATGTCGAGAGCCAAAATTGGCGTCGAAGGGAGAGGAATTGTCAGCGAAGGGAGCGGTGAGGTCGATAGGCTCGAGGGCGTTTGACTCCTCGGCGGACTCGAGAGCGGAGATTTGGTCGAGAAGAGATTGTTTTTTCGCGTTGAGCTTTTCGCCAAAAGCACGACGCTCGGCAGGAGGGAGAGTCTTTATCTTCGAATACTCGACGTTGATGGTTTTTAGGGCTTGTTTTAATTCCTCTATAGACATAGAGATATTATAGCACTCTAGAACATAATAATAAAGACAAGAGAGATAATCGCAAGAGCGACAAGGACAATCCAAATCCAGGAAAAGCGACCGGTTTTGACTAGCTCTTTCGTGTAAGCGGAGGACTCGACATAGTCGCCGTCGAAATCTTCGTCGGAAGTCGCCATGGCGCTAGTCCGGAGGTCGGCGTTGATGCGCTCGGTCAACTTGACGTTTTCGTCTTCTTTGTTAATCATGATACCCATTTCTTTTCCTTTCAAATTGTATCTTACAATTATATCACAAGCGTGCTATAATGCTAGTAATATCACTTTTAAGGAGGTCAAATGGCAAATAACAAGCCAAAGAAATCCGCAAACAAGTCGAAAAAGAAAGACACAAAAGCGACTGTAAAGACGGAAAAGACAGAAGCGCCCGAAATCAAGGCCGAAACTAAAAGGGTGGAAAAAGTAGAAAAGGTCGAAGAGAAAAAAGTCATCGAAGCGACAAAAAGCGAGAAGACCGGCGGAGTGAAAGGATTCTGTAAGGAGTTCTTCGCGAAGAAATGCGACCCGAAGGAAAATATCCTGACGGCTTTTCACGACAAAAAACTCTACGGCGCGCTAGCTGGTGAAGTTTTGGGGACGATGTTCCTGCTCATGATTTTGATGACGCTGGGGGCGTATCAACCACTATATATTTTTATCGTAATCTTGGCGCTCACGGCGACGTTTTATGGAGTTTCTGGCGCGCATCTCAACCCGGTCATTACGGCGGGGATGATGGCGACGAGGAGAATTTCGGCGATTCGCGGCGTACTCTATATTTTGGCGCAGGTCCTAGGCGCTTGGCTCGGCTATTTGATTGCGAGTGCGTTCTGGAACGCGGGCGGACAAACGACAATGTTGCCGCAAATCGGCGAAGTTCCGAGTGAGTTCTTCTGGGCGGTGACGCTGATTGAGATGATTGGTGCGGCGATGATTACGTTCTTTTACACACGCGCGCTACAATATAGGCGTTCGACTTTGACGCTGGCGGCGATCGTTGCGGGTGGCTTCACCTTGACGCTGATTGCGGTGGTGATTTTCTCGAGCACCTTCCTCGGGCTGAGCTCGAGCTTTGCGCTCAACCCAGCGGCGGCACTAATGTATCAAATCCTGCCAAGTGGTGGAGATAATATCGGTGATTTGCTGAGCGGTATCGCTTTGGCTTTGGTCACCTATGTCGTCTTCCCGCTGATTGGCGGCGTGTTGGGAGCTTATATTTCTGATTTGGTTTCTTTCGCCAAAGACGAAAAAGTAAGAATGGATTAAGTTTCCAAAAACTGAACCTCCCCTTCGGGGGAGGTTTTTGTTGCGCGGGAGTTGTGGTATAATATAAGCATGAGCAGAATCGTTATTTTTGGTAACGTGATAAAAGACGTCTATCTCGACATGAATGGGGAGAAAAGCGAGCGAGACGAGGACGACGTAGAATGGATGGATATTGGTTTCAACGGCGGAAGTCATTTTTATGCCGAGCGGACGGCGATGCTAGGCGGAGCAAAGGTGACACAGGAAGTTTTGCGAGAACTAGGAGTGGAGAGCGAGATTATGGGGGGAGAGACGGCGAAGGAATATAGATATATATTATGTAAGAATGATAAAATCAGCTATTTTGTTGATAGAAAAAAGGCCGCGACGGAGTTTATCACGCCGGCGAGCGACGCCCAAATCATAATCGTGGATAGGTCGGCAGGGATAACGAAGACTTTCGTGGAAGCGCTTTTAAATTATAAAAAACAAAATCGGCGCGCGATAATAATATATAGTGCAAAAAATCCGACGAATGAGGCCGAGAAACGCTTGGCGAAAGAAGCGGATTTACTGTTCGCGAATTTCGTGGTCGCGGGACGGAAGGACGGGCAGAATTGTTGGCTGGACAAGGATGGAATGAAGGTGGGCAAGAAGAGTGTAAAGTGGAAACTCGAACGGGCGGAGATGATGACACATTTGACGGTTTATTCGGTGGCGATGGCGACGATGTTGGCGGCGGTAATAAAAGGCAAAAGTGCGGGCGAAGCGCTACTGTTCGCGAAGGCAAACGTGGAAAATTCAAAACTAAATCGAAGTTTGAACTTTGAAAAATTGGAGGAAATAGTGAAAATGGAAAGAAGTGGAGCGCTGGATTTACGAGAAATGGCGAAGATGTTGGTGTCGGGCGGGAAAGGAATATTGGCGGCGGACGAAAGTGGCGGGTCGATACATAAAAAATTCGAGGGGATGGGAATAGTGGATGACGAAGAACACCGGAGAAATTATCGAAATATTTTCTTCACGACGCCTGGACTAGAAAAATATGTGAACGGGGTGATACTGTTCGACGAAACGGCGAGACAGAGGGCGGACGACGGACGGACGTTTACTGAATTTTTGACGGGACTAGGAATCGTGCCCGGAATAAAAGTCGATCAAGGGCTGGTGGATTTTCCAAATTCGGAGGAAAAATGGACGCAAGGACTGGACGGGCTGGACGAGAGGCTGGCGGAGTATTACCAAATGGGGTTGAGGTTTGCGAAATGGCGGGCGGCGTTTACGATAGACGAAAAAACGCCGAGCGAAATGGCGATTGAGAAAAACGCCGAGATACTGGCGGAATATGCGAAGAAGTGCCAAGAGGCGAAAATCGTGCCGATCGTGGAGCCGGAAGTGGTATATGACGGAAATTATAGTCTAGAAAAAAGCAAAGAAGTGACCGGAAAAGTCCTGCGCGTGTTGTTCGAGAAGTTGCGAGAAAGAGAAGTTGACCTCGCGGGGACGATTCTGAAGGTCAATATGGTGATTGCGGGGAAGCAATTCTTCTTGCCTTCGACGGAGGAAGAAGTGGGGAGAACGACGGCAGAGACGTTGCGAGAGTTCGTGCCGGAAGAGTTGGCGGGAGTGGTATTCCTGTCCGGAGGACAGACTGTGGAGCAGGCGACGAAGAATTTGCAGGCCGTGGCGAACAATGGGCCGTTCCCGTGGCCGGTGACGTTCTCCTTTGCGCGGGCGCTACAGGAGCCGGCGCTAGTGGCGTGGCATGGTTCGGAAGATGCGAAAGATATCGAGGAAGCGAAGGCGCGCTTCCTCGAGAGACTAATCGCGAACTGCGAAGCACTAAAGCTGAACTAGGCCTTTTCGAGCGAAATAGTGAGGGTCTGGTCGTCGATTTTGGCAATTTCGTCGTAGGCGTAGTTGGCGTCTTTCTCGACCGAGAGAGCGAGGACTTCCGCGGCGACGAGGTCGCGGTAAGCTGGGTCGAGGTCGATAGAGAGAGAAAGTTTGATCCGGTCATCGACGGAGAGGCCGGCTTTTTTGCGGGCGGATTGGACGACGCGAATGAGCTCGCGAGCAAAACCTTCGGCGCGAAGTTCGGGCGTCAAAGTTTTGTCGAGCTGGAGCTTCTTACCATGTTTGACGGACTTGACATTGACTTCTTCGGCGATGATTTTTTCGTAGGCGGCGTCGAGCTTTTCTCCGTCGTAGATGAGCGAGGAGAGTGGCTGGCGGACTTTGATTTGGGCTTCGGTGTCGGACTTTTGCATACGCAGAGCGAGACCGTCGGTGATAATCGCACGGACGCGAGCCATTTCGGAAAGAAGTCTTTTGTCAGGCTTGCCGGCAGCGGGCCAGTCGAGCAGGTGGACGGAAGTAGTTTTGCCGGTCATTTTTTGGTAGAGTTCCTCGGCGAGGAAGGGGACGAAGGGGGCGATAATCATGGAAAGATAGACGAGGACGTAGCCGAGAGTTTTGTAAGCCTCGAGCTTGTCGCTGTCGTCTTCGGACTTCCAGAAGCGACGGCGCGAGCGACGGACGAACCAGTTGGAGAGGTCGTCGATGAAGGGGAGGACGCCGGCGAGGGCTTTGGGGAGGTTGTATTCGTGCATGCCGTCGGTGATTTCATCGCGGAGAGTCCAGAGGCGAGAAACAATCCAGCGATCGAGAGCGTTGGAAAGCTCGGAGACCTTGAGCTTGGCCGGAATATCGTCGGAGTCGAAACCATCGACAGAGGCGTAAGTTGTAAAGAAGTCGTAAACATTCCAAATCATCGAAAGTTTACGCGCCACATCGGAAACGTCTTTGTCGAGAAGGGCAAAATCTTCGCCGGAGAGGACGGGACTAGAGAGGAGCAGGAAGCGGAGGGAGTCGGCGGAAAATTGATCCATCAAAACATTCGGGTCGGTATAATTGCCGAGGGATTTGGACATTTTGCGGCCGTCGTTGCCAGCGAGAGTACCGGTGGTGATGACGTTTTTGAAACAGTTTTGGCCGAAGAGGGAGGTGTTGACGACGTGGAGGTAGTAGAACCAGGCGCGGACTTGGCCAACGTATTCGACGATGAAGTCGGCGGGATAGTTGGCTTCGAATTTGGCTTTGTTCTCGAAGGGATAGTGGAGCTGGGCAAAGGGCATGGAGCCGGACTCGAACCAGCAGTCGAGGACTTTGTCGATGCGGGTGAAGTGCTCGCCGTGCCAGTCGAATTCGATTTGGTCAACCCAGGGGCGATGGTAGTCGTCGAGGCGGACGCCGGAAAGTTCTTCGAGCTCGGCGTAGGAGCCGATGACTTTGACGGTTCCCTGGTCGCCCTTCCAGACCGGCATGGCAGTTGCCCAGAAACGGTCGCGGGAAAGATTCCAGTCGGGAGCTTGGTCGATATTTTTGGCGAAGCGGCCGTGTTTTAGGTATTCTGGGAACCAGTTGATATTTTCGTTTTGGTCGAGCATGAGGGGTTTGGAGCCGGCGACATCAAAGAACCAGCTCGGGAAGGCACGGTAGATGATGCGCTGTTTACTGCGCGGGTTGAAGGGATATTCGTGCTTGATGTATTCGATTTTCCAGACGATACCTTTTTCTTCGAGGACTTTGGCGATAAATTTGTTGCCCGCCCAACATTCGATACCGTGTTCGTCGGTGTCGCGAACGCCGAGAGCATGGAGTTGCGTGGCGATTTCGGGGAGATAGTAGCCGTTTTCGTCGAGTACGTCGACGAATTTGATGTGTTCTTTTTGGCAGATTGCATAGTCGTCTTCGCCATAGGCGGGGGCCAAGTGAACGATGCCGGTGCCTTCTTCGGAGGAGACAAAATCCCCAGCGAGGACAATATGAGAGTCAAGAAGATCATTCTCGTCGGTTTGATTAATGAAATCTTCGATGTCAATTAGCGGTTCGTAGCACAGGCCGACGAGGCTGTCGCCCTTGAAGGTGGCGAAAGGTTTTGCTGTTTCGCCGAGGACTTTTTTCGAGAGTGCGGTCGCCATGATGAGGTTTTTGCTGTCGAACTCGAAGATGCCATATTCTAGACCTTTGTTGACGGCGAGGGCGAGGTTTGCGGGGAGGGTCCAGGGGGTAGTGGTCCAAGCAAGGAGGAAAGTCTTCGCGTCGTCGAGGACGTGATCTCCGAGGAAGGTGAGACCGGCGCTATTCTGCGCGTTGGAAAGCTTGAAGAGGACGTAGGCGGAAGGGTCAGTGACTGCCTGGTAGGCGTCGTTGTCCATCGTCACCTCGGCCTTCGAGACAGGGGTGGCGAATTTGGTGTCATACATCAGGACTTTGCGACCTTCGTAGATTTTGCCTTTTTCGTAGAGGGTTTTGAAGGCCCACCAGACGGACTCCATGTAGTCCTTGTCCATGGTGCGGTAGGCGCCGCGGAAATCGACCCAGCGGCCGATGCGGTCGATGGTGTCTTCCCAGGTCTCGGAGTTGGCGACCATGGATTCGCGGGCTTTGGTGATGTAAGTTTCGAGAGAAATCGACGTGCCGATGGCGCGGCGGTCAGTGATACCAAGTTGTTTTTCGACGAAGTTTTCGGCGGGGAGGCCGTGGCAGTCCCAACCCCAACGGCGCTCGACGCGATAGCCGTTCATGGTCCAGAAACGGGGGACGGCGTCCTTCACGACGCTAGAGAGCAGGGTGCCGTGATGGGGGTTGCCGGTAATGAAGGGGGGGCCGTCGTAGAAAACGTAGGAGTGGTCAATAGGGCGGCTATTGACGGATTTTTCGAAGGTTTTGTCTTTTTTCCACCAGTTACGGATGGCTTTTTCGTATTCCGCCGCGCGGCGACGAGTTCCAGCTTGGTATTTCATGGGATTATTATAGCATACTTTTGCCGCTTGACAAAATGCTTATGGTGTGATATAATGGAGGTATGCTGGTCAAAACAGCTATGGGTTTTGACTGTCTGCTTCGGGGGTGGGGGTTGCTAGGGGTGCGTTATCTGGGAGTTGCTCGGGTTCCTGCTCGGGTTCCTGTTCGTTGGCGGCAGAGGGAGGAATTTCTAGAGGTGCGTTATCTGGTGGGGTGTCGTCAAAGGTGACGATGACGTTGTCTTCGTCGGGATCGTCACGAAGGAGCTCTTGGGGGCCTTCGGTGGCGTAGTAAGAAACGGCGTTGATGGTGGGGACGGGGAGGCCGCGCCAGCGAGCGAGGACTTTGCCGAGATCGTCGAGGCCGAGAATGGTGGGATATTCGACGACGTCGTAGGCGTGGCAAAAAGTCTGGCCGTCACGGGAATCTGGGTCGATGACCTCGAGGTGTTTGCCGGTGCGACGATAGAACTCTTCGAGGAATTCTTCGACGAGGCCGACATAGTCGGAATGTTCACGATAGACGATTACTGCGCGCATTTTGGCTCCTTTTTGGATTTTTGTTCTTTTTGTTCCTTTTGTTTAGCGAGGATTTTTTCGAAATCGTCGAGGGTTTTGAAGTCCTGGAAGACGCTGGCGTAGCGAATGTAGGCGACGTCGTTAATCTCGGCGAGGACGTCGAGGACAGCTTGGCCGATTTCGCGGGTCGTGACTTCGTCTTTGCCGAGGACGTAGAGTTTGCCCATGGTTTTGTCCACGACTTCTTCGACTTCGAGGTCGGAATTGAAGAATTTGCCGACGCTGCGTTTGACGGAGATAAAAAGTTTGTCGCGGTCGAAGTTTTTGCGTTCGCCGGATTTTTTGATGACGGTGGGAGTGGGGACTTCGACGCGCTCGTAGGTCGTAAAACGACGGCCGTCGGGGGTGATGCGGCGGCGGCGAATCATGGCGCCGTCGAGGGCCTCGCGACTCTCGAGAACGCGACTGTCACCGATTTTGAAATTTGGTCCCATCCATGCTCCTCCGTTATAAATATAGTATAACACAAAAAGTCGCTCCTAGGAGCGACTAGTTTGGTGAGGTGGGCTAGTTATTTTTTCAGGCGACCACGGAGAGAGGGCGGGACGTCGAGGTCTTCTTCGGGCTCGGCGGGTTTGATGGAGTCCCACATGTTGGTGTTCGTCTGTTCGGCGAAGTTTTGGGCGCCGATTTGCTTCTGGAGCTCGGACTTCTGGCGTTCCTCTTCGAGGCGTTTCTCCTCCTCGAGGCGAGCGCGCTCTTCTTCTTCGCGGGCTTGCTGTTCGGCGAGTTCTTTGTAGTAGTCGGAATCGAAGCCGGTCGCGACGACGGTGATGGCAATTTCGTCTTCGAGTTCGGGGCGAATGGCGGCGCCGAAGATAATATTCGCATCGGGGGAGACGGCACCGGTGATGACCTCGGCGGCAGCTTGGACTTCGGCCATGGACATATCGTAGCCGCCAGCAACAGAGAAGAGAACGCCGCGGGCGCCTTCGATTTTGACTTCGATGAGCGGAGATTCGATGGCTTGCTGGGCGGCGACAACGGCGCGGTTCTCGCCAGAGGCGCGGCCGATACCCATGAGGGCGGAGCCGGCGTTTTTCATAATAGTCTTCACGTCGGCGAAGTCGAGGTTGATGAGGGCGTCTTCGGTGATGAGCTCGGAGATGCCTTGGACGCCTTGGCGGAGGACGTCGTCGGCGACGCGGAAGGTTTCGGTCAGAGGAGTGCGGGGGTCGATGGTCTGGAGGAGGCGGTCGTTGGGGATGGTAATCAGGGCGTCAACTTCTTTGGCGAGTTTGGCGATGGCCTCTTCGGCGTTTTTCTTGCGGATGGAGCCCTCGAAGGTGAAGGGTTTGGTGGCGACGCCAACAGTCAGAATGTCGCGAGCTTTGGCTTCGGCGGCCACGACTGGGCCAGCGCCAGAGCCAGTCCCGCCACCAGCGCCGAGGGTGATGAAGGCCATGTCGGCGCCCTCGAGGGCTTTGCCGATGTTTTCGCGACCTTCTTCGGCGGCCGCGCGGCCCTTCTCGGGGTCACCGCCCGCACCGAGGCCCTTGCCGATGTGGACTTTGACGTCGGCGAGAGAATTGTGGAGGACTTGGGCATCAGTGTTGATGGCGATGAACTCGACACCGGTGAGACCGACTTCTTTCATGCGGTTCACCGCCGAGCCACCAGCTCCTCCGACGCCAACGACTTTGATGCTTGCTGCGCTTTCCACCTCAGATGGTTTGATTTCGGGCATAATTCCTCACTTATCTGACTGTTCTTTCTTACAGTCTAGCACATCAATCTTAAATTATCTAGTAAAATCTAGAATTTGCTAAAAAATCTCTTGAGGAAATTGCCGGACTGGTCGGACTTTTTGGAGGATTTGTGCGCCTTGGCGGAGCGAGAGGGGGCCTCGGAGGCGAGGAGCATCAAGCCGACGGCGGTGGCGTATTCGGGCTTTTTGATGGCTTCGGCGACGCCGGAGAGATTGTCGGGGATGCCGATTTTCACGGAGGCTTCGAGGACTTCTTTGGCGAAAACTTCGACATCGCGGAGCTTGGCGCCAGCGCCAGTGAGGACGACGCCCTCGGGAAGACGACGGTCGAAGCCGGCGCGTTTGAGCTCCTTGCGGACTTTTTCGAAAATCTCGGCGAGGCGGGCCTGGACGACTTCGTCAATCTTGGCGCGCTCGAAGGAGAACTCTTCGCGGCCGATTTTCACGACGACGTCTTTGGTTTCCTTGAAGGCGCCGGAGACATAGCGGCGTTTAATTTCCTCGGCGACGTCGGTGTTAATCTCGAGGACGATGGCGAGGTCGTTGGTGATATTGTTCGAGCCGGCGGGGACGACACCGACGTATTGGAGTTCGCCTTCTTCGTAGATGGCGACGCCGGTGGTGGTGGCGCCGAAATCGACGACGGCGACGCCGTTTTCGCGCTGGCGCTCGGAGAGAGCGGCCTTGGCGGCGGCGACGACGCTCGGGACGAGGCGGTCGGCAGAGACTTTCGCGGCCTCGGTGGCCTTGGTGAGGTTCTGGCAATTGGGGCTGAGGGCGGAGATGACGGCGGCGCGCATTTCGAGGCGAGAGCCGGTCATGCCGGCGGGGTCCTTGATCCCGCCTTGTTCGTCGAGGGCGTAATAGAGGGGGACGACGTCGAGGATTTCGCGGTTGGCGGGGATGCGACCGGTGACGGCGACTTGTTCGACGCGGTCAAGGTCGGCGGGGGTGATTTCGTGGTCGGCCATACCGACGGCAATCATGCCTTCGACACGGGTGGTCAAAATTTGGGCGCCGTTAATCGAGACGGTGGCGGAGTTGATCTCGTAGCCGCTCATGCGTTCGACTTCGGCGAGGACGCGGTCGATGGATTGGGCAGGGCCCATGAGGTTGGCGACGATGCCTTTGCGCATGCCGGCGTTTTTGCCTTCGTTGTAGCCGATGACGGTGAGTTTGCCGTCCTTGCGAACGGTGGCGACGACCGCACGGACGTTCTCTGTGCCAACGTCTAGTCCGACCGCATAACGCGAAATTTCTTCCATATAATTTTACTTTATCATACTTATGGCTTTTTTACAAGTTTTATTACAAACGAGCGAATGTTGTAAAAATTACAACATTTATAGGGAGAAAAATAGAAAAAATTAGTGCTCGTCGGGGAGAGTGAGGACTTCGTAGCCGTCCTCGAGGACGAGAATGGTGTGCTCGAAATGACAGCCGATGGAGCCGTCTTTCATCTTCACAGTCCAGCCGTTTTGTTTGTCGATGTAGTTCTTCGGCTTGCCGAGGCAACTCATGGGCTCGATACAAATCGTGTCGCCGGCGCGGAGGACGTAACCGTGGCCGCGCTTGCCGTAGTTGGGGACTTCGGGGTCTTCGTGCATTTCTTTGCCGATGCCGTGGCCGACGTAGTTTTCGATGACGCCGAGGTGGCCGGCGCGGAGGACTTTTTCGACGGCGAAGCCGATGTCGCCGAGATGGACGCCGGCTTTGACAAGCGAGATGCCTTCCCAGAGGGAGCTCTCGGTGACGGAGAGCATCTGGCGGACGGCGGGGGAAGCCTTTTCCTTGCCGCCAACAATCATGGTGAAGGCGGAGTCGGTGAAGTAGCCGTCGTAGAAAATGTCGAGGTCGAAGGAGACTTTGTCGCCCGCTTCGAGGACGGAATCGGTGGGGGCGCCGTGGACGAGCTCGTCGTTGACGGAGATGCAGATGGCGCCGGGGAAATCGTCGTCGAGCATATCGTAGGCGACGCCAGCGCCGCGTTTAATAATCTCGGAGCGAACCCAGCGGTCGATTTCGAGGCCGGTCATGCCCGGTTGGACATAGTCGCGGAGGTCGCGGAGGAGATTGCCGAGGATTTTGCCGCCTTTGCGCATGGCGGTGATTTTTCTGTTGTCCATATATATATTATAGCATAATTTTAGTTATTCGCCATAGCTGCGCTCTTCGGCTTCGCCGAGATGTTCGTCAACGACGGGGACTTCGCCGACGTTTTCTTCGATGACGGCGATGAGCTCGTTCGTAATATCGTCGAAGGAGCCGACGCCGTCAACTTCAATGATTTTGACGTGGTTGGCCTCGAGAATGGCGAGGATTTTTTCGACATTGTCTTCGTAAACGCGAAAACGACGTTCGACGACTTCGCGAGTGTCGTCGGCACGGCCGCGTTTCTCGATGCGGTTCCAGAGTTCATCGACGGGGACTTTTAGAATAATCGCGGCGTCAATTTTGGCGAGGGTGCCTTGACTTTCGAGCCACTGGGCTTGCTCGACGTCGCGCGGGTAGCCGTCGAGAATAATCTCGGCGCCGTCGGCGTCGGCTTTGGCGATTTCGTGGTCCATGAGACGGACAACTTCGCGGTCATCAACGAGTTCGCCAGCGAGCAAAGTCTGGGCGAAGCGACCGGTGTCGCGCAAGATTTGGCCGACCGAAAGCCAGCGCCAACCGAGTTTGTCCGCTAGAATCCGGCCTTGGGTGCTCTTGCCACTACCCGCCGCGCCAAACAGAATAATCATAACTCCTCCTAGATTAGTTAAGCTTATTATAGCACAAAACTAGAGCGGGAGGCGGTTGATGGCGCGAAGAACGCTAGATTTATCGAGTTTGATTTGGGCGAGGGTGGAGTCGATGTCGTTTTTGGCGACGCGCAGGGTCCGAGCGAGGATGGGCGAGTCGGAGAATTGGTTAAAGAAGTCGAGGAAGCGGGTGGCGTCGTCTTCGCGGTCGATAGTCGAGGCGAAGTAGCGGGGGTAGTCCTCGACGGATTTTTCGCCGGTGATTTTGACGACGTAGTCCCAGTTGGCGAGGAGCCAGGCGAGGGCGCGGTCGCGAGTGTAGCGCCAGTGGCGGAGGCGGAGAAGGAAGCCGAGGTGGTCTTGGGGCTTAATCAGGTCGGAATTCTTAAGCGCGGCGAAGGCGAAGTCGATGTTCTCGGGGAGGCGGGGTTTAGCGAGGGCGGAGCGAAGGTCGGCCCTGAGCGCGGGGTCGGTAGCGGTTTTGTAAGCCTCGAGAACCTGGGGATAGAAAGTCTCTTCTTCGAGCCACATTTTCGCCGAGAGAACGAAGGGGCGAAGGTTGGGATCGAGAGAGGTAAAGTCGGCGGGGCAAAGGGCGTTCAAATCGGCGAGGAAGGCGGGATTTTTGGAATAGAGGGCGTTAGCGAGAAAAATCGTGCGGAGCTCGGTGTCGTTGGTGGACTCGGAAGGAGAGTAGGTCAGGCCGAGCCGTTTGAGCTGAGGCGAGACGAGAGAATAGAGGTAA
This sequence comes from Candidatus Saccharimonadota bacterium, assembly GCA_017433765.1. GTDB lineage: Bacteria > Patescibacteriota > Saccharimonadia > Saccharimonadales > Saccharimonadaceae > Nanosyncoccus. Next base: position 15,799 of record JAFRGO010000002.1, read on the forward strand.
TTCTTGTATTTCTCTTCCTCGGGGGAGTCGAAGTCGATAAAGAGGGTGAGTTTGGCGATGATGGTGTCGAGAATAGTCCAGAGAGGGGCGAAGGTTTCGTGTTTGAATTTGTCGAGGAGGGGGAGGAGAGAGGCGGAGGAAACGAGAGGGGTCTCGGCGAGGAGGAGGCGGTCGATGAGGAGGCGGAGGCGCTGTTCGTCGGAGAGATGGGCGAAATCGTCGAGGGCGGCGGAAAATTCGGGGCTAGAGAGGTTGATGAGATAGTGGCCGGACATATCGTCGCGGAGGACGGGGATGGGGTATTGGCTGTCGTCGGTGGAGCCGTCGAGGAGGAAGCGTTGCTGGACTTCGTCGGTCACGACGGGGTAGCCCGGCTGGGTGAGCCAAGCGGTCATGTAATCTTTGACATCAAAATCGGCGTAGGGATTGAGCGCGTCCCAGAGGTCGTCAGCAGTGGCGTTGGAGTATTTTTTGCGAGCAAAATAGTCGCGGAGGCCGGCGAAGAAGTTTTTCTCGCCCATTTCGCGGAGGAGCATGAAAATGAGGTGAGCGCCCTTGGCATAGACAATACAGGGGTCGAAGAGGGTAGCGATTTCGGCGGGATCCTCGACGTCTTCGCGGACGGCCTGGACGCCAGCGACGGCATCGCGGTAGAAGGCCGAGAGACAGCTAGAGGTGAAAAAATTGTACCAGACGCAGTATTCGGGGAAGATATGGTCGGTACAGAAATATTCCATGACGGAGGCGAAGGACTCGTTGAGCCAGAGGTCGTTCCACCAGGCCATGGTGACGAGGTTGCCGAACCACTGGTGGGAGAGCTCGTGGGTGATGGTGATGGCGGCGTAGGTTTTCACTCCGAGGGAAGCGTCGGGGGCGCAGAGGAGTTGGGACTCGCGATAGGTGACGAGGCCCCAGTTTTCCATGGCACCGGCCTCGAAGTCGGGGATGGCGACTTGGTCGAGCTTTGGCAGAGGGTAGGGGAGGCCGAAGAGGTCTTCGTAGTATTCGAGAGCCTTGACGGCGACTTCGTTGGGGAACTTTAAGAGGTTGAGAGATTGGTCGAGAGGGGCATAGGTGCGGACGACGACGCCGGATTTGGTTTTCGACTCGAGGAAGTTGAGCGGGCCAACGACGAAGGCGAGGAGGTAGGTGGACATGCGGGGGGTCTCCTTGAAGATGGCGACACGGTAGGAGTCGTAGGCGGGGCGGTGGCCAAAGAGTAGGGGCTCGGGGAGGGAGGAGAGGGTCTTTTCGACGGCGACGGGGGTGTTGGCGAGGAGAGTATCGGCGGGCTCGGAGGGGTTGGCGGGGTTGTGGGCAGGGACGACGAGAGTGAGGAGGAAGGTGGCCTTGGCGGCGGGCTCGTCGATACAGGGGAAGCACTGGCGAGCATAGTGGGACTCGAATTGGGTGGAAACGAGGCGAAAATCAGCATTTTGGTGTCTAAAGGTGCTCAGATAGGCGCCTTGCATCGTTTCGCCCAGAGAGCCGTGGAAGCCCACTTCGACCCGAAAATCGCTCCTGGGGGCTGCTAGGGCCGTTAGAACGCAATTTTCTATTTTGAAGTCAACTTCTTTGCCATTTATTTTGACAAAGTCAATAGTCTGGTCAACGGTGTGGAGTTTGATAAACTCGGAATCGGTCGTGGAGCCGAGAATCTCGACGTGGCCTTGGAGGGTTTTGGTGAATTTGTCGATGAAGAGGGTGAGATGATAAGTTTTGGGGATGAAAAAGTCAAGTAAATGTTCCATAGAACTATTATAGACGATTTTGGTGGCTAATGCCACGGGATTTTAGAAATCTGTGAGGCCAAGGGCGGGCTCGGAGGGGCAGTTCGCGAGGACATTGGCGATGGCGTCATGTTCGGCTTCGGTGACCCAGAGGGAGTATTTGTATTTGACGGAGACTTGGCGGGCGACGTATTGGCAGCGGAAGGATTTGTTGGCGGGGAGCCAAGTCGCGGCGTCGCCGTCGGATTTGGTCTGGTTAGCGGAGGAATCGACGGCGAGGAGGTTGAGCGGGTCGGTGGCGAGGGCGTAGCGTGATTCCCGGCTCAAGTTTTGGGCGCCCTTTTGCCAGGCGTCGGAAAGGGCGACGACGTGGTCGATTTGGACACTGACGGTGAGTTCGGCGCGCTCGGAGAAAACTTTGTGGACGCCAGTATAGGGTTCGTCGTATTCGCCAGAGATGACGGTGCAGTTATCGTCGCCGAGGAGGGCGGTGGCGCCGAGCTCGCGGCGGATGATACGCTGACGGAGATTACAGCCGTCGATGGTAGGCCAAGAAGAATAAAATTCGTCGCGAGCGTAGCCGGTCTTGGGCGCGCGGCCCTTGACGGGCAATTTCGCTAGGACGTCGGTGGCCTTGGGTGCGGAAGAGTCGGCCGGAGTGGTGGCGACGGCGGAATAATCGTCCGACTGGCTAGTATTGTCCGTCTGGGGGTTAGTGCTAGTGAAAATTTCTTCGTAGGACGCAGGGGACAAAAAAAGCCAAAGCGAGCCTGCGCCGAGCAGGAAGACTACGGCGAAGACTCGTCTAAGGCGAAAGGACATGTGCTATTAAGCTTCTACGTCAGGGAGCTTCTTGTATTTGTCCTTGTTGAAGCCAAGAATACAAGTGAAGATCGGGGAAAGGAAGATGAGGCCGAGAGTGAAGCCGACACCGTGGCCGAAGGACTTGGAGATGCGGTGAGTCAGGTCGATAGCTACGACAAGCTCGAATACGCTAGCACAGAGGTTGACAACGCTGGCGATAGTGGAGTTCGCGTCATTAGTAATAGCAGTGATGAGAGCGACGACGACGGCGCTACCGACAGAAACGGCGAAAGTAATCCAGAACCATCTGCGGGTCCAGAAGCGTTTGAACAAGATGTAGAGATTATAGACGGGGATGAGAATCTTCCAGCCCGGTTCGCCGGCCTTGGTGAAAATCTTCCAGTTGGCGATGAGCTCGAGGATGGAAATAGCGATACCTAGGATAATTAGGAAAATCGCAAAAATCCCGAGGGCGGCAAAGAAGCCACCGGCGGCAGCGGCAGAAGCCGCTTCAGGGGACATGGTTGTTAATGTTTGCATAAAAATCTCCTTTTTTAGGTTATTTTTATTTTAGCACAAACAAAATGTAATTGCAATAAAAATTATTGCTAGGAGGGTTGTTTCGGGGTTTCGAGAGAGGAGGGGTCGTTGATGGGAGGAGTCACGGGGTTGGGGACTGGAGTTGGACTGGAGTTGGCGGCTGGGGGGACGGGAGGATTGTTGGTCGGAAAAGCGGGAGGAGTATTGACGGGAGGGACGGGCGGGAGCGAGGAGGAGTCGAGAGACTGGGGCGGGAAGGGCGAGGCGGAAGCGGGTTGGATAGGGCTGGCGGGAGTTTTGGGGGCTTTGTTTTTGCGGAGGAAGATGACGAGGAGAACGACGACGAGGATAATCCCGAGGCCAGCGCCGCCAGCGATAAGATAAGGAAGATAGTCGGGGCTAGAAGCAGAAGAACTAGTGCTGGAACTAGTTTCGACGACGGGTTCGGTCGCATCGAAGGTCGAAGCGGAAGTAGTAAGGGAGACTTCAGGGGTAGCAGGAGCGGTGGAGGTGTTGGTGGCGACGGCGACGCCGTTGACGTAGAGGGTGTGGCCGGCGGAGTAGATGTTGGAGTTCGCGGAGTCGGCATTGTCGAGGGAGGTGAGATAGGTGTCAGCGGTCAGAACGAAGGTCGAAGTGGCGTCGAGTTTGAGGGAGACGGACTGGGCGGAGGAAGAGGTGTTGATGGCGCCGCGGAAGAAGCTGGAGTTTGAGAGGGTGAAGGAGAGAGTGGAGATGGAATCGAGGACGATGTCGCCTTCGGCGACTTGATTCGAGAAATCGAGCGTGACGTGGCCGCCGTTGGCGCCGGTAGTGCCCCATTTGGACGATTCGGCACGAAGGAAGGCGCCGGTGGAGTCAGCGTTGTTGATGACGTTATTCGAGAGAGCAATCTTCGCGGTGGTGTTGGTGACGTAGAAGCTGTCGCCCTGGTTAGTGGTGAGAGTGGAACTTTGAGCGGAGAAGGTGCCGGTTCCCTCTTCGGCGTCGCCGGACATGGACTGGTAGATGAAGATGTTTTTGTAGGTCTCGGAGTTGCCGTTGAGGGTCGTGTTGGTATCAACGAGGGTGACGCCAGAGAGAGTAACGGAGTTGGAGCCTTCGATAACGACGCCTTCGGAAGCGGTGGAGGTGAGCTCGGCGCCAGAGACGGAAATGTTGGCGGTGGAATAGACGGCGGGAGAGCCGACACCGCTAGTAGAGTAGGAGCCACCGGTGATGGTCATAGTGCCACCTCCACGGTCGGAGCGAATGGCCGCAGAGGAGTTGCCAGAGGTGGTGACGGTGACATCGTTGGCGGTGAGAGTGCCGCCGCCGGTGACCATGATGCCGCCGGAGTTGTTGGCGGAAGTGGTGATTGTTGTATTTTTTACAACAATATTGCCTTCACCGTAGGAGAAGACGGCGTTGGCGTGAGAGCCAGAGGTAGTGATAGAACCACCGTCGATGGAGAGCTGGCCGTCAGCGGCGAGGACGGCGGCGTTGGTGCCGTAAAAATCGGAAGATTCGGACGATTCGTCGCCGCTTTTGGTGATGGTGGGGTTGGTGAGGATGACGGTCGCGCCACTAGAGACGAGGAGGGCGTTTTGGCCGCCGAGGTCGCTAGTATAAGTTTCGTCGAGAAGTTCGGCCGCGCTGGAATTAGAATATTCGGTGGCGGCGTTGTAGGTGACAGTCGCCGAGTCGGAAGGCGGAGCGCCACCTGGGGCGGAGTTGTCGCTAGAGGGTTGTGCGGGAGGAGTGTTTTGCATAATATAAATCCGTTTACGTTTTATCTATTATACGCCATAAAGCTTAAAAATAGCAAAAATCCCCTGGTTCGGGGATTTTGCTGGTCGGGTCGAGCTATTCGTTGTCGGCGGTATCTTCGGTAGCGTCTTCGCTAGTATCTTCGGCAGCCTCGATAGCAGAGAGGAGGTCGTCTTCGACGTTTTTCTTTTTCTTCTTGGCGGCCATTTTGGCGACCTCGATATCGAGTTCGTAGCCGGTGAGTTTGCTGGCGAGGCGAACGTTTTGGCCCTGGCGGCCGATGGCGATAGATTGTTGGTCCTCGGTGACGAAGACTTTGGCGGTTTTGTCGGTGATTTCGACCTTGACGACCTCAGCGGGAGAGATGGCTTCGCGGATGTATTCGGAGGCGTTGTCGGACCAGTTGATGATGTCAATTTTTTCGCGGTCGCCGATTTCGTTCATGACGGCCTGGACGCGAACGCCACGACCACCGACGAAGGTGCCAACAGGATCGACACCCGGGACGTTGGAGGCAACGGCGATTTTGGTGCGGCGACCAGCTTCGCGGGCGATGCCACGGATTTCGACGGTGCCGTTTTCGATTTCGGGGACTTCTTGGCGGAAGAGATATTCGATAAACTCGGGGCAGCCGCGGGAGAGAATGAGCTGGGCGCGGGATTCGGTGCGCTCGACATCCTTGACGTAAACTTTGATGCGGGAGCCGACGGTGTAGTATTCGCCGTCGATTTGTTCGGAGCGGGGCATGATGCCAGAAGCCTTGCCGAGGTCGATGCGGACGATTTTGGGCTCGATGCGGGAGACGATGCCGGTCATGACGGTGCCAAGTTTGTCTTCAAATTCGGCAAGGACGGCGTCGCGCTCGGCTTCGCGGAGGCGAGAAATCACGACCTGTTTCGCGGTCTGGGAAGCGACGCGGCCAAAGGAAGTGACTTTGTGTTTTTCTTCGACGATTTCGCCTGGCTGTTTGCCGTCGGCTTCGGCTTCGGGGATTTCGGTGGCGGGGTTGTAGGCGAGGCCATCTTCGACAACTTCGCGAGCGACGAAAACTTCGGCTTCGCCGGTGTTGAGATTGAGGGCGGAGCGAACGTTCATCTCGCGGTCGCCGTTGTCCTTGCGCCAAGCGGCGGCGATGGCAGCTTCGATAATCCCGAGAACGGTCTCTTCGGGGAGGGATTTTTCTTCGGCGATGATTTTCACCATCGCGGTCATTTGTTTGAGGTCTAGGGTTTCCATTTTTTCCTTTCTGTGGTTTAAACTAAAAACTCCGTCCTTCTTCAGGCCGGAATAATTATCAGTATAATTCCATTATATCACACATAAGCGAAAAAGTCAATAGTTTTTTTAATTATTCACGCCATGATGGGCGGAAAAAGAGGTGGCGGAGAGTTTTTCGAAGATGAAACCGTTGGCTTGGCCGTATTCGAGGACGCGTTCGACGGCCTCGACAGAGAAGGGTTTGATGTCGTGCTGGAGAACGACGTAGGTGCCGCCTGGCTGGAGACGGGAGACGATGTTGGCATAGACGGCGTCGGAGGTGGTGGCGCCGCCGGCGTCGCCAGAGGAGAGGTTCCAGTCGAAGTAGGTGTAGCCGCGTTTTTCGACCTCGCTGACGAGGTAGGACATGATGTGGGTGCCGCCGTCGTAGAGCATGGAGACGGTGTTGCTGCTACCACCTGGGAAGCGGATGAGAGTGGAGGTCTCGCCGGTGATGCACTGGACGCGGTCGCTGACGGCGGAGAGGTCGGTGAAGAAGGCGTCGGGGCTGGAGTAGATGAGGGAGTAATTGTGGGAGAGAGTGTGGAGGCCGATGGCGTGGCCTTCGTCGAATTCGCGACGGATGAGCTCGTCATCGCCGGCGCCGGTGACAAAGAAGGTGGCCTTGGCTTGGTATCTTTTGAGAATGTCGAGAAGGGTGGCGGTATAGGGGCCGGGGCCGTCGTCGAAGGTGAGATAGATGGTACCGTAATTCTCGGGGAGGACGGAGATGGTGACGGTTTTTCTAGCCTGGTTCTGGGCGGAATCGGTGACGGAATAAGTGACTTCGTAGCGACCGGCTTTGGTCGTATCGAAAGTGCCGGAAATCTCGAGGGGCGAGAGCTGGCAGTTGTCAGAGACGGTCGGTTCGGGTAGCTCGAGGGAGTCGCCGACGGTCAGGGAGTAGGTCTCGGGGCCGTTCAATTCAAGAGTGGGTGGGACAGTATCCTCGAAACAGAGTTTATCTTCGACAGAGGTGGGCGGGGAGAGGAGAGCGGGGAGTTTGGGGTAGCAAGTGAGAAACAGTGACAAAAAGGCGACTTCGATACTCAAGAGGAAGGTCAACCATCGAAGTAAGTAGTTTTTGCGGTATCTACGGCGTTCTGGTGACATGTTTGCCCTGGTAGAGCCAGCTGGAATCGAACCAGCATCGTATCCTTAGAGGGGATATGTCCTATCCGTTGAACGATGGCTCCACGGAGCAATTATAGCATAATCTAGCGGGTTTTGGAATGGAAGGCGATGCCGACGGTGTCGGGGCCGCAGTGACTACCGGCAGTGGGGTTGACATCGACGATTTCGAGCTGGAGATCGGCGCCGAGTTTTTCGTGGAGCATATTTTTCATGGCGTCGATAAGGGCGGGAGAATCGGCGGAAGCAAGGACGATGCGGTATTTTTCGGGATGGTCGCCGAGCTCGAGGAGTTTATCGACGAGGTAGGAGACGGCTTTCATGCGGCCTTTGACCTTGTCAACGTTGACCATTTTGCCGGAGGTGTCGATGTGGATGATGGGGCGGATGCCGAGGAGGGTGCCCATGGTACCAGCGAGACCAGAGACGCGACCGGAGTGGGCGAAGAATTTAAGATCGTCGGCGAAGAAATAGACGGCGTAGTGGTTAATTTCTTGGTCGGCCCACTTAATGACTTCTTCGGGGGATTTGCCGGACTTGAAAAGGTCGGCGATTTCGAGAA
>JAFRGO010000005.1 GCA_017433765.1 Candidatus Saccharimonadota bacterium
CGTAAATTCTAAAGAATTGAGGATACTTTCAACTTTTTCGTGAAGCTCATCCTTGGTGATTGAGAACTTACACTTACTTCTGCGACATTTGTATCGACTATATTTCTTCGTACTTACCCCATTTGTGCTAGCATAACCCACTAATTTGCTTCTGTCGCTCTTACCAATCCTCCCCGCCTTTTCTTCCTCTTCGTGGCATTCTTTATGGCGAGTAATAATGTTTAGCAAAAAATCTGGGTTACCATTTTTGCGCTTCGGACCTTCGCAATGTTTAGATTTATGATTAACCAAATCTAAAATGTATAGATGTTGCTCCTTTGTAATCAGGGCTTCATGTTTCCCATGCTCGCACCGAGCTTTTATATACTTACCATTCTTCTCAACGATTCCTGCATAATATGGGTCAGAAACTACTTTTTTCCATCTGTCGAAAGTATAGCCTTTCTGTTTTCCGCTTTTAACATACGGAGTATTGTTGTATTCTTCCATAGATTTGTGAAGAGATATAAGCCCATTTCCTAATCTCGTCAAAATATTCTTTAGATAGGGCTTTAATTCTGGAATAGGCACATGTACTCCAGGCTCAGTACCTTTCATATACCCAAATTTTGGCATAAATGGATAACGACCGTCTTTTATTGCGGCAGTTTGTCCACTTACCGCCTTATTAAATCGCTCCATGTTGCTATTTTGCGCAAAATAATACTGCATTGAACGTTGAAAATCTATAAAATTACGCTCTTGCTCTGTAGAATCGTCGCTATAATTCAGCTCCGGATTCTTTGCAAATAAGACAACTACACCGAGCTTCGCAAACTCTACTTCATAATAATTCGCTTCTTTCATGGAGCGCATAAACCTATCGGGTTCGTTTATAAAAATATATCTAATTCGCCTGTATTTCTTACAAACATCCAGCATTTCTCGTAAATCCTTACGCGATACATTTTTACCCTGCCGACTTGACTGTACCCCAATCCACCAACCACCGCCTTTTCTTCCAACTTCTAACTCGTTAGGGATATGAGCGTTATATTGTTCGGCAATCTTTTCTATATTTTGCCTCTGGTGCTCTAGGCTATCGCTGTCTTCCTGAGCCCAAGAAGACACGCGACAGTTTGCTAAAGCCCAGACATCACTCCGGGTGGACATTTACTGAAGCCTTTCTTGGCTTTCAGGAAAAACTAGTGTAATTCCCAAGTCATTAAATTTTGCTTCAAAATATTGCAACTCATATAGGCTACGTGCGAAACGTAAATCCTCATTGCTTAGAAAGACGCGTTTAATGTCTGTCTTATATTCCATGCACGCTTTTAATAGGTTGCTCATTTTTTTTACTAAAATTAACGCAATCGATGGGTTTAATATTGGTTGTAAAAGAGTTCAAATTCATTTTTTATACTCCTAATTATTATATGAACTTTTTTAGGTAAGTTCCACTTAACCTTATTTTTAGCACTATCCATTTAGTGATATTGCTCGTGTTTCCAAACATCATATATAAATGAGAAAAAATCATAGATAGAATCAACTTTGGATTCGGAATTAGAGGAGCGTGATGGCATCGCTAAAAGCTCCCCTTCTTCCTTCTTCATCATCCTCAGCCCATCCAATAGGATTGCGTTCGTCCTCAAAAGACATTCTCGTAGCTTTACGACCGTAATATTTACTTCTTACCCCATTGTCCGGCTTCCATTTTAGAGGAATATAGTCAATTTTATCCTCAAAAGTTTTTCTCAATCCTTCATTCTTATCGTCTGAATACCCTAGCATAGGCTCTTGTTGCTCGTGAAACATAGCCCCTCCTTAATTTGCAGTTAGACTGAGGTTAGATTCTGTTTTATATTGCTCAGGCTGAATACTAGCGACACGCTTGCGCTCGTCCATTTCGTCCTCAGTTAGAGGGTGTCCATCTTTACTAAAGCACATAAACGGTACATTTTCTGGGAAAGGGTAGTTCCTATCAACAAAGTAAGTTGTACGGACATTATTTTCCACCCCGAAAGTCATTTCGATATTGGCTTCTTTAAGCATACCTTCTGCCCGGCGAAGCCTTTTGCCAATCTGGCTCGAATCTTTAGGCCAATTTGGGTGGCTTGACAACAAGTGAATCTCCTCAAGTCTTGAATCTTGATGAATCAGATAAGGAGACAGTTCAATGTCCCTAGCACTACCTTTCCAACGGACAAGATTATTCGTCATATACTTGACAAGTTTGGCGATGGAGTCCGCTTCGATACTTTCTTCAATCTGCCGTTCCTTATTCCCAATAAGCAACTTCTGGAATTCCGAAAAAGACTGGTTGTTAATGGCAGAATAGATTGCGCACCCCCACCTCCCAAAGTCAGCCATTCTTGGAAGACCGCTAGTTGGTGTTTCCGGAAAAATCTTCATGGCTTGAGACAAAACGGTAAAAATTGCGCCTAATATTTGAGGTTTTTCCTCATTGAACTTACCCCAAAGTTCCAGCTCCGTTAGGCGCTTTTCTTCAGGAATGCGCTCAACATTTAAGATTAACGCTCTATCAAGCAAGTCAGCTTGTGTGATGAAATTGTTAATCCCATTCAACATTAGCGGGCGCTTAAAGTTATATATTACTTCGTCATCGTCACTATATAAACGGCGCTTCGAGAATCCGTCGCCCGTAATCAGCCGACATAGGACATCAGAGTTATCCTTTTCAAGAAACGACAGGTTATCGAAAAACAATAATATGTGGCGATTCGCCAAACGAGCAAGTTCCGCTTCGTTCGTAATTTTGCCTGCGCTGACAAGTTGTGATGGGTCTGCTAAATCTTTCAACATTCTCATTGGCGTGCTCTTGCCTGCACCCTGCGAACCATTTATTACTAAAACTGGCTTCGGGATATCAGGTATAAAACAAGCGACGACGAAAGCTAAAAACAGATTCCAATCCTTTTCGTCAACAATATTAGTAAATTTGCGAAACGACTGAATATTACCACCCTTTACGGGCTCGACCTGCGCCTTTTGATGACTGAATCGCCTAAATATAATTGGTGGATTTTCTACTACTTCCCAACCTTTTGACGAGATACGAACCGCCTTCTCCCCTAAGTCGTACCATATTTTATCGCCAATCTTGCGAAGTCGTGGTTCTAAACTAAGTTCGCAGTCTTTTCCGTAAAGCGCGAACCCTTCAAGCGCGCGTCTAATATCAGTGGCCTGATTGTTTTTCAAAATTACGCGATAGTTATAATATGCGTAATTGTTTAGCCACCCAACAAAATCTCGCGAATTGATATTTAATACTTTTGACCCATTTCCGTTGACTGCGATATACGCTTCGCCGAATTGGTCGTGAAAGAGTTTATTGCTTTTGGCAATTTCGCCGACAAAACTGTCCGTCGGCAATCTGAGCACCTTCTTATCTTCGCTCATTTTTCCTCCAATTTAGATTGTTAATATTGGAGAAAACAGCGCTGTTACTCTCGGCTACCGCTGCATCCCGGTAGTTAGCACCATTTTATATGAGAGATTATTTTTGCTCATTAGACAGAATTTTGCCAATTTTCTGTCCATTATTTATGTCAGACCTGTACTCAGGATTACGATTTTTTGCCCGCCTTACCTTCTTGGCAATCCTGTCCGTCGTCTTCATATGAGCCATAGTTTTTGTCATCAACGGGTCATTCATAGTCTCGGCTTCATATTCATTGCTATATTCCTGTTTTGCCAGTTCTCGATAAGATTTTTTATTTTCGCCAGAATTATCGAATTGATGAACTAAAAGATTTGATTCAGTATTTTTTGATAAAAGTTCGGTCGGAATATCAAAATTCAGAAATACCTGAAAAACGTCGCCAATGACTTCAAGGTCTTTTTTTGACACCCCTTTATCAATGCGCAAAAAAATTGATTTATTATTGACGCCTTCGACGCTGATACGTTTATTTAAATCATCGACAATCTTTAAATTTTTGCCAATTCTCTTAGGGTTCAAAATATACGCAATTATAAATGTGCGCCAACCATCAGGCAAATTATATTTTTCAATTAAATCTGAAACCTCGACATATACTGAATTTCTTACTACATCTTCCGCCACTTCCCGGCTACTATGACCATTATGTTTTCCAGACCAACAATTTATGACATAGGCAACCAAAAAATCTTCTGCCTCGTCGTAATCGCTAAAATTCATTATGGGGCAATCTTCATAAATCGGCACATCAAGGCAGTCCTTACCACGAATCTTAGAAATAAGCATTTTGAAGTCATCGTCTTTAACGATGCTTTTCAAATCTGAGGTTTTCCAATCACCAATACTTCGTTTACGAGACTCCTCGAAGTAAATTTTGGCACCAAAATCAAGTCGATTGGCAATTTCACGAAATTTTTCCTCATCCGACTTATTTGATTTTTTAACTTCTTTCAAAAAATCCTCAATATATGCTCGCATTGACGCTATGGACATATATACATTATACCACGGACTACCCCTGATAAAATAGCTGTTCTCCCTTAGTCTCCCATAGCTCTCCCGCTTTCTCCGGTAAAACCTTATAAAAAGTGTTAACTCAGTCAGAATTCGCAAGAGAAGAAAAACATAAACAATAGTTTTCTTAGCCCAAATATGATATAATTAAATTGTTCTGAATTTCAACTCTATAGCAAGTCTATCCCCGACGAGATAGGCAAAGAGTTAGACTCCAAGTGGAGCACTCGCTCCAGTCAGCCTAACCGCTTGCTGTAGAAAATGAAGTTCAGAACACTCCATAGCGAGTGTTCCACTTTGTTTATGGAAGCTAATTTTAAAAAATAAGGAGTAAATATGGCTAGTGCTGGTAGAGCTAAAGTGCAAGAGCTTAAAGAAAAAATCTCTGAACAAAAGGAGAAAATTGAAGCCCTCGAAAACAATTACGAGGAAAAAATTGATAAGCTAGACAATAAGAAACAGGCTCTAGAGCTCAAAGCGTCTGGCTTAAAGTTTATTCCCGGTGCAGGTAGAAAAGCCGACCAAAAGTTAGATGAGATGAAAGCAGTTTCTAATGAGCTGTCCGCGTTGAAGAAAAAGAAGCGCGAAGAACTCGCTGAAGCTAAGAAGGAACTTGAAAAATTAAAAAACGAATATAACGACGCTAAAGAAGAACTGAAGGCAAAGAAAGTCGAAAGTGTAAAAGCGACTGAAAGCAAAACAAAAACCAAGAAGAAAAGCCAAATTGATTTATTTAAGGTAAGCATTATAATTGGCGTTATTGGCTTACTTATTTTTATACCGTCAAGTTTTACCGCTATAGGAAATGGTAACGCTAAGGGAGTAGGCGGTTTTGGTATTTTCGTGGGTTTAGTTGCAGTTGCACTTTCAATTTGGTTGCTTCTTCAGGCAAAAAAGCAAGGCGAAAAACTCATTAAACCGATAATAGCACTTGGTTTAGCTGGTGTTGTAGCATTGGGCTGTCTTATCGCCGTTATAGCCGACCCAATTGCCGTGAACTTAAAATGCTCCGCATATAATAGCGTTGAAGAGATGAAAATTAGTGATTCTTCGCTCTGCAAAGATAGAGTAGTAGAATTAGAAAAACAGAAACAAGATGAAGAGAATGCGAAAAAAGAGGCTATCGCTAAAGCTAAAGATGAGTGTTCGGCAAAGAACTACAGCTGGAATTCTAGCGCAAATCGTTGCAACACTGAAGAAGAGCAGAGGAAAGAAAACTCGGAAAAGGAAGCAAAAAGCAGTTGTTCCGCTAAAAATTACGACTGGAACTCTAGTGAAAAACGATGTAATACAGATTCTGAGCAGCAAGTTGCAAATCAAAAGAAAGCCGAGGAGGAAGCTAAACGCGCTGAAGCGAACAAAACAACAACATATACCGGAACCGACCACGATGAAAATGATTCTGCTGGAAGATATGCAAAAATCACTGACGCCTGTCTAGATAGATTAGACCATCATTATCCTGGAACCTTGCCACTCGGAAGCTATGACGGATACACTATTTATTACAGTGTCACTTTGAAAGGTGATGGAACTCTAGTTGAAGGATTTATGAACGGTTACCACAAAACCAAAAATGGGCAAAAAATCCTCAGCTATAAGTGTATATATGAAAATGGCTCGGCTAAAATCCAAGGTTTAGACTAAAAGTGATTATAGTAATAATCGCAATCGGAAGCCTACTTTTGCTAAGTTATCTTTTAATTCAAGTAATTTTACCACTAATTATGTTTATAGTTAGCAGTGCGATAATTTTAATAAAAAAATTATTCCTAAAAGGAAGAAGTCAATAACTGGATTTACTCTTTAGAAGTTCATATAATTTTGATATGAGCGACCCAAAAGCAGAACGGCTAATCCAGCAGTTCTTCACCAAAAAGCCGACCGAGTTCACCAATTCGGCTAAATCCGTGACTATTATGAAGTATTTAGGCTCTGATAATTCTTATCATTTTAGAGTTTTAGATAAATTTGATATTGAAGACGAAGTAGAACGCTTAGATTATATGAATTTTTTAAAAGAAAAAATGATTGAATCTGGTGAGATGAAGAAGCATTTATGGACGAAGGAAACGATTTTGTTCTGATTTTTCCACAAAAACGTAAGCTATATATTGCGGCGCGCCGCGATTTTTGTTATAATGGTTATGTTGATAATATAAAGCGAGGTAATCCATGAAAAAACTAAGTTGCGCTTCTTTCTTTGCCGGCGTCGGTGGGATTGATAAGGGCTTTGAGAAGACAAATCATTTTAAGACTATTTATGCAAACGAATTCGACCCATATCCCTGCGAAACCTTTGACTTAAATTTTGATATCAAGTCTGATTGTCGCGATATCCATATAATTGAAGCTGACGAAATACCGGATTTTGATGTCCTATTAGCCGGCTTTCCTTGTCAGGCATTCTCAATTGCTGGCTATCGTAAAGGTTTCGAAGACGAAAAAGGACGCGGAACTTTATTCTTTGAACTAATTAGAATTATTAAAATAAAAAAACCGAGTATTGTATTTCTTGAAAATGTCAAAAACCTGGTCAGCCACGATAACGGCAATACTTTCCGCGTTATTCTTGAAGAATTGGAAAAAGAAGGCTACAGCGTAAAATATCAGGTGCTCAACGCTATGGAGTATGGCAACATTCCGCAAAACCGAGAACGCATTTATATTGTAGGTTTTAAAGATAAAGAAGTTTATAAAAACTTTGAATTCCCACACCCTCTACAACTTACAAAAAATCTAGAAGATATTATAGATTTTGATTCAAAGTTGGATGACAAATACTATTACACTGAAGGCAAATACAAAGGCGACATTTACGAAAAACTCGTAGAAGCAATGGATGACGACAGGGCGGTATATCAATGGCGTAGGCACTATGTTAGGAAAAATAAAAGTGGCGTCGTCCCAACACTTACGGCAAATCAAGGTGAGGGTGGACATAATGTTTGCTTAGTGAAGACAAAGTACGGCATCAGAAAAATGACACCACATGAATGTTTTAATACGCAAGGCTTCGACAAAGATTTTAAATTACCGACCAAACAATCCGAGTCCAGACTCTACAAACAAGCCGGAAATTCTGTATGCGTTTCCGTTATAAAACGTATTGCTGAAAAAATAGTTGAGGCTATTGAAGCTACAAAAGACTAGTCTTCCGAATCGTCATCTTCATCGATATCTTCGCCAGCGTCTGAATTTGTGCCCATAAACTCATCATAACTTCCTATCTTAGCGAAGGTGATGGAATACTTATTGTCGCTTTGTTTAGCAATCTTTACTGAATCGACGCCAAAATTTTCAAGCATATCGTAAGTTATGTGGGTATCTGGTGAAATCTTCAGCACATCATCTATGAGCCAATGGCCTAAAACTTTGTTAGGATTTGACATTAAAGCCTTATCATTATCCTGACAAACTTTAGCAGAAATAACTGCGCCATTTGGCATAGCTAATTCAAAAGCCGTATCTCTTGCCGGGAAGAAACTTCTATGAAGCTTATTAAACTCGCTAGAGATACGAATAGAAACCTCGTAAGGATTGCGCTCTCTCCCGCCCGCAAATCTCAGATTTAAGCCATTTTTATCTGGCACATATTTACCCTTAGCTTTTGTAAATGAATAAAGTGGAAGATAAACTGAATCTTTTTCAGGCTCACTTGTAATGCCTTCGACTACGCCCAATAATTTTTCCTCAAGCAGACTAAACGGGTCATCATAAATTTTTACACTTAAAATCATCAATGCTTCAACTGAAGAAAAATCTTTATAAAGCGTACTTTTTGAGGTATTGAAAGAATATTTATTGATTCCGTCACTAAAGGTAATCACATTTTTCTTGCGATTTATGTTTGAGATATGCTCTAAATCGATAGGAACGAGAGGACATTCTACAATCTTGATAATGCCTTTTTCACGAATCGTACAATGATAAATCATGCTAGAAAGACCATATGCTCTCATAGTGAAGCTGATTCGTTCATTACGCAATTCGGCAATTCTAAGAATCATTTGTTCGTCATCGAGATGTTCATATGTAGGCTTTTGAGAATTAAATTCGGCAATCTTTTGCAAGCTAGAACCAGTCCAAGTCTTAATACCTATACCAATCCCATCCTTCCTAGCGTCTGCCGTTATATCGGAACGAGACAAATTTTCCGCCCTCAAACAGCGACAAAATAAGTTTTCCGTAATCCTAGAAGCTAAATACGGATTTTTGCTATTAGAGAAGAGATTTGAAAGTGACCCTATTAAAACGAGCAGTTTTTCATAATAATCTCGTTCTTCTTTAGTGGTGTTTTCCAAATAAAAAGACATCTAGCAAAATTATACCACGAAAAGCATAAAACCGCTAGACAACGAGAAACATACCTTCTCCCTTTAATCCCTTAACGCTCCTAACTGTCTCAGACCAAACACTAGTCCTTATCAAATCACAAAACTACTCTACGCCTAAATCAATACTACCACTGCCTACTCCTCTTCTAACTCACCCTCTTCCTTAGTTTTAACCCACTCTGTTGTTAAAAGAAAAGAATCCATATACTCCCCAACTTGCCAACGATTATATTCTGGCGTGAGAATAGAGTACCACCTCTGTAATTCATTTTTAATTTTTAAAATTTCTTCCTTATTTACTGTATCTCCTGTATTTACCGCATTAGATTTTTTTGATATAATAGTGTCGTGTGGCGATACATCTAGAAGTGTAGAACTTTTAGTCGTATTGTCCACCATTTTTGTGCACGGTGGAAAAGTATTCTATGCGGTTGAGGACCCAGTTTTGGAGTTTTTGGGCCTCGATGTCGAAGTTGCCGCTACCCCAAGTGAGATTATTAGCAATAGCCGAGGCGCGAATAGCGTCTTTTTTGTGGTCGAGATAGGAGAGGATTTCTTCTTCGCGGAGGACGATAGTTTCGAGGTAGATTTCGCTCACGCGGTCGGAAAATTCGGGGAAATCGAGGAGGTCGTAGATGATTCTCGAATCGCTGTCGTAGTTGGCGCGGCGGGAGATGAGGCTATCCGAGGGGCCGAGGTCGAGGAGGCCGTCGAGGCTGTTGGAGTTGCCGAAGGCGAGGTCGAAATCCCAGGCGATGTCGGCGTGGATTTTGTCGGTGGCGTCGCGCTTGTAGAGATAGAAGCTAGTTTTGTAGGCATCGACGTTTTCGGAAAATTCGGAGAGGAGGCAGTAGCGGGCGAAGGAATCAACGTCGATGAGGGATTCGACGGCGGAGTAGTCCTGGGCGGCGATGGCGGAGAGGAGGGAGTTGTAGGAGTCGGTGAAAGATTCGAGCAGGGCGAGCTGGGCGGAGGGGTCTTTCTCGGGGGTGTCGGCGAGGGAGAGAGCGTCGGAATTGTCCGCGCGGACGTAGAGATCGGTCGGGTCGAGGTGGATGTTGGAGATTTCGACGATGAGGGAGGTGGGATCCTTTAGATTGGTGGTGGTGGAGTTGATTTTGGGCATGAGATAGTAGAGGCCACGATAGTTGCCATCAACGAAAAGTTCGACGTATTCGCCGCGGAAGGAGCGAGAGAAGCCGACAGTTTCGGCGAGATATTGGGCGAAATCGTTGCGGAGGTGGGTGGGGTCGTAGGCGTTGGCGACGAGAATCCAAGTCCGAGAACGGCCGAGGCCGAAGAGTTCGGTCTTCGTCGGGAACTTTAGCTGGTAGGATTTTTTCTCAGTGAGCCAAGAAGAGTTGCCGCGGGTGTTGAGCTCGACGTTTTCGTAGGTGTAAACTTTGTCGGCGAGGGAAAAAGTGAGGGTGTTGGCGGGGAATTTAATTCCCTTTTGTTCCTCGAGAGTGGCGAGGGTGGTGTCGGCGAGGGAGAGGTCGAGGCGGGGGGAGAAGTCTCCCAGGGCGCGAGCCTCGAGGGAGGCGATTTTCTGGAAGAAGAGGTCATTTTCGACGCCGAAAGCAAGAATGAAGACGAAAACCGCGACAGAAAAGCGACGGAAAAAGCGAAGCATAGGAATATTATAGCATAAAAAAGCCCCGCGTGGGCGGGGCGGGAACGAAAAAGGCTAGTCTGGGCGCCAGCGGTTGAAGGTGGTGAGGTAGAGACTGCGGATGTCGTCGGGAGAACCTTTGACGATTTTTTCTACTTCGGCGCGGAGATTGGCGAGGAATTGGTTGAGCTCGATGAGGAGTTCTTCTTCGAGACGGAGTTTTTCGTCGGGGTCGAGTTTTTCGTCTTCGGCGATGGCGAGAATCTTTGTATGAGTCTCGCTAATGGTGGTGTCCCAATCTTCGAAGAACTTCAGGAGGAGTTCTTTTTCCATTTTGAAGAGGTAGTATTCGTCGGGATAGCGGATTCGCATCTGTAAGCTCATTATTGTCACCAAAAGTTTGGAGCGCAGGATGAGAAATAAGGCCTTTAGTTGTTCTAGCATTAAGGTGCACCCCCTTGATTGGATTATCGAAGTAGTAAAACTACTGCTCCGAATGATACAATCAGGGCTTGGGCGTGTAGGCCGTAAGGGGCCTACCTTTCTATTATAGCACACTTGCTTAAAAATGTCAAGAGGGAGGGGGGTGGACAGGGGCGAGAGGCTCGGCAGGAGGGCGGACGAGAGGGGTGGAATAGGGAGGAGAGAGGGCGGGGAGTGGACAGGGGTGAGGGACGGTGGTAGGGGTCTGGTTTGGCAGGAGAATAAAAGACCCCGCAGAAGTGGGGCGAAGGTCAAAAAGAATTGTTGGTGGAGCAGATCGGACTCGAACCGACCACCTCAGCAATGCGAATGCTGCGCTCTACCAGATGAGCTACTGCCCCAACCAACATTATTATAGCACGGACTTGCGAAAAAGACTAGTTTTCGTCGATTCCCGGGACGGGGAATTTCAGGGCGAGGGCGCGGACCTCGGAGCGGAGTTTTGCGCTCGGGCCATTGACCGCAACCTCTTTCATCCAACCGGCGATAGTCTTCATTTCCTTTTCGCCGAGGCCGCGGGTCGTAATCGCCGGAGTGCCGAGGCGGACGCCAGAGGGACGGAAGGCGCCGCCCTTGTCGCTTGGAAGGGCGTTGGCGTTCAAGGTGAGACCGATTTCGTCGAGGTCGCGTTCGAACTTCTTCCCTTCGATACCGAAGCTGGATTGCATATCAATCAAGATGAGGTGGTTGTCGGTGCCACCGCCTTGGAGGACGAAACCGAGATTCTTCAACTCGGTGGCGAGAGTCTGGGCGTTTTTGACGATATTTTTCGCGTAAGTCTTGAACTCGGGCTGGAGAGCTTCGCCGAAAGCGACGGCCTTGGCGGCGATGATGTGCTCGAGGGGGCCGCCCTGGGTGCCCGGGAAGACGGCGCGGTCAATCAAAATCGGGATGTTGGCGAGCTTTTTCTCGGGGCGCTTCAAGGGAGAGGCGACGTTGCCTTTCGAGAGGATGAGGCCGCCACGGGGACCGCGGAGGGTTTTGTGGGTGGTGGTGGTCATGACGTTGAAGCCGAAATCGAGGGGGTTCGGGTGGACGCCGGCGGCGATGAGGCCGGCGACGTGGGCCATGTCGGCCATGAGGAGGACTTCGTGGCCAGATTGCTGCTCGACCTGGTCAGCGATTTTGCGGACGCGGGCGAAATCGGGGATTTTCATGAAGGCGGAGTAGCCGACGAGAATTAGATTCGGCTCTTCTTCGAGGGCGACGCGCTCCATCATGTCGTAGTCGATGTCGCCGTCGGGGGTGACGCCATAGGCGACGAAATTATAGATGTGGGCGGAGCGGGTGACGGGGGAGCCGTGGGTCAGATGGCCGCCGGAGCCGAGGTCCATGGCGAGGATTTTGTCGCCCGGTTCGCACCAAGCCCAATAGACGGCTTCGTTGGCGTTGGCGCCAGAGTGGGGCTGGACGTTGGCGTGGTCGGCGGAGAAGAGACGACAGGCGCGGTCGATGGCGAGGCGCTCGATGCGGTCGATGTTGACTTGGCCGCCGTAGTAGCGGTAGTTCGGGAGGACGCGGTCGGCGATGTCCGCTTCGGAATCGCCTGGGACGCCGTCGAAACTGGGGTAGCCTTCGCTGTATTTGTTGGTCAAAATACTGCCGGCGGCGGAGAGAACGGCGGCGGAAACGTAGTTTTCGCTAGGAATAAGTTCGAGGCCTTCGCGCTGGCGAGTTTTTTCGGCGTCAATAAGAGTAAAAACTGGGTCTTGCATGGGGTAACCTTTCTTTAGATACGTTGATAGGAGGTGATGGCGAAAGCTAAATCATTTTCCTTTCCTTTCTTTAGCACGGTTTTTTTGAAACGGGATTTGTCAAAGGGTGGAAAAAAGACGTCGGCGGCGGGGTCGGAGGCGGAGATTTCGGTCAGGAGAAGCTCGGAGGCGTAGGGGAGGGATTTTTCGTAGACGGTAGCGCCACCGATGACGAAGAGAGTTTCGGGGGAGGTGTGGTATTTTTCGAGAAAAGCGTCGAGGTCGGAGACGGGGGTAACGCCGGACGGGAGAGCAGAAGGGTCGTGAGTAACGACGAAATTCTCGCGGTGGGGGAGGGGGCGGCCGATGGAGGCGAAGGTTTTGCGGCCCATGAGGATTTTGTGGCCGGTGGTGGTCTCGCGGAAGAAGCGCATGTCGTCTTTCAGATGAAAAATCAGGTCTCCGGACTTGCCGAGCTCGCGATTCTCTCCGATGGCGGCGATGAGTTTAATCATGGTTGCTCCAAAGTTTAGGCATGGCGCTACTCCGTTACCGGCATGATGATACGGCCGAGGTTCTGGTAGTCGTCGAGGCGGATGTCTTTCAGCTCCCGTGAGTTGTCGAAGGCGTAGAAGTCCTTGATTTCCGGGTTGAGCCAGAGGGTGGGGGCGGGAGGAAGGGTGCCAGAAGACTTCGCCTCGTCGTAGCGGCGGATTTGTTCGCGGATACCGTCGATTTGGTTGGCGTAAATATGGGCGTCGTTGGTAACGAAGGTGAACTGGCCTGGACGGACGCCGAGGACGTGGGCGATGAGATAGCAGAAGGTGGCGTATTGGACGATGTTGAAGGGGAGGCCGAGGGGGACGTCGGAGGAGCGGGAGGTGACGAGGAGGTTGAGGCGGCCGTCAACGAGGTTCCACATCGAGTTCCAGACGCAGGAAGGGAGAGCGGCGGTGGGGAGCCACTCGTTTTGCCAGAGGGAGAGAACCATGCGGCGGTTGCCGGGGTTTTGTTTCAAAGTTTCGAGGAGGTTCTCGACGAGGGAGTAGCGGCGGACAATCCAGCCGTAGGCGGTGCCGATGGTGCCGACGGGGCTCTCGGAGAGGCCGGCTTTTTTGTATAATTTCTTGAAATCGCGCCCCTGGTAGATGCCGGAGGCGGGGATTTCCCATTCGTTCCAAATTTTTACGTTGCGGTCATGGAGCCAAGAGACGTCGTTGGAGGCGACTTGGTAAATCCAGAGAAGCTCGAGGACAGCCGTCTTGAACCCGACTTGTTTGGAAACGAGAATTGGGAACTCTTCTTCGAGGTTGAAGGAGAGGGTTTCGTGGGGGAGGCGGAAGGTGGTGGCGGCGGAAGAAGCCTGGGCGGCGTGGTCGGGGATAGAGGAGGAAGTCGCGGCGGAGCGAGAGTCGACCTTTTTGTAGTTCGTGATTTTCTCGCCATGGTCGAGGATGCGGCGACAAAGGTCGATATATTGGTCATCAAATCTGCTCATGGTACCTCCGTTTTCTTTATTATAACACGTTGCTTATTAGCGGAAAACTTTTTCGTAAATAAAACTTATTGCGGAGACGCGAGAAAAGAGGAAAATTGTCGGAAGTTTCGTACGCGCTTTGATGACCCCTGTTGGCTCTCTGGAGGGAAATTAGGCGGATTTGGGGAAGAGGGGGGTGGAGGGGGGAGTGATTTTTTCGGCGGTGAAGATGGTGCGGATGCGCTCGGTGGCGTCGGGGAGGAAGGGGGTGAGTTCGAGGTTGGCGTGGAGGAGGTCGTCAACGAGGCTAGAGAGGACGGCGGTCAGCTCCGCGGTCTTGCCCTGCTTTGCAAGCTCCCAGGGTTTCTCCTCGTCAATGCGACGGTTCAGAGCTTGGACGTGCGCCCAAGCGTGCTCGAAGGCGAGGTTCAGGTTATATTCGGCGAAAGCTTGGTCGTAGGCGGGGGAAAATGTTGTATTTTTTACAACATAGGTGAGATTATTCTTCGCGCAGAGGGTGGCGAGGCGCTGGACGAGGTTGCCGAGGTCGTTGGCCAGCTCGGTGTTGTAGGCGGTGTCGAATTTCTCGTAGGAGAAGTCGGAATCGTCGAAGGTGTCGATGTGGCGGAGAAAGAAGTAGCGGAAGGCATCGCGGCCGTGGCGGTCGAGAACCTCGAGGGGGTCAACGACGTTGCCGAGGGATTTGGACATTTTCTGGCCGTTATTATTGATGAAGCCGTGGGAGAGGAGGGTGCGGGGGAGCGGGAGGTCGAGGGCGAGGAGCATGGCGGGCCAGATGATGGCGTGGAAGCGGAGGATGTCCTTGCCGACGATTTGGAGGGTGGCCGGCCAGTAGTCGGAGATGTCGCGGTCGGGGTAGCCGAGGACGGTGATATAGTTCGCGAGGGCATCAATCCAGACGTACATGACTTGGTCGTCGTCATCGGGGACGGGGACGCCCCAAGAGAGGTTTTTCTTCGGGCGAGAAATCGAGACGTCGGGGGTATCCTCGAGGAGGTGGAGGATTTCCTTCTTGCGAAAATCGGGGAGGATGTGGAGCTCGTCAGACTCGATGCGACGGGCGATTTCGTCACGAAAATCGGCGATGCGGAGGTAGTAGTTCGTCTCGGAGAGGCGCTCGTAGGGGGACTGGTGGTCGGGACAGAGGCCGGCGTTGTCTTCGACTTCTTTGTCGGTCACGAAGCGCTCGCAACCCTGGCAGTACCAACCTTCGTAAGAGGCGGAATAGATATGAGGTTTCAACTTCAGCCAGATCTTCTGGCAGCGGCGTTCGTGGTCGGGGTCGGTGGTGCGGATGAAATCGGTGGGGTGGACGCCGAGGCGAGCGATGAAATCGCGGAACTTCTGGGCGTTCTCATCGACGTAGGCCTGGGGGTCGAGGCCGAGAGAGGCGGCCTTGGCGAAAATCTTGTTGCCGTGTTCGTCGGTGCCGGCTTGGAAGCGGACGTCGTTCCCTTTCAAAGCCTGGTAGCGGAAGAAGGTGTCGGCGAGGAGAGAGTCGAGGGCGTGGCCGATATGGGGGGCGCCGTTGACATAGGGGATAGCGGTAGTAAGGTAGGGTTTAGTCATGGGAACCTCTTAGGATAAAACAATAAAGAAGATGGCGCCGAGGGCGAGAATGGCGATGGCAAGGAGGGCGATGAGGACGAGACGGGTGGTGTTGGCCTTTTTCGGGGCGGGAGCGGGAGTTTCGACAGGGGTCGGGGCGGGCTGGACGGGGGCCTCGGAGACGCCAGCGTTGACGAAGTTGGTCTCGATGGAGGGGGTGGGCTCGGGGGCAGGAGCGCTCGGCTCAGAGGCAGGGGCAAGAGGTGGAAATTCGGGTTCGGGAGGCAAAGGAGGCTCACTAGAGGCCACAGGAGCCTCGCTGGCGGACGGAGAGGCGGGAGTGGGGTCAGAGGGCGCCGCGGCCGGAGCGGGGGCTTCTAGGGGCGCTGAGGAGGCCTCGACAGGAGGCTCCGCAGGGGTGTCAACAGGGGTAGCCTCGGGGGCGGGCTCGATGGGGGTGGCAGAGGCGGAGGGGTCAACAGGGGAGGCGACAGGGGCCGCCGGCTCGGGAGCGGTGAGATCGGGAGCGGGGGCCTCAACAGGGGTAGCCTCGGGGACGGGCTCTGGAGTGGGAGCCGGGGTGGCTTCTGGGGTGGGGTTGGTGTCGCTTGGATTCATAATTCCTCCATTAAAAATAATAAAAATAGTGTGTTCGTTAAGATAATTCTAAAACTTTTTGGCTAAAATCGCAAGAGTTTTCCAATCGTCGAGAGAGAGGTCCTCGGGACGGGCGTTCGGAGAGAGATTTGCCGTCTGGAGCCATTCTAAGGCCTTCTCGCGCGAGATAGCCTCGGAGCGCACTAGGTTGGCAGTCAATTTCTTGCGGGGCATCTGGAAGGCTCTGCGCGCGAAAGCGAGGATTTCCGGCTCTACGAGGGGAGTTGCGCGGGGGACAAAGGAGATGATTTCGCTATCGATCTCTGGAGGAGGCGTGAAAAGGCTACGTTCGACGAGATCGCCGAGGGTGACGGTGGCGTAATTTTCGCAAAAGAGGGCGAGAGGGGAGTTTTTCGTGCCGCTTTTTGCGATACGGTCGGCGACCTCTTTCTGGATGAGGAGGGTGATTTTCTCGGGCTTGGGGTCGGCGAGGAGGAGTTTTTCGATGATGGGGGAGGTGATGTAGTAGGGGATGTTGGCGGCGACAGAGTAGGGGGCGGGGACGGTGGAGAGGTCGAAGGTGAGGAAGTCGGCGGTGATGACGGTCAGGTTCTTCCCTGGGAAGGAGGCGGGGAGTTTGCGCGCGAGGTCGGCGTCAAACTCGACAGAGATGACCTCTGGATAGACGCGGAGGAGGGCGGAGGTGAGGGTACCGAGACCGGGGCCGATTTCGAGACAGCGGGCCTGCGTCGTGCCTTCGGCGGAGAGGGCGGCGATTTCATCGAGAATGAAGCGGTCTTTGAGCCAATGCTGGCCGAGGGATTTCTTATTCTTCATCTTATACTCCGTTAGGGTTAGTCCAGTCGGTCGCGAGGTCGAACTGTTCAGGATTGGTGGTGGCGAAGGTGCCGGTGTCGTAAACTTTGCCTGGGCCAAGAGAGGTTGAAACGACGGAACAGAGGGGGTAGCGGTCGAGGTTGGCAGCGACGAGGACATAGCCTTCGTGGTCAACCTTCACGCCGTCGGCGCGGACGGAGTAGGTGCCGTCGCCACAGCCGTCACGGAGGCGGTAGCGCATGACGAGGCCCATGGGGAGGTCGTAGTAGGTTTCTTGGCGCTCGATGATGGAGCCGTCGGGCCGAGTTACGGTGTAGCGGTTGCGGCCCATAGAGGCGGTCAAGGGGTGCATTTCGATGGGGTCGGCGCCGATTTTTACGATGCGGGTGACGGGCTCGCGGGTGATGGTCTCGGAGACGAGCTCGCGAGAGACCTCAAAGCCGTTCTTCGTCTTGACCTTGTAAACCAGGGTTTTTTCACCGTCTTCGCCGAGCTGGACGACGGAGGATTTACCGGAGCCAAGAGAGAAATCTTTTTCGCTAATCTCGGTAAAGGGGATTTTTTCGGTGAGCGTAAGGGTAGCGCCTTCGCCGCGAATCACCTCGAAGACCGAGGCGGCGCCGAATTCGAGGAATTGGGCGTTTAGGAGGGGTTGGACGGAGTCGCCGTCGTAGATGGTGAGGCCGGCCTCGGTGGCGATGGTCTTGGGGTCGTAGGAGCTGGTCATCAGATAGCGACTGGCGAGGCCGTCGATGACGACGGCGGGGCGAGAGCGGTAGATGTTGATGAAGAAGTTGTCGGCGTTGATGGCGGAGTCGAGAGAAGGTTCGACAGTATCGGTGGCGGAGACGAGGATTTTCGCTCGAGAGAGAACCTCGGCGACGGTGGGAGCGTCGGTTTTGACGGTCAGCTTTTCCCCGCTGTCGTAAATCGTGACGTGGCGGAAGTCGGGGTAGTCGGAGATGTCGGAATCGTCAGAACTTTCTTCCGCGGTCGCAAGCGAAATCACCCCTGGAAGACCAAAAAAGAGGCCGACAAGAAGCAGGACAAAAATCGAGCCAGCAATAATCAGGAGAGACTGGTTGGATTGGAGTCTCATATAGGGAAATTATAGCATAAAAAGGCTTATTGCGCTAGCGATTCGTACCAGAGGCGGAGCTCTTCGACGATGAAGTCGTTGGCGGGGTCTTTCGCGAGTTCTTCGAGACCGGCGAGGAAGGCGGGCTCTTGGCGCTTCAAACGGGCGACGCGGTATGCTTCCCATTTCTGCGCCTCGGACTCGTCGAGGGAGGAGGGGAAGTTTTTCGCCTTGTAGTGGAGGAGAAGCTCGGGGAGGCGCTCGTCAACGAAATTGGGGTGGAAATCGGCGAGGGAGTTGGCGTCGGCGTTGCGGACGGCGTTGAGGCGGACTTTGTCGGAATCGGGAGTGAAGCTGTCGTAGAGGGCGGACTCGGGGTCGGGAGCGGGCGGAAATTCGGTGCGGTGCTCGAACTGGGTGCGCATTTGCTCGGCGAAATCGGGGTGGAGATAGAGAGAGGCGAGGTTGTCGTCAATTTGCTGTTTCGATAGAGAAATCTTCGCCCAGCCATCGAGAGCGTCGAGGACGCCAAGAGGAGCGACGGCGGGGCATTTGTTGTAGGCGAGTTCCTTTACGATGGGATAAAACTTATCTCGACCCTCTTCGTCGGGGAGGGCGAGGAGGTCGTCGAGCTTGTAACGAAGGTCGAAGACGAGGAGGTTGCCGTTGCGCCCCGGGGCGAGGGGGTAGCAGACGGTGGTGTGATTGAACTCGCTCGGGTAGCGACCAGAGGCATAGACGAAGGGCTTGGGCTGGTCGAGGTTGATGAGTTTTTTCACGGAGCGTTTGTCGCGGATAGAGAAGAGATAGTCGTAGAGGCGGGGTTGCTTTTCCTTAATCAAGCGGGTGACGTCGATGAGGGCGTTGACGTCGGAGAGAGCGTCGTGGGCGGACTCGTGGGAGATGCCGTTAAGTTTGGTGATCAGTTCGAGGCGGTTGGTAGGTTTGCCATCAGGGCGAGTGGGCCAGTTGATGCCCTCGGGACGGAGGGCGCGGGTGAGGCGGACGACGTCGAGAAGGTCCCAGCGGGAACGGCCGTCGGCCCATTGCCATTCGTAGGGGTCGAAAAAGTTGCGCCAGAAGGTGTGGCGCATAAATTCGTCGTCGAAGCGGACGGAGTTGTAGCCGGTGGCGATGGTGCCTGGGGTGAAAATCTCGTCCATGACGTAGTGGCAAAACTCGGCTTCGGTCAGGCCGTCGGACTGGGTGGATTGGGGGGTGATTTTCGTGACGGCGATGGCGCCCGGAGAAGGGAGGGTGTCGTTGGCGGTCTTGAGCAGCAAATTAACGGGGTCGCCGAGGGGGCGGAGGTGCATATCGGTGCGCTGGCCGGCGAATTGCATAATGCGATCCTCGCGCGGGGAGAGGCCAGAGGTCTCGAGGTCGTAAAAGAAGAAAGTTGGGGTCGCCATAGGCTAATTATATCATAGATTGTTAACGGATTTGGCGATGAAGGTGGTGGAGGGGAGGAGTTTTTTGTAATCTTTCAACTTCGCGACGCTAGAGAGAGAGGAGGCGAGCATGTAGCGCATGAGTTTGATTTCGTTGACGCCGATGAAGCCGCCCATCTGGGGGCGGAGGGCCTGTTCGCGGGCGTCCCAGACGTAGGTCATATCAGGGGCGAGGGCGCGACCGGTGGTGTCGCGGAGGAGGTTGATGTCTTCGCCACCGATGCGAGCGAAGTTGAAGAGGAACCAAGTTTCGACGAGGGCGAGGTCGGTGCCGGAGTTGATGGCGCGGAGGGACTCGAGGACGAGGTCGAAATAGCCTGGGCCTTCGGCGAATTCGGCGACTTTGGAAACTTTCTTTAAGAGGGAGGAGGCGAGCTCGAGCTTCTCGATGTGGACAGGGATTTGGTTGTAGTATTCGAGCATACGGGCGGAGGTGAGGATGCCGAGGTTGGCGTTGGGGTTCTCGTGGTAGGTGATTTCGCTCAAGGTGAAAAGTTCGATGCCGCCGGCGAGTTTGGACTTTTCTTTGCGGACACCTTTGGCGAGGACAGAGACGGCGCCGTTCTCGGTCAGGAGGTTCAGAATCCGGTCGGATTCGCCGATGTTGGTGCGACGGAGAACGAAAGTTTTAGTGCGTATATCGGTGGACATAGTAGAGAACCTCCTTTGGGGTTAGTGTATCTTTGGCGAGGCAGGCGACGACGCCGTAGGCGGAGAGGTCGCGGTTTCGTAAGTCGAGAGAGCTGACGATGACGATAGGGATCGCGGCGGTGTCGGGGTAGGAGACGAGTTCGTTGAGGAGGGTGAAGCCGTCGGGGCCGGTCAGGAGGACGTCGAGGAAAATCAGGTCGGGGAGGGGGGAGTCGAGGTGGTTGATGACGTCGATGATGTTGGAGAAGATGGCGGTCTGGGCGGGGGAGCAGTAGGAGGCGAGGCAGCGAGCGAAGGAATCGTCGTCTTCGATGATGTAGATGAGGGGGATTTTGGGACTACTCATGCAAATAAACTCACTTGTCTAGAGACGGGAAAATCGACGAAAAAGCTGGTGCCGTCGCGGTGACGAATCGCGCCGACATGGCAGTGCATATAGCGGGAAAAACGAGAGGCGATAAAGAGGCCGAGGCCGGAGGAACCTGGGCGCATGGCGATGGAGGTCGGGCGTTCGAGCCAGCCGCGTTTCATTTCGCGCCAGACGTCGGCGGGGAGGGCGGGGCCGTAGTCGCGAACAGAGAAGCGGACGCCGCCTTTGTAGTCTTTCACGACGAGCTCGGAGAGGGTCTCCTCGGTGGAATAGTGCATGGCGTTGAGGCAGAAATTATAGACGACAGAGTAGAGGAGTTCGCGGTTGGCGAGGACGAGGCGGGAGTGGTTGGAATATTTCTTCTGGAGGTCGCGGTTGTTGTAGCGGAAGAGATAGGCAAGCTCGGAGGTGACTTCGTCGCAGACGCCACGAATCGAGACGGGTTCGAGAGCGAAGAGGCCGTCCTCGAGGCGGGCGATTTTGGTGAGGTCGTTGACTTGGCGCAGAGCGCGGTCGGAGACGGAAATCATTTCGTCGCGAATACCGGCTCGGCCCTGTTCATCAGCGTAGTCGAGGGAAAAAGCGAGCTGGCGCAGGAGCGAAAGAGGCGCCTTCAGGTCATGCGCAGCGACAAGAATACCGTTTACCTCACTTTCCATGGGGTAATTATAGCACAGAGAAATTAGTTATTGAAAGTCAAAACGGAAAGAATGCGATCGAAATCGGCGCCGAAAACGTAGGTGGAGTCGGTCTGGAGGATGACGGTCTTGTCGCGGATGGCGAAGATGGCGACCGCGCCGTGGTTGTCGGAGGGGAGAGTACCACGGTAAACGTTGGCGGTGGATTTGCCGCCGTTGATGGAGACGACGGACATTTTCATATCGCCGCGGTCAACGAGGCTGTCGTAGGAGGAGATGTTGCGCTCGAAGGTGTTGCTATTGATATCGACACGGAGGGCGAAGACGGCATCGCTAGAGACGGGGCCGACGGCGGAGGGATTGAGATAGGCGGTATAGTTGCCGCCGCTAGAGGCGTCACGTTCGACGTAGAGTGACCAAGTGCGGGGGTAGGAGAAGCTGAGGTTGCCGTAGTTCTCGGGGCCGGAGAAGGTAGAATAAGGGGTCTTTTCCCGCTCGGCGAATTCATCCTCGAGGCGGGTGGCCTCTTCGTTGACGGCGACGGCGACGGCGGACTTAATCTGGCTCTCGACGTCGGCGGAGGCGTCGGACCATTTCGTGAACATCCAGATAAAGAGGCCGATGAAGGCGACAGAAACGAGGGAGAGGACGACGATAAGGATGGTCTTCACGGGGCTCTCTTTCGAGAAGGTCGGGAGAGTCGGCGCGGGCTGGGTCGGAGCGACGACGGAGGGGGAGTTGGCGGGGGCGGAGTAGCCGTTGGAGTAGAGATTCGGCGCGGGGGAGTAGCTAGGGTTGACGGGGCGAGAAGAATAGCGATTTGGATTCATAAGCTCATTATAACAGTTTTGTGTTAAAATAGCTACATGGAAAACGAAGTGAGGTTGACAGTTAGCGATTTTAATGCAGTAGTAAACCAAAATCTGGAGTATGCCTACACGGGGGTGACGGTGGTGGGCGAGGTGGCGGAATATAAGACGAGCCAGGGGAAGTGGGTGTTTTTTAACCTGAAGGACGAGAGGGCAACGATAAGTTGTTTTCTGCCTATCTTTCAGCTACGGATGGCGCTAGAGGACGGAATGAAGGTGGCGGTCAAGGGGACGCCGAAGTTGACGAACTGGGGGAGATTTTCTTTCACGGTCACAAATATCCAGCCGATAGGCGAGGGGAGTATCAAGAAGTCGTTTGAGCTACTCAAGGCGAAGCTAGAGAAGGAAGGGCTGTTTGCGCCAGAGAAAAAGCGGGCGATAGCGAAGGGGGCGGAGAAAATCGGAGTGATTTCGAGTCCAGAGGCGGCGGGCTATGCGGATTTTGTGAAGATTCTAAACGAACGCTGGGGCGGAATGAAGTTGCAGGTGGCACGGGTGCAGGTGCAGGGGGCGGCGGCGCCAGACCAGATTATACGGGCGCTGGAATATTTCAACCAGCGGAGCGAGGTGGAAGTGATCGCGATTCTGCGCGGGGGCGGGTCGAAGGACGACCTGGCGGCGTTTAATGACGAGAAGTTGGCGCGGGCGATTGCGGGGTCGAAGATACCGGTGATTACGGGGATAGGACACGAAGTCGATACCTCGCTGGCCGACCTGGCGGCGGACGTGGTGGGTTCGACGCCGTCGAACGTGGCGCAGATTTTAACCCGGGACAAGCGGGAGATAAAAGCGAATATCTACGAGAGGTTTTATGCGCTGGGTGATATAATTTCCGCGAAAATCGAGCAGGAGAAAAATCGCGTTCGGACGCTGACTGCGGGAGCGGCTAGGGAGATTGTTGTAAAAATTACAACACTTATAGAGAGGGTTTTGGAGAAAAAGCGGGTGATTGAGAGCCTGAATCCGGAGAGAGTGCTAGAGCAGGGTTATGCGATACTACGGGGGAATATATCACCTGGCGAATATTTACAGATAGAAACGAAAGATAAAATAATCGAAAGTGAGGTGAAAAATGTCAGAGCAAGAAAGTAGGGGCATCAACAAGAAGCTCGAGGAGCTGGAGGCGAAGATAAATTGGTTTTATGGGGAGGAGTTTCGGCTGGACGAGGCGACGGCGAAGTACAAGGAGGCGAAGGGCTTGGCGGAGGAAGTGCTGAAGGATTTGGACGGGCTACAGAACGAGATAAAGGTGCTGGCGGAGGATTTCACGAAGGAGAAATAGGCGTCTGGGCGGGGTTAAACGTCCTGGGTTGGGGTTTTGGAGCTTTGGAGTTTAGGGTCTGAGGTTTGTTGAAATAAAAATCCCCGACAGAGTCGGGGGAGGGGGAGTTGTTAGGTGAGTAAATAGTCGGGAACCTTGCCATAGACGAGGCGGAAGGCTTCGCGGAGGATTTTGACGAAGGGCTGAGCCTCGACGGGGTAGGACTGGCAGATGTTGTAGAAATTGAGACCCCAGTTGGGGGCGATTTCGGTGGAGCCAGTGACCTCGATGCAGGCGCGGTCCTGGGCGGAGAGGCCGCCATAGGGGGTGCCGCGAAACTTGGTGTCCTTCACATTGCCGTCGCCGGGGTGGCGGTTCTTGGCATAGACGAGGGCTTGTCCGACAGCCTCGAATTTGTCACAGAGGTAGAGGACGCGACCGAGCCGTTCGTCTTTGCTATTGAACCCGCCGTAGAGGTCGCGGATACGATGGCGCTGGGCGGTCGGCAGGTTGCGGATGAAGCGGGTGTAGGCCGAGGTCTCGAAGAGAATCTTGATGTCCTCGTTTTGGGTGCCGTCGGCGGGGGTGTCGCCGCCCATCACGCCCTCGGGGTAATCGTGGGTCAGGAGGACGAAGACGGCGATAGGGACAAGCTCGGGGGCAAGCCAGGTGTAGTAATCGGGGAAATGGTAATAGATGAGCAGGAACAGCAGGGCGGTGGCGGCTTGGTGTTCGAGGATGTTCTCGTCGCGGTTGGTGGGCAGAGGTCGAAAGAGCTCATCGACCGAAAGCTCGGGGACGCCATAGAGCGGGAAACCGATGCGACGGACGGTACGACAGTTGTTCTTGTAAGCGAGATATTCTTCGGCGACGTATTTAGCGCGAAAATCCATAAAATCAACTCCTTTTAAAGTACTCCCCCTATCTGGTAGATTGTAGCATAAAAGAGAGAGATTTGATAGGGGTAAAATAGGGGTGGGGCGCGAGGTAGAACGTAGTAATCGCGCGGGGACGGTCGGGATTAACGGAGATGAAGTGTAGGGCGAGATAAAGTAGTCGCGTGCGATGGTCGGGATTAACAGGGGTGAAGCGTAAGTATATTGACTTTTTCGACAAAGTGTGCTATAATAGGGGGAAGTACCTTAAAAAACTACCGAACAGGGGGAGTTCAAATTGAACAAACGCCAGTTTTTCACAAACGTGGTGGGAGGGTTTCTCTATCTCTTGCCACGGTCTATCAAAAATCGGCTCGAAAGAGCGGTGTTTATGCACGACGACGACAAATTGCCGCCAGATGACCCGTGCGACGTCGGAATCGTCTTTGGGGGCGAAGGCCGAGGTCGAGCAGCGAAAGCGCTCGAAGGCTACGAAGAAGGCGTGTTTGACAAGATTCTCTGCGTAGGGGGAGTAGGAGTGTTGAACCACGACTCGGGAGAGCCGGAAGCGAAGGAAATCCACGATTTTCTCGTCGCGGAAGGTGTGCCAGATTATGTGATTCTAATCGAGACGCGCTCGAAAAACACGGTGGAAAACGCGGAATACTCTCTAGAGCTGATGGAAGAAGTCGGAATCGTGCCGAGAGAATACCGGATTTGCGTGGTGACGAGTGATTTTCATCTCAGGCGTTGCGTCGGGATACTCGGAACGGCGATTGGGTCGTATAAGAATGTCTATTGGATGTCAAGCAAGGAAGACGTCGCGAGCAGAGCGCGCTGGAGAAAGACGCCCGAGGGATGTTTCTTCGTCGCGAAAGAGGCGTTTCGGCTGTGGCAGTTTCGACTGCTAGGAAAAATCAGAGAGCCGAAGAAGTTCAAGCAAAGGTAGTTAAAAATCGCTCCGTCAAGGGGCGATTTTTCGTGGAAGTTTTTCGAGCTTTCAGCCGGGAAACGCGGAGCAAAAAAAGGTTTTCGCTTCCTGTTTCCCTCCCCTAAATTTCCGCGACCTTATACAAATATTTCGTGTTGCGAGGGGTGTTTTGGGCGAGGGATTGGAGGGTGCGGAGGCGGTCGGCGAGGGGTTTGATATTGCCGTTGAAGGCGGAGACGAGCTTTTCGACGGCTTGTTCGTCGAAGGTTTTCAGGCCAGATTTCAGCTGGACGGAGCCGGTGTAGAGCTGGGAGACGCCGTCGACGAGGGTGGAGGTCGAGGAGGCGAGGGTGTCGATACCAGCCTTCAACTGGGCGGTACCAGAGGCGAGCTCGGAGGCGCCAGCGGCGGCGAGGGCGACGCTGTCGAGGTAGGTCGAGAGGCCGTTATAGAACCGTTCGTAGGTGTCGATGGCGTTCAGGAGAGGGGTGAGGATGGGAAGGGCAGAGGTGAAGGGGTCGAGGACTTCGTGGTAGTTCGAGGGGGTGAGTTCGGGGATGTCGGTACAGACGGTATCGAGCTGAGCGAGGGTATCGGCGGGGAGCTTCGCGCGGAGGGCGTCGGGAATAGGGGCGGAACAGAAGTCGCTGACGAGGTCGCGGGCGAAGTTGAGAGTCGAGAAAATCAGGGTGTTGAGCTGGTCGGGGCCGTAGATGAGGTCGTCGTTATAAGAGGCGAGCTCGGAGAGGCCGGCGGAGAGCTGGTTCATGCCGTCGTTGATCTGATTCGCACCATCTTGGAGGGCGGAAACACCGGCGGGGAGGTCGGAAAGCTTGCTGTTCAGGAGGCCGAGGCCGTCGGAGAGGGCGGAGGAGCCGTCGATCAGGGAGGTCATGGCGCTGTCGAGGGTGGAAAGTTGGGCGGAAAGTTCGTCGAGGGAGTCGAGGCGGGAGAGATCGAGGCTAGAGAAGACTTCGGAGGTGGCGAGGGAGACGGACATACCGAGGGAGAAGTTGGTGACGTTGGCGGAGAACTCGAAGTAGTCGGGGATCTCGAGGGTGGAGGCGGGGAGGTCGAGGCTGGACTGGAGACCTGGGAAGGTGAGGCCGGCGACGATGAGGCGGCCGCCGTCGTTGAGGAGTTTGGCATTTTTTACCTCGACATTCTTGAAACTGCTACTGTCGAGGAGGAGGCCAGAGACGACGGCATAGGGGACGTAGTAGCCAGATTGGTAGTTGCGGTTGGAAAATTCGTAGCGGACGCGGACGGAGCCGGAGCGACCCTTGAGCTCGCTGGGAGAGAGTTCTTCGTCGTTAAGGTAGTAGTGAGCTTTGATGGCGATAGGGAGGGAGTCGGAGCTGGCGGAGGATTTTTCGTAAAAGTTGATGTCGAGGGCGGTGCGGAGCCAGTCGGAATTGACGACGTGGTCGATGGAGCCGTCGGAGTTGGCGAAGACATAAACGGTCTCGCTGACGAGGGCGGAATTGGCCTTGTCAACAGAGGTGTCGATGAGTTTTTCGCCGGAAAAATCGGCATTTTTTTCGGAACTTTGCTCCGCGCTTCCATAATTCCCTTCCGCGACGGAATTGGTGGCGAGAAAGATGGCGGAAGTGAGGCTCGCAGAGAGCAAAACCAAGGCGAAAATGGGAAGGAATTTAGATTTTTTAGTTTTTGACATGAGTCATCTCCTTTGTGGTTTTACAAATGATTTTATCGAAAATATAGAGCAGGGAGGGCAGAACGAGGATGACGAGGGCCATGGAAATCAGGGCGCCGCGGGACATGAGCATACAGATGGAGCGAATCATGTCCATACCAGAGACGAGGGAGACGCCGAGGGTGGCGAGGAAGAAGCCCATGCTAGAGACGATGATGGAGGGGATGGAGGTGGAGAGGGCGGTGAGAATGGCGGGCTTTTTCGTGGCGCCCATGATACGCTCGGTTTTGTAGCGGGTGGTCATAAGGATGGCGTAGTCAACGGTGGCGCCGAGCTGGATGGTCGAGATACAGATGGGGGCGATGAAGTTCAGGGATTGGCCAGTCAGGGAGCAGAGGCCAAGGTTGATAAAGATGGCGAGCTCGATGACGGCGATGAGAATGAAGGGGAGAGAGAGGGAGCGTTCGACGATGGCGATGATAAAGAAGATGGCGACGATGGAGATAATATTGACGACGGCGAAGTCGGTGGCGGTGGTCTGGATCAGGTCTTTCGTGGCGGGGGCCTCGCCGATCAGGAGGCTGCCTGGGTCGCAGGCTTTGGTCAGGGCGTAGATAGAGTCGAGTTGGGTGCTAACGGCGTCGCTAGCGACACCGTATTCGGAGCCGACCAGGAGGAGTTGGTAGTTGTCGCCTTTGAGTTTTGCGGTCAGGGAGCTAGGGAGGACTTCGGCGGGGATGCGCTCGCCGAGGACAGACTCGAGGGCGAGGGTGTATCGGACGCCTGGGACGGAGTTGATGGAGGAGATGAGGGCGCGGACGTCGGACTCGGAGACGAAGGAGCTAAGGAGAAGCATGTGGGTGGACTCCATGCCGAAATCTTCGGTTAGCTTCTTTTCGGCCTGAACATAGGGCATTCTCTCGGGAAGGGAGGAGCCCATGCTGTAGTAAACTTCGGAGTTGGTGCGGGTGTAGGCGAGGTAGGCGGGGGCGATGAGAGCGAGGAAGACGAGGGCGATGAGGGCGCGGGATTTGAGAACGAGGGCGGAAAATTTCGCCATCGAGGGGAGAAGGGGGCGATGGTGGCAGCGGGCGAGGAGCGGGTCGAGGACGAGGATGAGGGCGGGGAGGACGGTGACGCAGCCGAGAACGCCGAAGACGACGCCTTTGGCCATGACGAGGCCGAGGTCAAGGCCGATGGCGAAGGTCATGAAACAGAGGGCGACGAAGCCGGCGACGGTGGTGATGGAGGAGCCAACGACAGAGGAAAAGGTGGCGGAAATGGCGCGAGCCATGGCCTTTTTGCTATCCGGTTCGGTTTCGAGCTCTTCGTGGTAGCGGTGCCAGAGAAAGATAGAGTAGTCCATGGTGACGGCGAGCTGGAGAACAGAGGCGAGGGCTTCGGTGATGAAGGAGATTTCGCCGAAGATGATATTGGAGCCCATGTTGAAGAGGACCATGATGCCGATGGAGGCGAGGAAGACGAGGGGGATGAGGTAGTTGTCGAGGAAAATTTCCATCGCGACGAGAACGAGGACGACGGCGAGAATGATGTAGCCGAGCCTTTCGGACTGGCTGAGGTCGCGGAGGTCGGTGACGAGGGCGGTCATGCCAGAGACGAGAGCCTGGCTAGAGACGATGGAGCGGATTTCGCCGAGGGCGGCGAGGGTGCGGTCTTCGGAGGTGCCACTGTCGAAGAAAACGGCCATCATGGTCGAATTTTCGGTGTTGAAGGCGTCGTAGATTTCGGCGGGGAGGAAGTCCATAGGGGTCGAGAGGTCGAAAACGCTAGAATACCAGATGACCGAGGCGACGCCATCGACGCGCTCGATTTTTTGTTTGGCGAGCTCGACGTCGGTTTCGGGGACATTCTCGAAGATGACGAAGGAGAAGGCGCCGCGGCCGAATTCTTCCTCGAGCAGAGCGGCGCCGCGGACGGTGTCGATGTCTTGGGGGAGGTAGGAGAGCATGTCGTAGTTGGTGCGGGTGCGCGCCATGCCGAGCAGGGCAGGAATAGTCAAAACTAGAGCCGCAAAAAGAATGATTTTGGCGTGTTTGACGATGAAACCCGATAACTTTTGCATAGTTTTATTATACTATGCTTATCTGTTTTAGTCAACTATTATACAATAAATAAGCATAAGCGTAAAGACTAGACGCCAACGGTAAGGTCGATATTGTAGTCGAGTTTGATGGTTTTTTCGATTTTTTCGGTCAAAATCATCAAATCGCGAGCTGACATATCGTCAGGGACGGTAATCTTTACTGTGCCATAAAGGCGAGTGGGGCCGTAATCGTGGACGCGGAGGGCGCGGACGGACTCGACCTCGGGAAAGTCGGAAATGCGAGCACGGATTTTGCGGGCTAAACCGTCGTCGAGGCGACGGCCGAGGGTGTCAGCGAAGGCTTCACTCAAGATGGAGATGGCGGCGCGGAGGATGAAGGCAGAAATGATGATGCCGATGGGGCCCTCGAGGGAGAAGTCGAACAAAAGCGAGGAGAGGGCGCCGATGAAGGTCGAGAAAGTCAGGGCGGCGTCGGCGAAGGCGTCGTAACTATAGGCTTTGAGCGAGACGGAATTGGTGTCGCGGCTAACTTTTTTCAGATAGAGGCCGTAGAAGATTTTGATGAAGATTGTTGTAAAAATTACATCAATTGCCAGAGGTGGGTAAGTGGTTTTTTGTGGAGAAAAGAGGAGTTGGACGCTAGGAATGAGGGCGCCGATGCCGACGACGAAGATGAAGAGGCCAACGAAGAGGGCGGCGAGGTATTCGATACGGCCGTGGCCGTGGGGGTGCTCGCGGTCGGGCTTTTTCTGGGAGAATTTGACGCTGATGAGGATGACGAGCGAGGAGAGGATGTCAGAGAAGTTGTTGGCAGCGTCAACGAGGACGGAGGTGGCGCCAGAAAGGGAGCCGACGAAAGTTTTGACGACGACGAGGGCGAAGTTGAGCAGAATGCCAAGGAGGCCGGCGCGGACGATTTTCTCATAGCGGTTGGACATAAGATAATTATAACACGAAAAGCTATAAGCTTTTCCAGAAATATGGTAAAATAGAGAAAATAAGCAAAGGATTTTTATGGCAAAATCTAATACAAAGAACAAAAAGGTCGCCGCGAAGGGTGAGAAGTGTGGCTGTGGGTGCGGATGCTGCGGGTGCGGGAAGGGGAAATTTGTGGTTTTTGCGGTGATTTTACTGCTGACGGTGGCGCTGGGGATAAGCGTGGGGATAAATGTGATTTTTGCGCAGAATTTGTCAAAGGCTGATAATTGTGGCCTGCGTGAGCCGGCGAAGAATTGTCTAGAGGCACCGCAAGGCGAAGTAGAGTAAAGTTTCAGAGGATATTTGCGCGGATTTCTAGGGTTTTGTCGGAACTTTGCTCCGCGCTTGCTTGACCCCTGTTGGCTCTCTGGAGGGTTTTTGGTGGTTTTTATGTGGATTTTGGAGATTTTTAGGTCCACAGGACGGCTGGACTGAGTGGGGGCGATATGATATAATTATTTTATGCCCGTGTGGTGGAATTGGTAGACACGCTAGCCTTAGGAGCTAGTGCCTCACGGCTTGCTGGTTCGACTCCAGTCGCGGGCACCAAGGATTTGATAAGATGCGACGGAAAGGTCGCGTTTTTTGTTGTAAGCGTGGTATAATGGGGTTATGGTATTTGAGACTTTTGGGGAGAGGAATAAAAACAATGGGGGCGGGGGGAAGGAGACGTATAAGTATATCGGGGAGAAGATAGAGAAAAATACGCCGCAGGAGCGGGATTTTACGAACGACCCGTATGAGACGGCGGAGATAAATCGCGACCTCAAGAGCATCGAGCAGTATCAGCAGAAGAAGAAAATCGAGAAGGAGCGTGGAATTGCGGACTCGAAAATCGAGGAATATGCCATCGTGAAGGGGCTGGGAGAGGATGATTGGTTCGGGGACTACCAGAGAGACGAGGACATTATCGGTGAGAAGGGGCGGGACGCGACGACGTATTTTGCGTCGGAATATGATGATTTCACGAATCACATTGACGCCGTAGTGGTGGTGAAAAATGCGGACACGAAGTATAAGACCTTGCCGTTTGCGATAGATATGACTTATCGCGAGAACCTGAGTGAGCTGAACCAGAAGTTTGGCTGGAAGCACCGGAAGCTCGGACTGGCGGGGTTGGCGGAGGTGAAATATTTTGAGGATAGCGACGCGTTCGAGGAGCCAGAGATTCCGAAGGGGAAAATCGAGGTGTTGCCGAGGTTCGTGGTGGGGTTCAGCGAGAGCCTAGCGGACGAGCTGGTCAAGGGGGAGCTGGGGAGGTCGGATTGGGACAAGCTGGCGCTAGAGGAACTAGAGACGAAGGCGAAGTTTTGTGTGCTAAACGAGCTGAAAGACCAGGCGGGGCAGCTATTGGGGGTACTCGAGGACAAGAGGGAGGAGAGCCTAGAGATGCGGCAGCTCTATAATAAGGTGAGGCTGCTGGACGGGTATTTTGGGAACGCGCTAGAGACGGCGAGACAAGGTGACGTCAGGGGGCTGGAAGATTATATCGACGAGGATAGAGTGGCGAGAAGGCTACTGACGAGGAAGCTCGGGTAAAAAAATGTCCCGCTAGCGGGACATTTTTGGGAATCGTAGTTGTAATTCTAGATTTTTGTGTTCTAGGACTAGACGCGACATTTGGCAACAGCGTAAGAGGTGGCACAGGTGGTTGCGAGACCAGCAAGGAGGGCGACGGGGAGGAACTCTGCGGCGCCGGTCTTGGGGAGCTCGGAAGTGGTCGAAGTGGCGGGAATGGAGGAGTTGGAGCTGGAAGAGGTAGAGGTCGAGCTGGAATTAGAGGTGGAAGTGGAGGCGGAGCTGGTTGAGGATTTGTCGTTGGCGACCGGGGCGGCGTTGGAGGAGCTGGCGTCCTTGGAAGAGGTGGCGTCGGACTTATTGGTCGAAGATTGGGACTTAGTGTCCGAAGAAGTGTCAAGGGAAATCTCGCCAGAGTTGGTGTCGGAGGCGACTTTCTTTTGGTTGGTCTTGTTCACGGCGGTGACGATGACGGTGATGAGGAGGGCGATGACGATGATGGCCATGACCGCGGTGACGATGACGACACGCTTTTTGTTGGGTTGTGGTTCGGTGTTGTATTGCATAATGATTCCCTTTTAGTTGGGAACATTATAACACATTATTTACAATTTTGAAAGAAAATTATTGACGCGCGAGCATAATTTTTGCGCGAAATTAGCGTTAGAGCCTCGTAGGAGGGCGTAGGAGCGTCGGATGGTAGGGAGAGGCATAGGATAGCGCTTTTGTTTAAAAGACGCGTTAGCGGGGCTATCATGGCGTCGTTATAGAGGTCGTAGGGTGGGTCGGCGAAGATGATATCGAAGGACTGGTCTACAGATATGGCCTCTACGGCGCCTAGGAGGACCGTAGTTGAGTTTTTTATCAAAAGCTGGTCTTTTATAACATTTTTGAGGTTTTCTTGCAAAATACGGGCGATTTTGGGGGATTTTTCGACAAAAGTAACAGAGGTGGCGCCGAGGGAGAGGGCTTCGAGGCCGAGGGCGCCAGAGCCGGCGAAGGCGTCGAGGACGGATAGACCCGCGAGCGAAGGGGTGGGGAGGAGGCTTTTTAGAGAGTTGAAGAGGGCGAGTTTTTCGCGGGAGCCCATGGGGTGGACGCGGGGGTCGCGGGGAGATTGGAGCGGGGTGTGGCGATAAGTTCCAGAGAGAATTTGCATATTAGTTGAGGGTGGTTAGTTGTTGATATTTTTGGATACAGGAGGCGAGTTCGGGGTATTTTTGGAATAATTCGGGGTCGGAGGCGAAGGCTCGAGCACAAGATTTGGCACTTTTCGAGGCCTTGGCGACGAGGTCGAGGTCGGTGAGGGTGGCGATATTGAGATTCAGGGCGCCATGCTGGAGGGAGCCGTAGATTTCGCCCGGGCCGCGGATTTTGAGGTCAACTTCGGCGAGATAAAAACCATCAGTGGAGTGTTCGAGCTCGCGGAGGCGGCGAGTGGGAGGATTGTCGCCAGAGGTGATGAGGTAGCAATAAGCAGGCTGGTCGCCACGACCGACGCGGCCGCGGAGCTGGTGAATCTGGGCGAGGCCGTAGGATTCGGAGTCCATGATGACCATGAGGTTGGCATTGGGGACGTTGACGCCGACTTCGACGACGGTGGTGGAGACGAGAATGTCGATTTTCCGCGCGGCGAAGTCGGACATGATGGCGTCTTTTTCTTCGGCTTTCATGCGGCCGTGGAGGTAGGCGATTTTGGCCTTGGGAAAGATGGGTTGGAGATGGTCGGCCATCTTTTTGACAGAGGTGGAGTTGGACTTGCCTTCGATGGTTTTGCAAATCCAATAAACTTGTTGGCCGGTGGCGAGGAAGTTGTGAATTTTCGGGTAGAGGAGGTCGGTCATGGCGAGGTCGGGAAGGATAGTGGTGGTGATGGGCTGGCGGCCGGCGGGGAGCTCGTCGAGGGTGGAGACGGCGAGATCGCCGAAAATCGAGAGCTGGAGGGAGCGCGGAATAGGGGTGGCGGACATGGAGAGGAGGTGAGGAGCGGTGCCTGGGATGGAGGTCTTCGTCAGGAGTTTTTGGCGCTGGTTGACGCCGAAGCGATGCTGCTCGTCGATAATACAGAGAGCGAGGTTTTTGAAGTCGGTATCGTCGGTGATGAGGGCGTGGGTGCCGATAACGAGATCGACTTCGCCGTTTTTGATGCGCTCTTTGAGTTTGGGCTTGTTTTTAGTTGAGCCGATAAGGAGGGCGACGCGGACGCCAAAGGGAGAGAGAAGTTTGTCGAGCGAATCGGCGTGCTGGGTGGCGAGAATGGCGGTGGGGGCGAGGAGGGCGGTCTGGTAGCCGGCGTGGGCGACGGTGTGGGCGGCGAGGGCGGCAACGACGGTTTTGCCGGAGCCGACATCACCCTGGAGGAGGCGATTCATGGGCAAGTCGCGGCCGAGATCTTGGAGGATTTCCCAAGAGGCGCGACGCTGGGCGTTGGTCAGAGCGAAAGGCAGGCGAGAGACGAGGGATTTGGTCGCCTTTTGGTCGAAGGGGATGGGGAGGGATTTGAGTTTCGAGGACTCTTCGCGGTTCAGGTTGGCGGCAAGGATAAGCTCGAAAAGTTCTTCGTAGGCGAGGTAATGGCGACCAGTCTCGACGTCGTCGGAGTTTTCGGCGAAATGGACGCGATAGAGAGAGTCGCTACGGACGCCTGGCTTTACAAAGTCCGGAGTATCTTCTGTAATTGGCAATAAATCTGGAATATTGGCAAATTCGGAACGGAGGGAAGAGAAGATTTTTTGGAAGTTCTCGGACTTGAAGGAGCCTTTGGAGCGATAAATCGGCTTGAAACTACTGCCTTTTGCCTCGTCTTTCTCGACATCGCTGGCGAGGCGGGCGGTCGGAGAGGTGAGCTGGTAGCGATTGTGGCTGTAATCGTAGTTGCCGGTGAAAAAATATTCCTTGTCGGGCTCGAATTGTTTGGCGCGGTAGGGCTGATTGAACCAGACGGCACGGATGGCGTCGGATTTGTCGTAGATGACGCCTTCGGTGAGGTTGAGGTTGCGACGAGAGGTGTAGTTGACCTTTAGGTCGGTGATTTTGCCGCGGACACAGACGCGACCTGGGCGAATGTCCTTCAATGAGGTTGTGGCCTGGTAGTTTTCATAGGTGCGGGGGAGGTAGTAGAGGAGGTCGCGGATAGTCTTAATCCCGGCTTTTTCGAGAGAGGCGGCGGTTTTGGCGCCAACGCCTTTAATCTCGAGGACGGAGTCGCTAAGCGAGAGGGGCATTAGTCCGCCTTTTTGGAGTGGGCGGCGCGCCATTTGGCGATTTCGCCGTGATTACCAGAGAGGAGAACGTCAGGGACGGTCAGGCCGCGGAAGTCGTAGGGTTTGGTGTATTGGGGGTATTCAATCTGGTCGCTATGTTCGGCGGAGAAGCTCTCGACGAGGGCGGAGTTTTCGCCACCGAGGACGCCCGGAATGAGGCGGACGACAGAGTCGATGATAATCAGGGCGGGCAGTTCCCCGCCAGTCAAGACGTAGTGGCCGAGGGAAATTTGGTAGTCAACTAGGGAGAGGATGCGCTCGTCGTAGCCCTCGTAGTGAGGGCAGAGGATGATGTAGTGGTTAGTTTCGGCGGTGGTGGCGAAGGTGCGGGCGAGGGATTGGTTCCAAGTTTTGCCGGCGGGGGTGGGGAGGATGACTTTGGCGGTCGAGTCTTTCTCCAGGACGGATTCGACGGCGGCAAAAACCGGCTCGC
This sequence comes from Candidatus Saccharimonadota bacterium, assembly GCA_017433765.1. Lineage (GTDB taxonomy): Bacteria > Patescibacteriota > Saccharimonadia > Saccharimonadales > Saccharimonadaceae > Nanosyncoccus. The sequence continues at coordinate 35,104 of JAFRGO010000005.1, forward strand.
AGCGGAGGAGCATGCCGTCACCACCGCCATAAGGGGTGTCATCGACGGATTTGTGGGGGCCGAGGCCAAAATCGCGGAGATTCACAAAATCAAACTCAGCGAGACCTTTGTCGGTCGCCTTCCACATCATCGAAGTCGAGAGGTAAGGCTCGAGAGCTTCGCGAAAGAGGGTGATGATGGTGAATTTGATTTTGGGCATAGGATAATTATAACACAAAAATACCCCTTACGCTAGGGGTATCTCGGTGCTAATAATTAGCGGACTTCGACGCGGGGATTTATTCCGGTCGGAGTTAGCGGACTTCGACGCGGACGCGCGGAAGGGATTTCCCAGAGAAGTGGGATTTCTTCGTCTTCACGAAGGTGACGACGCCGTCTTTTTGGGCGTGGATGGTGAAGTTGCGGGACATGTAGGTCCCGGGGCCGGCGATTTTGGTCGAGCCGGTTTGGCGGACGAGAACTTCGCCAGCTTTGACTTTCTGGCCACCAAAGCGTTTCACGCCAAGGCGCTGACCAGCATTATTATGGACGTTTTTGGCGGTACCGCCAGCTTTGACATGGGACATGTTAGGATTTCCTTAATATTATTATCTCTCGAGCGACAATTTGACCCTCTCGATAATAGAGGAGGGGGCCGGTCGAGGTCTCAAGTTTCACTACATTATACCCCAGATTGGCAATATCGTCAAGGAGATTCAGGCGAGAATATCGACCGGAGGGGCGGAGCCAAGCCGGGACGGCAAGGACGACGGGGGTGTCTTTTGCGAGTTGGGGGGCGAGATTCTCGAGAAAGCCGAGGATAATCGTGCGGCAGGTTTGTTTCTCGGACTGGAGTTTTAGCTCGGAGGGCGGGGCGGACAGGGGTGAGCCGAGGTAGGTCTCGCAGGCGACCGCGGAGAGGTAGGGGGCGACGTTTTGCCAGTCAAAAACTGTGGCGTCGCCGACGCATATGTCTATTATATCACAGTCGGGCGGAAAAGTCAATAGTGGTTGTGCTTTGAGCCAGTCGAGGTTTTTCTTCGTATATTCGACCATACGGGGCTCGAGGTCGGAGCCGAGAACGGAGAAACCAGAGAGGAGGGCCTCCTGGAGGACGACACCGGTGCCGCAGAAGGGGTCGAGAAGGATTTTCCTAGCGGAGAGGGGGCCACAGAGGTTGATGAGAATTTGGGCGAGCTTCGGGGGAAGCATGCCGACACGGGCGTCGCGGGCGGGGCGGACGCGGTCGCGGTGGGCGTAGGCGGTGATGTTTTGGACGGCGAGGACACGATACCAATCGTGGTTGAATTTAATCAGTTCGACGTGGTTCCGTTTCTCGGAAAGTTGGTTGTGGTGGGAGGTGGCGGTCGAGAGGACGGCGTCGCGGTTCTCGAGGACACGGACGGAGCGGGAGAGGCGGGAGAGAATCTTCTTCAACTTCAGCGCCTCGAGGGTGGCGGTGCGACGGGAGGCGCCGCGGGAAAAATCGGAAATACCGAGGGTGATTTTGCCTTCGGGGAGGGATTTCAGGTAGTCGAGGGGGGAGGAGTCGAGTTTCTCTGCGAGTTTCAGAGAACCGCCGAGGCGGGAGAGGTCGGGAGGGGTGGCAGAGTCGAAGGTCGCGAGGGTAGAAGAGAGCTGGCGGACGTGGGAAAATTGACGCTCGAGCTCGGCGAGCGAGAGGGCGGGGAGGCGACCGAGGACGGCGAGATAAGTTTGCATGGGGTAATTATAACATTTTTTGCGAAAAGTTGAAAGCAAAGGCGGGTTAAGCTTGACTTTTCCCGCGAAGTGTGGTATAATCAGGGGTGAGACGTAAGCGCGGCTCAGGGTTTTGAGTGCGTTTAGGAACTTTTATAAGGAGTGTGGTTAGTATGGAAGCAATTGTGGTTGGTCTGTACACTGAGGAAAGTTCTCGAGAAATCGGGGAGTTGTGGAAGTTTTTTGACGAAAACCGCAGCGAGGCCCGCTTTCGGCTACGAGAATGTCGAGTGATTCTCAACGAGAGGGCGCTCAGAGACGCGGAGTTTGTCGCTCAGGGAGGGGTGAGAACTATTTTCACGATTGAGAGCGCGACTCTGGGTCATTCCATGCCGATTGCAAAGAACGACATCTCGATTTTGCTCGCGTATCTCGGTGGAAACGGGAAAATTGAATATATCGGGAGGGCGATTGAGGAATTGAATGTACTGAGAAGAGAGGAATCGGAAAGAATTGTAAAGAATTGGATAGACGCTAACCGCGCAAATCCCCGCTAAAGCGGGGATTTTTTATGCGGTTCGTGCGGGAGTTTTGAGGTTTTTGGCAGGATTTTGGCGGGATTTTACAGGGGTGCGGAAGAAAGTTGGAGAGAAATTACTCTATTTTGAGGATTTTGCCGGTGCCGTATTCGAGGTGGAGGAGGCGCTGGTTGCGGGAGCCGCGGAACTTTAGGGTCAGGTCGCGTTCGGCGAGAACGAAGCGGCCGTCGATGAGGGCGTCGAGGGACTTGAGGAAGTCCCAGGCGGCGCCGCCCCATTTTTGGATTTCTTCGTAGGTGAAGCCGGAGAAAGACCAGATGTTCCAACCGAGTTCGGAGCGACAAAAGTCGGCGATTTCTTTGCAAGCTTCGGGCTGGACGAAGGGCTCGCCGCCGCAGAAGGTGAGGCCGGCCTGGCCCTTGAACTCGGAGAGGCGGGATTTGATCTCGTCGATGGAGACAAGGAAACCGCCAGCGGGGTCCCAAGTTTCGGGGTTTTGGCAGCCTTCGCAGTGGTTGGGGCAACCTTGGGTCCAGAGGACGGCGCGGAGGCCGTAGCCGTTGACGATGTTGTCGTGCTCGAGGGGGCCGGAGAGGCGAATCATCCCCTCCGGCGCCGTGAAGTCGATTTGTTTGCTAGTTTTTGCCAAGAGCAGCTCCTTGTTTAGATTTTTTCACTTCGCGGAGGTATTTCTCGTCAACGCTATAGACGCCGTCTTTGTCGTTGCGGAGCTCGGGGGAGCCGTGGATGGCTTCGGCTTCGGCGGTTTCGGTACTTTCAGGCAGAGAAACACTATGTTTGACACGGGCGGCCTCTTCGGCTTTTTTGCCGTCATTCCAGCGGTCGAGGGTGCCGACGAGGTAACCGGTGATGCGACGCAGGCGCTCGAAAGGAATGTCATCTTCGTGGCGGCCGCAGGACGGGCAGACGTTGCCAGAGATGATGCCGGAGAAACCACAGACGGGGTCGCGGTCAACGGGGTGGTTGACGGAGCCGTAGCCGATACCACAATCGTGCATTTTGCGGATGACGGCCTCGAAGGCTTCGATGTTTTGGGTCGGGTCGCCGTCGAGCTCGATGTAGGAAATGTGGCCGGCGTTACAGAGATTGTGGTAGGGAGCTTCGATTTCGATTTTGTCGAAGGCGCTGATGGGGTAGTAAACGGGGACATGGAAGGAGTTGGTGTAGAATTCGCGGTCGGTGACGCCTGGGATTTCGCCGTATTCTTTTTTGTCAATCTTCGTGAAGCGACCAGAGAGGCCTTCGGCGGGGGTGGCGAGGAGGGAGTAGTTCAGCATATGCTTCTTTGAATACTCGTCGCATTTCTCGCGCATGTGAGAGACGATGTCAAGGCCGAGCTCGCGAGCTTCTTCGGATTCGCCGTGGTGTTTGCCAATCATGGCAACGAGGGTTTCGGCGAGGCCGATGAAACCGATGGAGAGGGTGCCGTGTTTAATGACGTCGCGGAGAGTGTCGTTTGGACCAAGCTTTTCTGAGCCAAACCAGTTGCCTTGCCCCATAAGGAAGGGGAAGTTGCGGACATGCTGGTTGGCTTGGAACTCGAAGCGCTCGTAGAGTTCGCCTTCGCAGAGATCCATCATTTTGTCGAGGTCGTCGAAGAAGCCGGTCCAGTCGGCCTCTTCGCGTTCGCCGAGGGCGATACCGTGTTTGATGCCGAGGCGGACGAGGTTGACGGTGGTGAAGGAGAGGTTGCCGCGGCCGGTGATGACGCCGTCGGATTCGGGGAAGACGGAAGCGAAGACGCGAGTGCGGCAGCCCATGGTGGCGATTTCGCTACGGTAGTCGCCTGGCTTGTAGTATTTCAGGTTGAAAGGCGCGTCGATGAAGGTGAAGTTCGGGAAGAGGCGTTTGGCGCTGACTTCCATGGAGCGTTTGAAGAGGTCGTAGTTGGGGTCTTCTGGATTGTAGTTGACGCCTTCTTTGACTTTGAAAATCGAAATCGGGAAAATCGGAGTTTCGCCTTTGCCGAGGCCTCTGTCGGTGGCTTCGAGGAGCATCTTTGAAACGAGACGGCCGGCGGGAGAGGTGTCGGTGCCGAAGTTGATGGAAGTGAAGGGAACTTGGGCGCCGGCGCGGGAGTGCATGGTGTTGAGATTGTGAACGAAGCCTTCCATGGCTTGGAGGGTTTCGTGCTCGACGTCTTCGGTCGAAGCTTTGATGACGGAGGCTGGGACTTTCATGCGCTCGAGCTTTTGGTCATCGCCGAATTCAATGAGTTCGGGGATTTCGATGGAAAGTTTTTCATTGGCGAATTGGTTGTAGCGGTCGAGGTTGCGCTTGAGAGCTTTGCGGAAGCTTTTGTCCACACCTGGGGCCATGGCGTAGTCGAAGTTTGGAATGGACTGGCCGCCGTGTTGTTCGTTTTGGTTGGCCTGGAGAATGATGGCGGCGAGAGCGGCGTAGGAGCCGATAGATTGCGGCGTGCGGAGATGGCCGTGACCGGTGTTGAAGCCGTGTTTGAAGAGGCGGAGCGGGTCGGTCTGGCAGCAGGTCAGGGTGCCGGTGGCGTAGAAATCGAGGTCGTGGATGTGGATGTCGCCGTTGTCGTGGGCGTGGGCATATTCGGGCTTCATGAGCAGGGTTTTAGCAAAGACTTTGGAGCCTTCGGAACCAAACTGGAGCATTTTGCCCATGGCGCTGTTGCCGTCAACATTGGCGTTCTCGCGCTTGCGGTCGAAGTCAGAAGCGTCTTCGATGGCGATGCGCTTGTAAACCTGCATGAGGTCGGATTTGCTGATGCGGATGTCGGAACGGTGAGCGCGATAGTCGGCGTAGGCGCGGGAAGTCTTCTTAAACCCAGCATCGCGAAGGACTTTTTCGACGACGTCTTGGACTTGCTCGACGGTGGGAATGCGGGATTTCAGGACTTCTTGAGCGGTGGATTCAAACTCGACGGCAAGTTCTTTGGCGCGGTCAGCGTCAAATTCGCCAGTGGCGAGGCCAGCTTTTTTGATGGCGTTTTCGATTTTTTCGAGATTGAAGTCAACGATTTTGCCGTCGCGCTTGATAATTTTTTTGAACATAGAAAAATATACCTCCTTTATAGTATTTTCGGTTGAATTTTTATTTTCTTAATGTCTGACCCTATATCTAGTGTCTTGCTACCATTATAGGACACTATATATAGCGTGTCAATACAAAAATGCTTATTTTTTGTTGTAATTTTTACTACATTTCTCGTAGCTTTTGGACTTTTATTCTCCGGAAAAGTTAGTTATCGGGTTTGGGGCTTTTGCTTTTTCTGATAGAAAAGTTTGTGAAGCTCGACGGTCAGGACTGGGACGATAAAGGAGAAGACGACAGCCAAAAGCAGGGCGAGAGGAGGAACGGGGACGGCGGAGACAAAGCTGGCGAGCGGGCCGAAGAGGGCGAGAATTTGGAGGCTAAAGGCGAAGATGAAGGCGAGAAGGAAGAGGAGGTTCTTGGCCTTGGTGAGGCGAGTCCAGCAGGATTCGAAGATGCCGCGCGTGGTGAAGGCGTTGGCCCATTGCATGACGACGAGAGCGACGAAGGCGAGGGTGTTGGACTCTGCGTGGGAGAGGAAGTGGCTGGCGGTATAATAAACCGCGAGGGTGATGGCGGCCATGGTGACGGCGATGATGACGATGCGTTCGATGATGAGGCGCGGAAGGAGGGGGGTATTGTGGCCTTCGGGTTTTTGACGCAATAAGCGGGCTTCGGCGGGCTCGAGACCGATGGGGATAATCATGATGGAGTCGGTCACGAGGTTGACCCAGAGGATTTGGATGGGGAGGAGGAGTTGGGCGCGGCCGATGAGCAGGGCGCCGATAAGGGTGAGAACTTCGCCGGCGTTGGTCGAGAGGAGATAGAGAAGCATGCGACGAATGTTGGCGAGAATGACGCGACCTTCGCGGATGGCGGCGGTGATGTTAGCGAAGTTATTATCGACGAGAACGATGTCGCCGGCGTCTTGGACGATGGAAGGGCCGTCGCCCATAGCGATGCCGACGTGGGCGTTGGTCAGGGCGGGGACGTCGTTGACACCGTCGCCGGTCATTGCGACAATTTCGCTACGTTTCAGGGCGTCGAGGATGCGGAACTTATCTTCGGGCGTAACGCGAGCAAAGATGGAGGCGGACTTGGCCTTTTCGGCGAGAGTATCGTCGTCGAGAGTGTCGATTCTGGTGCAATCGAGGACTTCTTCGGGAGTTTTGGCAAGGCCGAGGCTTTTGCCGATGGCGAAGGCGGTGCCGGCGTGGTCGCCGGTGACCATTTTGACCTTGATGCCGGCTTGTCTCGCGCGGGCGATGGCAGGCTTCGCTTCCCTTCTAATGGTGTCCGAGACGGCGCAGAGGCCGAGGAAGATGAATTTTTCGGACTTTTCGAGGCGAGAGAGCTCGTTGATGTCGTGGGCGGGAGCGACTTTGGCCAGAGCGAGGACTTTGTAGCCGAAGCTGGCGAATTCGTCGAGTTTTTGGATGGTGGTCTCGTAATCTTTGGCGGAAAGCCGACAACGTTTAAGGATGACTTCAGGAGAGCCTTTTAGGTAGATGATATTTTTCTTGGCGCGACCTTCGGCGAAGAGGTTGCCGGACATACGAATAGATTGGTCGAAGGCGTAGGAGCGAAGGGGTGCACCCGGATTCGCGATTTTATTAGCGCTAGCATAGCGCCAGAGACAAATATCCATCGGGTCGCCAGTTTCGGAGGCGGGGAGGGCGGCGCGGACAAGATAGTCGCCGAGGTTGGTGGGGGATTTGGACCAGAGCTTTTGGAGAGAGAGGCGGTTCTCGGTCAAGGTGCCGGTTTTGTCGCTGGCAATGGTCGAGACGATGCCGAGAGATTCGATGGCGCGGAGTTCCTTGATTAGGGCCTTCTTCTTGGCGAGGCGAGTGGCGCCGATGGCAAGAATGATGGCAGTGGCGATGGGTAAATCTTCGGGGACGGCGGAGACGATGAGCGCCAGAGTGAATTCGGCCGACTCGAAGAAAGAGAGGCCTTCGAGGAGCTGGATGAGAAAAACTAGGACCGCAACAACGCCGAGGATAATCGCGATGCGGATGACGAGCTGGTTGATTTTTTCTTGAATCGGGCTCATGACGGAGGCGCCGGAAGCCAGCGAGGCGATATGGCCGTATTCGGTAGAGTTGCCGGTCGCAACGACGACGATTTTGGCGCTACCGGTGATGACGAAGGAGCCAGAGAAAACCATGTTGCGTTGTTCGTAAATCTTTTTCTCGCCGGAGATAGCCTTGGCGTCTTTGGTGACGGAATCCGACTCGCCAGTCAACATGGATTCGTTGGTCAGGAGGCCAGATTCGGAGACGATACGGCCGTCGGCAGGAACGCGGTCGCCTTCCGACAAGAGGACGATGTCGCCCGGGACGAGCTCGACAGCATCGAGCTCGAGTTCGGCGCCGTCGCGGAGGACGTGGATGTTTTGGACAGTGCGCTTCTTTAGGTTGCGAAGAACGCGCTCGGTCGAAAACTGCTGAACGTAAAAAATCCCGGCGTCGCAAGCGATATCGATGGCGATGATAATAATCTCCGGAATCGAACCCTGGATAATCGCTAGAATAAGGGCGACGAGAAGAATGACCATAAAAAGGTCCATGAAAGGTTCGAGGATTTTGCGCCAGAGAGGAGTGGTCTGGATGTTGATGGTGTTCTCGCCGTAAGTACGCTGGCGATATTTGACCTCGGCGGAGGAGAGGCCACGATCGGGATTGGTGCGGAAATGTTCTAGGACTTCTTTGGACTTTTGGTTGTAGAAATTAGACATATATATTATATTATAGCATTTTTAGCATGAGTTGTTTGGATTATTGCTTTTTGGCGCCAAATTCTGTAAGATATGGGTATGATGTCTTGGGATGAATATTTTATAGGAATCGCCGACGAGGTAGCAAAAAAGTCCAAAGACCCGTCGTCGAAAAATGGCTGCGTAATCGTCGATGCGAAACATCGACCGGTTTCGTTCGGCTACAACGGAACGATCCAGGGGGCGGATGAGAGCAAAATGACTCTCACGGAAAGACCGATGAAATATTATTTCGCGATACATTCGGAGATGAATGCACTGCTGTTCGCGCACCGCGATGTTTCGGGCTGTACGCTCTATAATCGAATGGCGACTTGCGAAAATTGTCTAAAATATTGCCTACAGGCCGGAATAAAACGTTTTGTTTATAAACAACTGCGGGTTAATTCACACAAAAACGACAAAAATTCGTCAATGACGACAATCGACACGGACGAGGCGATTATCCGACTGCTAAAAGCCTGCCCAGAAGTGGAGACGCTAAATATCTCCAACGGGAAGACTTATATCGAAGATATCGTGGATTCGTATCCGGAGAACTCCGCCGAACGGAAACGCCTAGAAAAATGGCTATAAAAAAATAATCCCCCGCTGGGGATTATTGTTTAATCGTTCGATAAATCAAGATGCCGCCACCGACCATCATGGCTAGCAAAATCGGCACGCCGATAATCATGGCAATCATAGCGGGCGTAGAGAACATATGCGCTTCGTATCGCTCGACGAGAGAATTCGTGAACTCGCCTAGCGGCTCGGTCTTGACGTCGCTAACGGTCGGGGCGGAGGAAATAGGCGCCCAAACGGCATACAGCGTAGTAACTCTATTCGTCGCGGTGAAATACGCTCCCGGCATGATAGTCTTCTCGCTCGTTGGGTCTAGCGCCCAACCAGAGAAAGAGAAGCCGTCTCTCGTTGGAGTTAGATTATTGACCTTCACGACGGCGTAGGTCTCGTTGCCGAGGACCGTCGCAGTCTCCGGCCCACTCACCCCGCCAGTAGTGTCGTAAACTACGGTGTACTCTACCGTCCCGCCGAGGTTGGACTCGGCAAAGACAGGGAGGCCAAGCCCCCCTGCGATAGTCAGACAAAGTATAGTTAGAACGAGACGGATACGTTTCATATTAGGCTTCACTTTCCTCATCTTCCTTGTTGCGCTTCACGACGAAGAGGGTGGTGAGGGTCGTTACGGCGGCGGCAGCTCCAGCGGCGGCAGCAACTATCAAACCGGTGTTCGCAGCATTGCCCTCTAGCAAGGAGTAATAGGCAGCAAGAACGGCATTGTATTTCTGGATAAGCTCGGAGCTAATCATGGCTTTTTCTTCGTCGCTCAAGGCTTCGTATAGACTGCGGAGTCTCTCGATAGCTTCACCGTCGGCAAGCGTGATATCTTCGGGATTCGGCAAGGCACGAATCAATCTAATCACTTCGAGAACATTATCCGGAACGTTCAAAGTGTCTTCGCCGAGCGGGTTGGCGTTGCCGGAGCCGTTAGTCGAAGATGCGATACAGCGGACGGCATAACCGTTAGTCTTGGATTCGCTATTTCCGGAAAGTGCAGCCCCACTACCTGACCCCGAACCGTAATACACGGCGTAAGCATTGGCGGCGCTCACAGCACTCGAGGTCCAGAGATAGCCAGTATTGCCACTAATATAACTTCCGGTGCCGTCAACATAGCCACCAAGCGGGAAGTTGAGCGGAGCGGAGGTATGGGCAGAGCTATTCATGGTCGTGGAGGTCGCACTACTCACGGCGTTGTATTGCGCCAGCAAGTAACCAAACGAACCGCTCGCTACGCCATCAGCCGGAATAGTCCAACCCTTCGGGCAGATAGTGCCCTTGCCACCGGCAGTCGCGGAATAGTAATTATACAGATAGCCACCACTAGCATAGCTGTTGCTACCGTTGTTCGCGGCGCCCGTGCGGAAGTCGGCACTAGTCGCGTCGCCAGTCCAGGAATTGTTGTCGGTCGCTTCCATAGTATAAGTACTGCTGACATCGGAGTTCGCCGTCGTTAAGTTCAGGCTCCAGCTCGTCGAATTATCTACGCCAAGGCGAAGGTTCTCAGTCATCCAGCAGTTGCCGTCGAGCAATTTCGCCACAGTGTAAGTATTGCCATCGCGAGTATCAACCAAGGAAATGGCCTGAGTATCGCCCGCGGCACCAGAAGTCGCATTGCTAACCGAAGAGCAAATCTTCGCGGTCATGTCTTGCAATCTATAGACGCCGCCAACAGTCGTCGCGTTGGCTTTGCTAAACGCATCCTCAAAGGTCACTGTCCCGTAAACAGCATACAGCGTCACGGTAGGATTATCTGACCGAACAGTAAAGATATCGCCCGGCTGATAAGAAGCCTCGGTCGCAATGGACGACGTCGCCCAACCCTTGAAGGTGCCAGCGTTCGACTCCGGAGAAACGTTTGGAATGGTGAAGTTGTGGCTACCGACATCCTCGGCGCTCATGCCCGCCGTAAGCGTGCCGGACGAATCCGTACCGCCAGCCAAGTTGAAGTTCAAAGTGAAAGTCTGGCCCCAGATAGCGTATAGTGTCGTCGAATAAGTGTTAACGTTCACGACCGCGACGGTATTCCCATTCCCATCATCGCCATAGGTCGGCACCGTCCAGCTCCCATCCGAGGAATTATAAGCGTAGGCTGGAGAAGTCGAGCGCGAGCTAGTATCCCAACCCTTGAAGGTGTAACTTGTCCTAGCCGGAATCGTAGCCGTATCCAAAGGAATATAAACCGGTCCAGTATAGCTCGTGACGACGCTCTTCGTCGTCGAAGACGGGATATTGGTCACGGTATCGCTGGCGTTGCCGTTATAGCTCAAGGTATAATCGCTCGACACATCAGCGGCACTATTCGCCACAGCAGTCAAAATCAGCGTGCCGTCATACTTACCAAACAGCAAATCTTCGGTAATCAATGTACCAATATAAATATCAGTCTTCTCGTCAGTCGCCGCAGCGATAGTCTTCTTCAGCACGGTGTCGCTACTCGAGAGCGGGTTGAAGGTGCCAGACTGGCCGTTCTCGCTCCAGTCGGTACTCCAGCCGTAGGCGTTTTTCTCGTTGAAATACTGGCTATTGGCGATATCGACACTAATCGGCGCGGAAATAGACGAAATGTAGCTCTCGCTCGAGAAGTTGGAGTTGGAATTGACGAAATGGGCGTTGATATCCTTTGAGCGCATCGAAAGCTGGTAGCCGTAACTGTTCGCGGTGGTCACGGAGGCCTCGATACCGATTGTCTTGAATACGCCATTTTGACCCGGATCGCGGACTTGGATGCTATAGCCGTTTGTCTCGTCGATGGGGCTGACCGAGAGCGTAACTGTGTTGCCCTCTTCCTCCACTTCGTCGGCATGGCTATCATCGGCGAATTGGGGCACAAAAAGATAACCACAGACAAGAATAGCTAGACTCGCGAACGAGAAAATAGCAAAACTCCATACATCGGCGTATAGATTTAGCTTTTTACCCTTTTTCATCTAACTCCTTTTCTAGTTATGGTTTTATTATATATAAACTCAACCGTTTTTACAAGACTTTATTTATAGATTTTTTAAGCCATTTTTCACCATTTTATAGGGGTTTTACCGTGAGAAACAAGATAGGAATTGGCCTTGCTAAATGGCCGGCTGCCAAAGAAGCCGTTGTGGGCGGAAAGAGGCGAAGGATGGGCGGATTCGAGAATGAGATGCTTGCTTTCGTCGATGAGATGTTTTTTACTACGAGCGTCACGACCCCAGAGAATGAAAACTAGGTTCTCGCGAGTGTCGCTTAAATATTTGATGACCGCTTCGGTGAAAGTTTCCCAGCCGTAGCCACGATGGGAGCCAGCGTGGTGGGCTTCGACGGTCAAGACGTTATTAAGCAAGAGGACGCCTTGGTCTTGCCAGGATTTAAGATAGCCGGTTTTGTTCTCGTGGTGGCCGAGATCGGAGTCAATTTCTTTGTAAATGTTAACGAGCGAGGGTGGGATTTTCTCGGAAGGAGGCACGGAAAAAGCGAGACCGTGAGCAGCGCCTGGGGTGTGGTAGGGGTCTTGACCAAGAATGACGACTTTAATGGCTGTCAAATCGGTCGTAAAGGCCGAGAAGACTTTGGTTTTCTCGGGGAAGATAGTTTTGGTCGAATATTCGTATTTGAGAAATTCGGATAGTTCTTGGAAATAGGGTTTGGCGAATTCGTTGTCGAGAAACTGTTTCCAAGAATCGTGCATTTAGCCGCCTAGCTTATCTTTAAGGATAGTTTGGACGGCCGAGGGGTTGGCTTTGCCTTGGGAGGCTTTCATGACCTGGCCGACAAGGAAGCCGAGAACCTTCGACTCGCCGTTTTTATAATCTTCCTGGGCTTTTTTAGTGGCGGGGTCGGCGAGGACGGAATCGACGATGGCGCCGAGAGCATCGAGGTCGTTTTCTTGGAGAAGGTTGAGCTCCTTGGCGATGGTGCGAGTGTCTTTTTTCGCCATGTCGGGGTCGAAGAAGCGGAGGAAGACTTCTTTCGTGGCGGTAGAGGAGAGCTCCTTTTGCTCGTTCATCGCCGCAAGGTCGGAGAGTTGGCGACTACTGGGGAGATGGTCGAGCATTTCGACGTATTTTTCTTCGGCGAGAAGGACGGTGACGAACAAGTTGGAGATGAGCTTAAGATGCTTAGTCTCGAGACTGGAGACTTTTTCCATCAGACGCGGATAGTCGAGGAGAATCTCGAGAATGTCGGACGGAATAAGTTTCTCGTATTTGGCACGGTAATCAGACGGGAGGAGCGGAAAATCGGCGAGCGCCTTGGAAATATAGGCTTCGGAAAGATTGAGCGGAGGAAGGTCGGGCTCGGGCATATAGCGATAATCTTGAGCCTCTTCTTTGGAACGCTGGGAAGTTGTCTCGCCCGTAGCGTCGGACCAGCCGCGAGTTTCTTGGATGACTTTTGCGCCGGAATCGAGAAGTTTAGTCTGGCGTTTAATCTCGTATTCGACAGCACGCTCGACGGAGCGAAAACTGTTGAGGTTTTTGATCTCGGCGCGAGTGCCGAGCTCGGCTGAACCCTCGGGGGCGAGAGAAATGTTGACGTCAAAACGCATATTGCCGTTATAGAGGTCGCCGTGGGTAACGCCGGCAAAAATCATTGCGCGCCATAGTTCCTTGCAGTAGTCGCGAGCCTCGACAGCGGCGTGCATGTCGGGCAGGGAGACGATCTCAAGCAGCGGAGTATCAACGCGGTTCAAATCAACAAGCGAGTAGTTGTCAAAATGCGACAATTTACCAGCGTCACCTTCGAGGTGGGCGTGTTCGATGTGGACTTTTTGGCCGTCGGCGAGCTGGATGTAGCCGGCGCCGATGATGGGCGAATAAAATTGTGTAATCTGGTAGCCCTTGGGGGAGTCGGGGTAGAAATAGTGCTTGCGGTCGAAGCGAGAATAGCCGTTGATTTGAGCATTCATGGCGCGGCCGGCGCGGAGAGCGAGGTGGACGGCACCTTCGTTGAGACGAGGAAGCATGCCTGGCAGGGCGTAATCGACGGGAGAGACGCAAGAGTTCGGTTCTTTGCCGACAGCGTCATTGTCGACTTCGGAGAAAAGCTTGGTTTTAGTTGCAAGTTGGACGTGACATTCTATACCGATGGTGGGATAGTATTTCATTAGATGGCTCCTAGGTCTTTTAAGGCTTGTTTATAGGTCGCGAGAGCATGGAGGGATTGGCGGTATTCGACGTGAAAACCGTGTTCGTGGGCGATTTGGTTGCGAAGTTTGTGGGCATACCAGACGGAGTTGAGCGAGGTGAATTTGTCGGCGGATTTCTTTAGACGGTCGCCCATGGTTTTGCCGGGGATGCCCATCTCGGAGAGGGCTTTGTCGAGCAATTTGTCAGCCTCGACGAGAGAGAGGTCGTAGGTGGCGGGATTGTCACGGAGCAGGCCGTTCTCGATTTTTAAAAAGTCGGTCTGGTAGGCGATTTTATCGAAAGTGTAGGCGCGCTTCGAATTCAACATGACAGCAAGGAAGATGAAAATGCCAACAATCAAGACGGCGACACAAAAAGTGATAATAGAAAAGTCCATTAGGCGAGCTCCTTTGAAAATTCAATTAGGGTTTTGTCGCTGCGGCGAGGGCCAACGAGCTGGAGGCCGAGGTCGAGGCCGGTTTTGGTCTGGCCGACGGGGACGGAAAGACCGGGGAGGCCGGCGAGGTTGACCGGAGTGGACATAACGTCTTCGAGATACATCGCGACGGGATTGGAGACTTTTTCGCCGAGCTTAAAGGCAGGGTTGGGCGAGACGGGAGACAGAATGAGGTCGCATTTTTGGAAGGCCTGGGCGTATTCTTGGCAAATTAGGGTGCGAGCTTTTTGGGCCTTGAGGTAGTAAGCGTCATAGAAACCGCTAGAAAGGACGAAATTACCAATCATGATACGGCGTTTGTTCTCGCGCATGAAACCTTCGTCACGGGTGTGTTCGTAGAGGTCGTCAAGAGAAGTGGAATGTTCGGAGCGAAAACCGTAGCGAACGCCGTCGTAGCGAGAGAGGTTGGAGGCGACTTCGGCGGGGACGACGACATAATAGACGGCGAGGGCGTATTTCAGGGTCGGCATATCGAGGGGAACAATCTCGTAGCCCTTTTGTTTGAGTTTATCGGTGGCGGTTTTTAGCGCGGAGCGAATCTCGGGGTCAACGGAGTCGTTGTCGAATTCCTTGATGACGCCGACTTTGCGAACAGGCTTGGCTTCGCTGTCATAGAAATCGGGGAGGGTAGTCAGGTCCTTGGGGTCGCGATGGGCGCAGACTGACATCAGCAAATCGAGATCGGCGGCGGATTTCGTGAAGAAACCCATCGAGTCGGTCGAGGAGGCCATGGCAACAACGCCGTAGCGAGAAGTAGCGCCGTAAGTCGGTTTGAGACCGAAAACACCGTTGAAGGAGGCGGGCTGGCGGATACTACCGCCGGTGTCGGAGCCGGTAGCGAACTGAACGATATCGAGGGCGGCGGCGACGGCCGAGCCGCCAGAAGAACCACCGGCGACGCGAGTTTCGTCTTTGGAATTTTTGGTCGGGCCGAAATAGGAGTTCTCGGTCGAGGAACCGTGGGCGAAGGCGTCGAGGTTAGTCTTGCCGAGTAAAATTGCACCTTCGGCTTCGATCTGGTCGATAATCGTGGCGTTTAGCGGAGAGGCAAAAGGTTCAAGGATATGAGCGGAGGCAGTGGTAGTTCCCTCTTTGGTTAGGTAGTTGTCTTTGGCGGCGAAAGGGACGCCCGCGAGGCGACCAACGGGTTCGCCGTTTTTGATTTTTTGGTCTATAGCTGCGGCTTTTTGGAGCGCGGAATCAGAGAACAGCGAAGTGAAAATGTTGTAATTTTTACAACATTCGGCTTTGGCGAGAGCTTCTTTGACAAGAGAAACAGCGGTGGTATATTTATCAGCGATTTTCATTAGAGAACCTTTGGGACTTTGATTTGATTATCTTTGGCGACCTTTGTGAGACGAAGTAAATCTTCGCGCGAAGCGTCTTGAGCAAGAATCTCGTCGGGACGGAAGACATTTTCCATCTCGAAGCACTGGTAGGTGGGTTCGACGCCGGAAGTGTCGAGTTCGTCGAGCTGGGAAATATAGTCGAGGATGTTTTCGAGATCGGTTTTCAGGGCGGCGGCTTCGGATTCTTTGAGAGAAAAGTTCGAAAGTTTCGCCAAGTGGTCAATGTTTGCGCGAGTGATATTCATAGTGATGATTATAACACTTTTGAGTCCCAAAAAAAAGTTCGAGCGGAACGTGGTATAATGGTTTTGTGAAGTTTGAACTCGTAAGTAAATACAAAGCGACAGGCGACCAGCCAGAGGCGATACGCCAGCTTTATGATGGACTGAAAAAAGGCTTTCGTGAGCAAACGCTGCTGGGCGTGACCGGCTCGGGAAAGACATTCACGATGGCGAGCGTTATCGAGAAGTATCAGAAGCCGACACTAGTGCTAGCGCACAATAAAACCCTGGCGGCGCAACTATATTCGGAGTTTCGGGAGTTTTTCCCGAAAAACGAGGTGCATTATTTTGTTTCGTATTTCGATTATTATCAGCCCGAGGCTTATATCGCTTCGACGGATACCTATATCGAGAAAGATTCGCTAATAAACGAAGAAATCGACCGGCTGCGCCACGGAGCGACGGAGGCGCTGTTGACGAGGCCAGACGTAATCGTAGTGGCGAGCGTGTCGTGTATTTACGGGATAGGTTCGCCAGCGAACTATACCGAGATGTCGATGGCGCTCAAGAAGAAAAACGGAGTCTGGGTCGAGGTCGGCAACAACCGAGAGCCGATTCGCCAGCGGGCGTTTATGGAAAAGTTGGTAAAAATCCAGTATAGCCGAAACGACATTGCGTTCGAGCGGGGGAATTTCCGCGTGATGGGTGATACGATTGACCTCTTTCCGGCGAGTGGAGAATGGGGGTATAGGTTTGAATTCGGTTTCGATAATCTCGAGGAAGTAAAAATTATCGACCCGCTGACGGGCGACCTGCGCGAGAAGCCCGAATATATTCATATTTTTCCGAATACACATTATGCGACGCCGGATGCTTTATTGGCGTCGGCACTGGTGAGCATACGGAAGGAATATGAAGAGAGATTGGATTATTTTGAGCGACACGAGAAGTTTCTAGAAGCACAGAGATTGTCGCAGAGGGTAAAATATGACCTCGAGATGCTAAAAGAGACAGGATTCGTCAAGGGTATTGAGAATTACTCCCGACATCTCGAGGGAAGGAAGGCCGGGGACCCGCCTTCGACATTGATTGACTTTTTCCCAGAAGATTTCTTACTACTAGTCGATGAGTCGCACATGACTTTACCACAACTACGGGGAATGTATAATGGCGACCGCTCGCGAAAAGAGACTTTGGTGGAATATGGTTTTCGGCTGCCGAGCGCACTCGACAATAGACCATTGACGTTCATGGAGTTTGACAAGAAAATCCATCACGCGATTTATGTTTCGGCGACGCCCGGAGAATATGAGCTGGTACATTCGCCAAAGCCAGCGGAGCAGGTAATACGTCCGACGGGGTTGCTCGATCCGGAAATCGAGGTGCGGCCGCCGGAGGGACAGATTGACGACCTGATGGAAGAAATCGATAAGAGAATTGCGAAGGGGCAGAGGACGCTAGTTACGACTCTAACAAAACGGATGGCGGAGGATTTGACCGACCACCTCAAGGAGCGCGGAATAAAGACTGCTTATATTCATTCGGATGTCGATACGCTCGAGAGAGGGGATATTTTGCGAGACTTGCGCGCCGGGAAATATGATGTGCTGGTGGGGATCAACCTACTACGCGAGGGGCTGGATTTACCAGAGGTGTCGCTGGTGGCGATTATCGATGCGGACAAGGAAGGGTTCTTGCGAAGCGAGTCGGCGCTGATTCAGACGATTGGGCGGGCGGCGAGAAATGTCGAGGGGCGGGTGATTATGTATGCCAAAAATATCACGGGGACGATGGAGCGAGCGATTCGCGAGACGAATCGGCGGCGCGAGATACAACAGGAATATAACGAAAAGCATCATATCACGCCGAAATCGGTATCGAAGGAGATTTCGGCGGGGCTACGGGCGGTGATACCAGAGAAGGAGCAGGTCTCGAAACTCGACATACGAAAAGTGCCACCGGAGGAAATCCCGAATATCATTAAACAACTGACGAGCGAGATGAAGCTGGCGGCGGCGAATCTGGAATTTGAGAAGGCGGCAGCGATTCGGGACGAAATCGAGAGGATAAAAGCGGAGAAATAGGGGGGCGGTTGGGATTGGGCTGGGGCTTTTTGAGTTTTGGTGGGTTTTATTGGGCTTTATTTCGCGGCACAAAAACCGGGTCCTAAGACCCGGTGACTGATGCGCGCCCACCCTCGGGCACATTGTTTTGTTTTAATCCGCTGTTTGTTTTAGCATAGTCTCCACACTCCACTAGAAAAATCAGTGGAACCCGGTGAAGCGTATCAGCTTGAGCCTATATTAGCATAAGCTCAAGCTGTTTGTCAAGGCTTTTATGTTATTTTAATTATTTATCAACTACTTCGCCTTCGACGGGCTCGTCGGAGTCGGACTTGGAGTCGGATTTTTTATCGCCCGATTGATCGGCGGCGGACTGGTAGAGTTTAGCGCCGATGGGCATGATTTTTTCGTTCAGCTCCTTGGTCGCGCTCTCGAAAGCGTCTTTGTCGGAAGACTCATCCTCGAGGACTTTTTTGGCATCCTTGACGGCGTCTTCGATAGTTTTCTTGTCGTCGTCGGAGATTTTGTCCTTGTACTCGCTAGGCATTTTTTCGGCTTGGTAGATGGTATTCTCGAGATGGTTCTTGGCGTCGATTTTCTCGTGGCGCTTCTTGTCTTCTTCGGCGTGGAGCTCGGCTTCTTTTTGGGCCTTTTCGATATCTTCTTTGCTCATGTTACCGGAGTTTTGGATGGTAATCGACTGTTCCTTGCCGGTACCCTTATCCTTCGCCGTGACGTTCAAGATGCCGTTAGCATCGAGATTGAAGGTGACTTCGATTTGGGGAATACCGCGGGGAGCGGGGGCGATACCGTCGAGGATAAAGCGGCCGAGAGATTTGTTATCGGCGGCAAATTCGCGTTCACCCTGGAGGACATGAATCTCGACCTGGGGCTGGTTGTCGGAAGCGGTGCTAAAGACTTCGGACTTGGAAGTCGGAATGGTAGTGTTGCGGTCGATGAGTTTTGTGCAAACGCCGCCCATGGTTTCGATACCGAGAGAAAGCGGGGTAACGTCGAGGAGGACGATGTCTTTGAAGTCGCCTTGCATGGAGCCAATTTCGACGGCGGCACCGAGAGCCACGACTTCGTCGGGGTTGACACCCTGCATCGGGTCTTTGCCAAAAATCGATTTGACTTTTTCGACGACGGCCGGCA
Source organism: Candidatus Saccharimonadota bacterium (assembly GCA_017433765.1). GTDB lineage: Bacteria > Patescibacteriota > Saccharimonadia > Saccharimonadales > Saccharimonadaceae > Nanosyncoccus. The sequence continues at coordinate 54,034 of JAFRGO010000005.1, forward strand.
TACGGGTCATACCACCGACCATGACGATTTCGTCGATGTCGCTGGTGGAGAGTTTGGCGTCCTTGAGGGCGTTGCGGACGGGCTCCTCGAGACGGTCGAGCAGGTCGGAGACGAGCTCTTCGAGTTTGGCACGGGTGAGGGTATATTCAAAATGTTTCGGGCCATCAGCGTCGGCGGTCAGGAAGGGGAGGTTGATATCAGTCGAAGTGGCAGAAGAAAGTTCCTTTTTAGCCTTTTCAGCCTCGTCTTTGATGCGTTGCATGGCAGCGGCATCGTTTTTGATATCAACTCCGGATTCTTTTTTGAATTCGTCGCAGAGGAAGTTGACGATGACGTTGTCGAAATCTTCGCCGCCGAGATGGGTGTCGCCGTTGGAGGACATCACCTCGAAGACGCCGTCGCCAATATCGAGAATGGAAATATCGAAGGTGCCACCACCGAGGTCGAAGACGGCAATCTTCCCTTCCTTTTTGGAGTCGATGCCGTAGGCGAGAGCCGCGGCGGTCGGTTCGGGGATGACGCGCTTGACTTCGAGGCCAGCGATTTTGCCGGCGTCTTTGGTGGCCTGGCGTTGGGAGTTATCGAAGTAGGCTGGGACGGTGATGATGGCTTCGGTGACTTTTTCGCCGAGGAAGGCTTCGGCGTCAGCCTTGATTTTCGAGAGCACCATCGCAGAAATCTGCTCTGGGGTGTATTTTTTGCCGTCCATTTCGACCGCGACCGAGTCGCCTTTTTCGACAATCTTGTAGGGCATGATGTCGAGGTCTTTTTTGACTTCTTTGTCGCTATATTTGCGGCCGATGAGACGCTTGATACCGTAAATCGTATTCTTGGGGTTGGTAACGCGCTGGCGTTGGGCAACTTTGCCGACGAGACGTTCGCCCTTCTTCGTGACGGCGACGACAGACGGGGTGGTGCGGTCGCCTTCGGCGTTGGTGATAATTTCTGGTTTGCCGGCGAGCATGTAAGCAAAGGCAGAGTTGGTCGTTCCGAGATCAATACCAATAATTTTTGACATTTTTCCTCACTTTCTTTTATTGATTCATTCTAGCAGTCGAGGTAGTCGAGTGCTAATCTGACTCTAGTATAGCAAACTAGCAGTCACATGTCAAGAGTGCTAAATTGTTTTTTATGAAATTCGTTTACCAATCTTCGACTAGGGTAAACTCTCGGCCGGCGATGCGGATAATAGACTCGGGAGTGGCGCCAAGAGAGGTCAATTCGGCGCGAATACCAAGTTTTTTTATAATGTCACGGAGACGGTTGAGCGAGGCGTAGTTCTCGAAATCGGTGCGGCGGGCGAATTTTTCGATTTTTTCGCCATGGACAACGAAGATGTCGCCGTCTTTTTCGACTGAGAAGGCGTCGCGGTAGGCGCTGGGGGAAAGCTGGATGACATTCTCTGGTGTTGTAATTTTTACAACATTTTCGTTTTTGCGGTAAGTTTCGACGTGGTGTTTCAGAGAGCGAAGAAGTTCGTCGAGGCCGAGATGGGCGGCGGAAGAAATAGCGAAAATCTCGGCATGGGGGTTAGCTTTCAGAATAGCGGACTTTTGCATTTCGATTAGCTCGGAATCGAGGCCTTCGCATTTGGTAAGAGCGACGACTTCGGGGCGGGATTTGAGGTCGGAATATTGCTCGAGCTCGTGACGGATAGTCTGGTAGGCAGCGCCGGCATCGTCGTTGTAAGCATCAATGAGGTGGAGGAGAACAGAGGTGCGGTCAACATGGCGGAGAAAATCGTGGCCGAGGCCCTTGCCCTCAGAGGCGCCCTCGATGAGGCCCGGAATGTCGGCGATTAAGATGTCTTTGTTGTCGATAGTGGCGACGCCGAGATTGGGAGTGATGGTAGTGAAGGGGTAGTTGGCGATTTCGGGGCGGGCGTTGGAGACGACGGAGAGAAAAGTCGATTTGCCAGCGTTGGGGAGACCAACGAGACCGACATCGGCGAGGAGCTTGAGCTCGATTTCGGCTTCGTAGCTCTCGCCTGGCTCACCGACTTCGGCGATGAGGGGGGCTTGGCGAGTGCTAGATTTGAAATGGGCGTTGCCAAATCCGCCATCGCCACCGCGAGCGACAACTGCTTCTTCACCGTCGTGGGTCAAATCGGCAACGACTTCGCCATCTCTCTTGACGATGGTGCCGATTGGGACTTCGACGATATAATCTTCCCCGCTGCGCCCAGCGGAGCGGGTGCCAGAGCCATTCTTGCCATCTTCGGCGGAAATTTCGGGAGTGAAGCGCAGGTCGAGGAGCGAGCCGGTATCCTTGTCGGCACGAAAAATAATCGAGCCACCGCGACCGCCATCGCCACCATCTGGGCCACCCTTGGGGATGTAGATTTCGTGGCGAAAAGAAACGGCGCCGTCACCGCCTTTGCCGGCTTTTAGCTTTACCTTAACTTTATCGACGAATTGCATATATATATTATAGCATAAAATCGGCGAAGATGCTAGTGGATGTAGTTAAGCGAGGCGGCCGTGGCGGCGGAAATTTCGGCTTCGGTGACGGTATAGGCGCTATAGTTATAGTTCATCTCGCGGATAGTAATCGAACCGTCGGCGTGAACCGCCATGACGTAGCCGACGTGGCCGTACCAGCCACTACTAGTCTGGAAGACGGCGCCAGCTTCAGGGGTATGATCGACGCGATAGCCGGCGGCGGAGAGCTGGTAGGCCCAAGAGTTGGCGTTGCCGAGGCCACCCGGAAGAGTGCCGAGTGAATTGGCGTCGGTGGAGCGCATATACCAAGCATACCAGGTGCATTGACCGGGGACGCCGGGGTTGCCGGCGGAGGGGACATAGAAGCCATAGGCGAGGTAGCGTATGTTTTGGCGACTACCGTTGGAGCCGGCGTAGGTGTAGGTATAGACAGGTTGGATGACGACGGGAGCGACATATTCGGGGCGCTCGGTTTCGGGGAGGGTACCTTGGGGGAGGACGAGTTTTTGGCCCTCGACTAGCGAGGAGTCGGTCTCGAGGTCGTTGTAGGTCGTGATTAGTTCGGCGGAAGAGCCATAGCGCGAGGCAATAATGGCAACGTTGTCGCCAGATTTGACAGTATAAATAATGCCGTTGACGTTCGGGAGATAGAGAGTCTGACCTTCGTCGAGGGCGGTGGTTTTGAGGCCGTTTGACCAGCGGACTTGGTCGGTGGTCAGACCATAGGCCGCGGCGATGGCTTCCATGGACTCGCCAGCTTTGACGGTGTAGGTGATAATCCCACGAGAAAGATGGGAGGTGTTGACAATGGTGGGCTTTTCGATTTTCTCGGTCGAACTCTGGCCGGACTCGAGCATACTAGAGACGACGACGTAGTTGGAGGCGACAATTTCGCTGGAGTTGAGATTGAGTGAGTTGGCTAGAGAAGCGACGACGTAGAACTCGGAGAGCTGGTCGGCAGAGACAGAGAAGTCGTTGCTAGCAATCGAGGCCATAGATAGGGAGCTGGTACTAGAGGCGGTTTTGTTGACGGAGCCAAAGAAAACGAGGGCAAAAATCGCGAGCCCAGCCAAAATATAGGGGACGGCGCCCGTATTGAAGATGTTTTTTGCTTTGGGGACTTTCATAGTGAAGCGTCGCAGAGAGATTGGCAATAGGTCGCGCGGTTGGAATTGTGCTCGTCTGCGGTGTTACCATAATACATCTTACCGTCGTCACCTGTCAAGAAGTAGAGATAGGAGCTATCGGCGGGAGAGGCGACGGCACGGAGAGCGGACAGGCCTGGGTTGGAAATCGCACCACAGGGAAGGCCAGCATGGCCGTAGTTTTCGCCGGTATTATAGCAGCTATCGGCGGCCAGCGCGGAGGCGTTATCGGAGTAAGTCGAACGATTTTTGTCAACTAAATCAAGGTAGTATTTAATCGTGGCGTCGGAGCCGAGGTGCTGGCCGATGGCGAGGCGATTATAGAAAACGCTGGCGACTAGAGCCATATCGTCGGCGGTGGCGGCTTCTTTCTGGACTACGGAGGCGAGGATAATTCCCTCGTGGAGGCTGAGGCCGTGTTCGCGGAACTTCGCCTCTAGATTATAGGAAATAACATTCTTGTATAGTTCATCCAGATAGGACTTGATAATAGACTCGACCGAAGCGCCTTTGTGGTATTCGATAGTCTCGCCGAAAATGTAGCCCTCGAGCGAGGCGTCAGCAGGCTTGTCTTTCAAAACCGGATGGTCATATTCGGCGGCGAAGGCTTCTTCGATTTCGGTCTCGGAATAGCCGTTGTGGAGCAGAGTTTTACGAAAATCGTCGAGTGTCGCACCTGGTAGAGTCGTGAGGCGGAAAGTAACTACGCCAGCACTACCGTCAACGATGGTGGCGACGATATCTTGGACGGAAGATTGCTTGTTGAAACTATAGCGGCCGACTTTTAGCTGGCTGGCGAGGCCGTGGAGTTTGAGATAAATTTTGAAGGTGAGGGGGTTTTTAATCAAGTCCTTTTGTTTTAAGAGGGCAGAGATGGTATCGACAGACATGCCATCTTCGATAGTCAGAGTCTTATACTGGCAAGACTCGAGGTTTTTGGCGATAGCCTCGTCGTTAGAGCAGTCAACTCCACCCGCGACCGGAGTAAGCGAACTAGCGTAGGAAACGACTAATGTTGTAAAAATTACAACAATCACCCCTAGAGCGGAGGCAATGATGCGCTTGGTTTTCTTCTGGAGGCGTTTTTTGCGCTCGACCTTGGGCATGACGCCGGTCGAGGAATATTCTGGGGTCTTGAGTTTGCCGTTGGCGAAATTTTCGAGGAAATCTTGGAGGATAATTGCGGCGGCTTCGGAATCGACTTCACCTTTTTCGATGGAGAATTTTTTCTTGCGGGATTTGAGGCGAGTTTCGGCTTCGACGGAGGTCAAAGATTCGTCTTGGAAGGCAACCTTGGCGCCGTGGATTTTGGACTTGAGCTTCTTCGCGAACTCTCGAGAATATTGGCTCTGGGCGGTCTCTTCGCCGTTGTTGTTGCGAGGGAGACCGACGACGAAAAAGGTAGTGCCGTGGACACGAGCGAGGCGAGCGAGTTGTTCGAACTCGGTGCCGTCAACGGCGATGGTGCCCTGGGGGACAGCAATCCGGACGGCGCTGTCTGCCTTGGCGACGCCGATGCGTTTGGTTCCGACATCTAGCCCGATGAGTTTCATTCTTCGACCGTCACAGATACGCTAACTTTATTCGGGTCGGTCGGGACAGAGGAAACCCAGAAGTAGGATTTTTTAATTTCGACAGAGGAAACGCCATTGATAGACTTCAGAAGAGATTGGACTTCGCCGATTTTGCGACCAGAGGCCTTCTCGAGGACGTCCATCTCGGTCACTTTCGGCCCAACCTTATAGGTAGTCTTCAGCTTACCAGTATATCCGTCTCCAGACTCGAGGAAATATTCGACGAAAGGATTGCCGATGGCGTAAATCTTCTGATCGTTGGCGAGGGTGGCCTTGGCGGTAATATATTCCTCGATGCGAACTTTATCGACGGTGAAGACCTTGAAGGTGGCCTTCTGGGTGGCGGTAGGAGTCGTGCCTTCGGGGACTTGTTCGCCGACGGTAACGTTAACGCTAGAGTCAGAGTTCTCGGCCTTGAAAGTGTCCTCCAAAATCAACATGGAATCGGAAATTTTGGCGAGGAGCTTTTTCTTCCCTTCCGAGGCGGTCATAGTGTCGGAGAGTTTTTGGCGGGCATTATCGACGTCTTCTTGGGAGACAACGGTGACAACATTGGTCGTGCCGCCGCTAATCTCGGTTGTATTGTAGGCAGAAGCAACACCGACAGTATCAGGGACAGACCAGTCGGATTTACCCTTGGCGAGATCGTATTTGGCGCCCGGTTCGGCGGCGATGATGTTGATTTTGATGCTAATCAGACAGCCGACGCCAGAGATTTCGTTAATGTTGCTATTTTCGCATTTTGAGAGGGTTTTGCCGTCCCATTTAATGATGTTTGACTCGGTAGACAGATAAGCATAGTCGCCGTAGACGAATTTGCTATTCGCCGGTACGGTCAAAGAATGCTCGGCCTTGTTATACTCGAAATAAGTCGCAATCGAGAGTTCGCCCTTGGCGCGCTCGCCGATGTCCTTTTTGCCGGTGGCCTCGAAGGTGACGGTCGGCTCGTCGGTCAGGACTTCTTCGTGGAGGTAGAACTTACCAGAGGTAGCGTCTTCGGCGGACTGTTCACGGGTGAAGGTGACGGATTCGCTGAAATTATTAGAAGTGGTGCGGATAGAGACGGAGATATCGACGGCGGGGGCGAAGGCAAAGGCCCAGACGAGGAAGGCAACGAGAAGAACTAGGCCGAGACCACCAAAGACGAGGAGTTTCCAATGTTTCGCAACCCAGGGGAATTTCTGGGCGAAGGGGGAGGGGAGGTCGGATTTTTTGGACTTGGACTGTTTTTTGCTACGGATACGAGCCTCGGGATCGTCGTCTTCGGGGTCGGAAGCGTCGTCAGAAGAGGTGGATTTCACGGGAGATTTGTCGGGACTTTCTTCCGCGCTTTCATCCTCGTCAACAGAGGTGGAAGAAGCGTCGTCGTCGGCGATGTCCTCGGAAATCTCGTCGAGCACGACGTCGGAGACTTCGTCGGCGTCAGAGACGAATTCTTCGGCGACGGGGTTGGCGGACTCTTCGGCGGCGGAAGCGTCGGAGGGGATGTAGGGCTTCGAGGTCAGAGAATCGGCGACATGGAGGTCGAAGTTCATGGCGAATTTCAGGAGGGCGGGGTCGGTCGTGACGAGGACGGGAATCTTGCCGGCCTCTTCGGCGGTCTTGACGATTAGGCGGATATTGATGGCGCTGCGGAAGATGCTCGCAGGCTTCGGCGGGACGATGGCGACGATTTTATTGGAGGCGGATTTGAGCGCTCCGATCACGTCAGTAATATCATCCTCGGGAGAAACATTTATGACGTCTTTGTTCATATATTTAATATAACACAAAATGAGCCGCTTGTGTTAAAATAAATACATAATGGGTTTGTTTAATTTCAAAAAGGCTGGCGCACCCCAAGCAGCACCAGTAGTCTATAACCAGATGATGCCGACGATGACGGCGGCGGCGCCGGCGGCGAGTAGTGGGAACTCGAATTTGGCGCAGTTGGCCTTTAGCGCGATTCAGGACGGGATAATTATCGTGGACGGGAAGCGCGTGATAAAGATGATAAACCCAGCGGCGACGAAGATGACCGGGAATCTCGACGATAGTTTCGCGTTGGGGATAGATTTGGCGCTGATTTTTAAGCTAGAGACGGACGAGGGGCGGCCAATTGCGGATGCGCAGAATCCGGTGTTTCACGCGATTGAGACGAACCAGGAGTTTAAATCGAGGGATTTTGTGCTGGCGGCGAAAGATAGCGACAAAAAATACCCGCTAGAGATAAAAGTCGTCCCGACGAAGAGTCCAGAGGGCGACAGGATTGTGACTTTTCGCGATATTCAGAAGGAACTAGAGGAGAGTAAGGAGCAGTCGGAGTTTATTTCGACGGCGAGCCATGAGATGCGGACGCCGGTGGCATCGATTGAGGGCTATCTCGGGCTGACGCTGAACCCCCAGACGGCGACGATTGATGAGCGGGCGCGAAAATATCTCGAATCGGCGAGAGAGGCGAGCCGACATCTGGGGAAGTTGTTCCAAGATTTGCTGGACGTGACGAAGCTCGACGACCGGAAGATAAAGCCCCATTCGGTGCCGGTGGATTTGGCAGAGGTAATCAAGAAAATCTCCGACGGATATATAGATAAGTTCAAACAGAAGGAGATAAACTACGGCTTCGGGACGAGCAAGGCGAAGCACGGCCTGCACTCGGTGGAACAGAAGATATATTCCTTTGCGGACGTAGATTTCTTACACGAGATTATGTCGAACCTAATCGAGAACGCGATAAAATACAGTCCCCAGGGCGGGTCGATTTGGGTGAGCGTCAACGGGGAGGACGAGCGGGCGATTATTTCGGTGGCGGACACGGGGATTGGGATACCGCAGGCGGATTTGGAGCATATTTTCCAGAAGTTCTATCGAGTAGATAATAGCGCCACAAGGGAGATTGGGGGGACGGGGCTGGGGCTTTACCTAGTAAAGCAGCGGACGACGTCGATGGGCGGGGCGGTCTGGGTGGAGAGTATGCTGGGGAAGGGTTCGACGTTCTTCGTGGCTTTGCCGAGGATTTCGCAGGACGAATACGAGAAGCGCAAGATTGCGATGGCGAATTATATGCAGGCGGTGCAGGCGAAGCGGGCGCAAGAGACGGATGAGGCGATGGCGGCGCTACGGGCGGCGCAGGTACAACAGGCGCAGAAGATTCTCGCGACGGCACCGAAGGCAGTGACGGCGCCGGTAGCGACGACGGCGGCAGCGACACAGCTGGCGGTAGCACAGCCAGCGACGACCGAGACGACTACACCGGCACCAGTAGCACAGCCAGTGGCGCAAGCGACGGTGCCAGCCCAGCCGGCACAGACTGTTCAGGTGACGGCGCAAGCCAAGCCGACACAGACGGCGCAGCCGACGGCGGCGACTGATTCAACAACGACAAATAATATGATAAAATAAGAAAAATGGAGGAAATATGACCAAGGTAATGGTAGTTGAGGACGATAACAGCCTCAGAGAAATATACAGCATTCGCTTGACCGCAGAGAACTACGAGGTAGTCTCGGCGGGGGACGGCGAGGAGGCGCTGGCGGTGGCGGTGCGAGAAAAGCCGGATTTGATTCTCTCGGATGTGATGATGCCGAAGATTTCGGGCTTTGATATGCTAGATATTTTGCGCCAGACGCCAGAGACGGCGAACATCAAGGTCGTGATGATGACGGCGCTATCGAGCGAAGACCAGAGAGCGCGGGGTGAGGGGCTAGGGGCGGACAGGTATCTCGTCAAGTCGCAGGTGGGGATTGAGGACGTAGTGAACGCGATTCATGATGTGCTGGGCGACAAAGCTGGGGCGGAGCCGGCCGAACAAGCGGCGACGACAGCTATGCCAGAAACGCCGGCGGCGTCTGCGCCAGAGGTGGCGTCAGCCGTACAAGCGCCGGTCGAAGTAGCCCCTGCGCCGGCAGAACAGTCAGGGGCGACACCAGTTGAACAGCCGGTAGCGGCTCCGGTTACGCCGGAAGCGGTGGCTCAGCCAGCGCCGGAAGTGGCGCCAACGGCGGAAATTCCTGCTGTGCCGGAGGTAGCACAAGCACCAGTCGAGGCGCCGGTCGCGCCCGCGCCGGCTGCGCCAGAGGTAGTTTCTATACCTTCCGCACCAGAAGTAGCAGCACCAACGGAGGCGACGCCTCAGCCAGCGCCGGAAGAATTGCAAGATTTCAACGCCAAGAGAGTAGAAGAACATACGATTCCCGTCCCAGAGGAGATGAGTGGACTCGGTACGGCTCAATAAATTCTTGGCCGAAAGGCTGGGGATTTCGCGGCGCGAAGCGGACGAGTTGATTGCCCGAGGTGAAGTTTTGGTGAACGAAAAACCAGGGGTAATCGGGCAAAGAGTTGACAAATCTAGCAAAGTGTGCTATAATGGAAGGATAGTGGCATTTATGCCCGCATATCTTTATGTGGCCCTCAATAAACCGGAGGGCTATGTTTGTTCAAGGAAGCAACAGGGGGAGGCGCCAACGATTTATGCGATTTTGCCGAAAAAATACCAAGAGCTGAAGACGGTGGGGAGACTGGACAAAAATTCGTCAGGATTGATATTGATGACAAACGACGGGGATTTTGCGTTCAGAATGACGCACCCGAAATTTTACAAAGACAAGAAATATATTGTGACACTTGACCGCGAGCTGGAACCGTTGCACCAGCAGATGATAGCGGATTTTGGGATAGAAATCGGGGATGGGGTGTCGAAGATGGGGCTAGTGAGGCTGGACGAGACGCGGAGGAAGTTTGAGGTGACGCTGCACGAGGGGCGAAATCGGCAGATTCGGCGGACTTTTTTGGCGCTGGGATATAAAGTAGAGAAGTTACACAGGATTAGTTTTGGGGAATATGAGCTGGCGGGACTGAAGCCTGGAGAGTATGTAGAGATAAAAATAGCGAAGTAGGGCCGTGCAGACCGTGCAGAGGTTCGTGAGACGAGACAGGGGTTTTACTGGGTGGAGTTCGGTAGGACGAGATGGAGGTTCTATGGGGTGGGGTTTAGTAGGATGAGAAAGAGGCCGGGCGGAGGCTCGGCTATTTTTGGAGGAGTTTTTTGAGGTTGCCGAGGAGGGGGCGGGACGGGGCGGAGCCCGCTTCGACATCGAGGGCGACGCGAAGGAGGCCAAGGGCGTTGACGAAGGTAGGCGAGAGGAGGGACTGGTCGAAAGTGGCGGCGCAGGAGAAATCGGGGAGGGAGAGGGGGTCGAGAACAGAGACGATGGGGCGGCGGGCGAAGGGGAGGCCAGAGAACCAATCTTCGAGAGCGAGAGATTCTTGGACGGAGTCGAGGGCCGAACCGCCACCAAAAAGCAGGAGGCGCGAGGGGAGAAGGTCGAGGTCGGTGAATGTAGAGAGGGCGACGTTGACGCCGGCGAGCCAAACAGAGGGGTCGGAGCTGGCGACGCTGGCGCCGAGGGCGAAGGAGGAGGTGGCACGGAGACCAGAGGTATCGAGGAGGGCGAGAGAGGTAGTGGCGGCGCCGAGATCGAGGAGAATGGAAGCGGTGGGGCTGGATTCGGAGGCGCCGAGGAGGGCGCGCGAGGCGGCGAAGGGGTTGGCGGAGATGGCAAGGAGGGTGAGCTCGAGGTCAGCGACGATTTTCTCGAGGGCGGAGACCTGGAGTCTAGGAGCGAAAACGGTGTAAAATTCGAGGTCGAGATCGGTGCCAGAGAAACCGATGGGGTTGTTGATGCGTTCGCCATCGATGGTGAGGGAGAGGAGGCAGGAGCTAATCAGGGAGACTTCGGCGAGGGGATTCTCAGTCTCGAAGGAGAGGTCAGAGGTGGCACGCTCGCGAGTAGTGGACTGGACCTTGGTGAGGATTTTTTCCATTTCGGTCTCGGAAAAGGGGGCGTCTGGGGCGGCGCGGCGGTAGTGAATGGAGGTGGTGAGCATTTTTAGCATCTCGCCGGAAAGGCCAAAAACGACCTGGTCGGCGCGGAGAGAAGTCATGTCTTCGAGAGACTTAATAGCGCGCTCGCAGGCGTCGGTGACGGCGGGGAGATCGGAAATAGCGCCGGCAGAGATGGCGCCGGCGGGGAGATCGGCCTGGGCGAGGGAGAGGAGCTCGAGCGAGGCGGGGGTTTTGCGACTTTTTACAACACGGGCAAAAAGTGCCTTGATAGAAGACGTCCCGAGATCGAGAGCCAAGATGGTGTCGCCGGAAGTTTTCATAAGGCGATTATAACATAAGAACTTCTGTTTAGCTAGGCGAGAAAGATTATTCCAAGATGGCCTTCAGGCGACGGACGCCGGCGGAGGAGGATTCTTCTTTGACGATTTTGAAATGGCCGAGGACGCCGGTGTGCTCGACGTGGGGGCCGCCACAGACTTCGCGAGAAACAGGAGAGTCTGCGGAGCCGATGGTATAGACTTTGAGCAGGTCAGGGTATTTTTCCCAGAATTGGCCGTGGGCCTTGAGCGTGTCGCGGGCGTAAGCTTTGTCGTATTCGCCACAGGTGACGGGCAGGTCGGCGGAAATCCAGTCGTTGACTTGGGCTTCGACGGCCGAGATTTCTGCGGGGGTCATTTTGTGGTCGAGATTGAAATCGAATCTAACGCGCTCGGAGGTAATATTGCTACCTTTTTGGGCGATGTTTGGGTCGATGTGTTTTTGGAGAGCGGCAAGGAGGAGATGGCAGGCGGTGTGATATTTAACAGTTTGTTCGCCGTGGTCTTTGAGGCCGCCCTTGAACATGCCCTTCGATGCGGTTTGGCTACGCTCGCGTTGCTCGCGCAGAACTTCGTCGAATTCCTTTTGCCAGTTTTCGGACAATTTAATTCCCTCTTTGTAGGCCTCTTCGACGGAAATTTCCTTCGGGAAGCCGTAGGTGTCTTGGAGCATAAATATATCGAACCCAGTAAGACTGCCAGTATTGTGCCGCGCCATCTTATGTAGTTCTTTCAAGCCTTTGTTCAGGGTTTGACGGAAGGCACGTTCTTCTTTTTCGAGGATTTCGAGGGCGTGGTCGCGGTTGGTCAAAATTGAGTCGGGGAGGGATTGATATTCGGTGGCGATGGGGGCGATAGTTTCGCGGAGGAAATCTTGGGCGATGCCGAGGTCGAGCGCCTTGAGAATGGCGCGGCGGATGAGACGGCGGAGAGCGTAACCTTGAGCCTTGTTCGACGGGACGAGGCCTTGGGCGGAAAGAAGGTAGGCGCCGCGGAGATGATCGGCGATGATGCGCATTTCGTCGGTGTTGTTGTCGTAGGATTTGCCGGAAAGGGTTTCGAGTTTTTCGATAATCGGGCGCATCAAGGAAATTTTGAAGACATCAAAAGAGCCCATAGAGGCGGCACAGAGGCGTTCGAGCCCACCGCCGAAGTCAACGTTTTTGTGTTTGAGTTCGGAGAAAGTGCCGTCTTCGTTGCGACGATATTGCATGAAGACTTGGTTGCCGATTTCCATGAAACGGGCGCCATCGGAGGCGGGGTGGGACTGGCCGTATTTTTCGATGTCTTGTTTATCTTCGCCGAAATCGTAGAAAACTTCGGAATCGGGGCCGCAGGGGTCGCCGATGGGTGTGGTTTCGATGCCGCCGCCACGAGACCACCAGTTTTCTTTGTCGTTGTAGAAGAAAATGCGCTCGCCTGGCTTGATACCACGTTTGTCGCCGTTTTTGGCGGTGTCGATTTCGACAATTTTGGCGTCGATGCCAGCTTTTTTGAAAACATCTTGCCAAATTTGCGCTGCTTCGTCGTCACGCGGGATGCCGTATTTCTCGTTGCCGATGAAGCAAGTGACGTAGATTTTCTCGGGGTCGAGACCGATAACTTGGGTCAAAAATTCAAAGTAGTTTTCGATTTGTTCGCGTTTGAAATAATCGCCGAGCGACCAGTTGCCGAGCATCTCGAAAACAGTCGTGTGGCGCGGGTCGCCGACATCTTCGATGTCTTGGAGGCGGAGACAAGGTTGGGAGTCGGTCAGACGAACGCCGTCGGGATGCTTCTCGCCAAGAAGATAACGAAGCAAGGGTTGCATGCCGGAGCCAGTAAAGAGTGTGGTCGGGTCGTTTTCGAGAACGAGCGGCGCGGGAGCGATAACCCGGTGGCCCTTTTTAACTTGGAAATCTAAAAATTTTTGGCGAATTTCGTTGGCGTTCATAATGAATTATTATAGCATAAGGTGGGCAATTAGGCTAACTATAGCTTGATACTTATTCGATGATGCCGCCGCCGAGGCAGAGGTCGTCGGCGTAGAGAACGGCGGATTGGCCGGAGGCGGGGCGTTTGACTTCGGAGTCGAAAAGAAGGGAGCCAGAAGAAGTATCGTTGGAATTGAAACAAAAGTGTGCGGAAAGAAACGGAGCGCGATGTCGAAGTCGCACGAGAATTTTGCCGTCGGTCGGGAGGTCGGACTGGTCGCGGAAGAAAAGGTCGTGGAGTGTGAGTTCGCGAGTCCAGAGGTTCTTTTCGTTCAGGTTCTTGGAAACATAGACGATATTTTTGTCCAAGTCCTTTTTGACGACATAGTAGGGCAGGCCGCCGCCGACGGAGAGACCGTGGCGTTGGCCGAGAGTGTAGAAAATGGCGCCGTCGTGGAGGCCGAGAACTTGGTCGCTTTCAAGTTCGCGAATTTCGCCTGGACGGACGGCGTCGGGAAGAAATTCGCGGAGAAAATCCTTCATACCGACGTCGCCAACGAAGCAAACGCCCATGGACTCCTTTTTGTAGGCATTGGCGAGGCCGTGTTTGGCGGCAAAGGCCTTGACTTCGTGTTTTTCTAGGTCGGCGAGAGGAAAAATAGTGTGAGCGACGGCGTCTTGGGAAATCCGGTAGAGGAAGTAGGTCTGGTCTTTGTTGGCGTCGCGAGCTAACTTCAACTTGCCATCTTCGCTTTTGGCGTAGTGGCCGGTGGCGATATAGTCGGCGCCACGCTCGCGGGCGATGTCGTAAAACAGCTTGAATTTGATTTCTTGGTTACACATGATGTCGGGATTGGGGGTGCGGCCGGCGCGAAATTCGGCGAGCATATAGTCAACAACTTTGGATTTATAATCCTGTTCAAAATCCCAGACCTCGAAATCGAGATTGAATTTCGTGGCGACGCGCTTGGCGTCGGCGAGGTCTTCCGCCCAGGGGCATTTCATGCCTGGGAGGTCGCGCGACCAGTTTTTCATATAGACGCCGACGACTCGATAGCCTTGTTGCTGTAGCAAAACTGCCGAGGCGGAGGAATCGACACCGCCAGACATACCGAGAAAAACGGTTGGGCTAGGCACGATTTCTTACCCTCTCATACTCGGCATCGACAACTTCGCGAATTATCTTGCCGGCGGTGCGGACATTTTCTTCGTCATTCAAAACCCCGAGCGAAAGGCGCAAAGAACCGGCGATTTCGACAGGAGAAAGGCCGATGGCTTGCAAAACATGCGAAGGCTCGCCCTTGGAGGCGGCACAGGCGGCGCCAGTCGAGACATAGACCGCGCGGTCTTCGAGTTTGTAGATGAGGCGTTCGGCATCGAGACCTGGGAAGGAGACGGGGAGAAAATTGGCAAGCTGGTGTTTTTCGTCGCCGAGAAAGACGGGCGGAAGCTGGGCGAGAACGAGCTCGGAACGCAAAATAGAACGAAGTTTGTGGTATTTTTTACAATTGGCGACGCTGTTTTCTATTTTTGCGACGGCAGTAGCAAAGCCGACGACGCCGGCGACATTCTCGGTGCCAGCGCGCAGACCGCGCTCTTGGCCGCCGCCGAGGACGAGAGGCCGGAGACGCACGTCGTGGGAGACGTAGAGGGCGCCGACACCCTTGGGGCCAGAAATCTTGGCGGCATTGAGGGTCAGAAGATCGACACCGAGACGGGCGACATTAACGTCGAGTAGGGCGAGACCTTGCGAAGCGTCGGAATGAAGAAAAAGCGGAGTAGTGATTCCCCGCTCGAGACGGGAGAGTTTGGTTTTTTTAATCAGCTCGGCGATTTTTGACAAAGGCTGGATGGTGCCGAGTTCATTGTTGGCAAGAGAAACGGAAATCAGTTCGACGTCGTCGGTGAGTTTCGCGGCTAAATCTTCTAGGTCGATAAGTCCAGACTCGTTAACCTTGATAGTCTCGAAAGGGTAACGCCTAGCATTCTCGAGGACGGAGGAATGTTCGGTCGAGAGAACGAGAACTTTGCCAGTCTCGGAAAGAGCAGTAAAAGCGAGAGCATTGGCCTCGGTGGCGCCGGAAGTGATAATAAGATCGTTGGACTTGGCGCCGATGAAGTGAGCAATCACGCCCTTGGCGCGCTCGAAATCATCATGGACCTTCTTCGCCGGAAGATAGGCGGCGGAAGGATTGAAAAAATCGTCCGTAAAATACAGAAGCATGGCGGAAAGCACCTTGGCGGAAACAGGCGTAGCAGCGGCATGGTCGAGATAAATCATAAGACTTATTATAGCATAAAACGCAAAAATATGTTATAGCTAGATTTTTGGCATATATATTATATAGTAACTATGCTATAATTAAACAAAAGGAGAAAAAGAGATGTGGATATTATATATATTAATCGGTATAGTGGCGATAATCTTGCTGTATTTCGCGCTGACTTATAACAAGTTCGTGCGGCTAGACAATCGCGCAAGAGAAGCGTTCTCGACGATGGATATTTATTTGAAGAAACGTTGGGATTTAGTGCCGAATTTGGTCGAGACTGTGAAAGGCTATGCTAAACACGAAAAAGACACACTCGCGGAAGTGATAAATTTGCGGAACAAAAGCTATGACAAACTTTCGGTCGAGGATAAATTGGAGGCGAATGCGGAGATAACGAAAAATATCAGCCAGATTATGGCGATCGCGGAAAGTTATCCGGAGCTGAAAGCGAGCGAAAACTTCCAAAAGTTGGCCGAACAACTGGCGAAATTGGAGGACGAAATTGCGAATTCGCGAAAATATTATAACGGGACGGTCAGAATGTTTAACAACGCACTGAAGATGTTCCCGAGCAATATTGTGGGCAAAATGCTGAAATATGCCGAGAAGCCGATGTTTGAGGCGAGCGAGGAGGACAGAAAAAGTGTCAAAGTTGAACTTTAGAAAGATATTTTTCGCACTGGCGGCGAGTTTCGTCGCGCTGGGAGTTGGCTTGGCGACGAGCCTTCCCGCGAGCGCCACGAACGGCTATGAGATTACGAAATACGATATTGAGGTCGTGGTAAACGAGAACAATACTTACGACATCACGGAGAAAATCACGGTAAATTACGACACGTCAAAGCACGGGATTTATCGAAAAATCCCGCTGGAAAATGCAGTAGTAAGAGTCACGGACGACGCCGTGATTGCGCGGGCGACAAACCGCGCGAAGGTCACGAACGTAAGCGTAGATGATAATTATACGACCGGTATCGACGGGACGGATTATGTGATAAAAATCGGCTCGGCGGATAAATATGTGACGGGCGAACAGAGCTACACGATAAAATATAATTATAATATCGGCGAAGACACGCTCCAGGGCGCGGATGAGCTATATTTGAATTTGATTGGAAATGAATGGGACACGACGATTAGTGGGATGAGCTTCTCGGTAAAAATGCCGAAAGAGTTCGACGCGGGAAAAGTGGGGTTTTCAGTCGGGAGTAGGGGGACGAGCGGATATAACGAAGAACTGCTACGCTACGAAGTGAGTGGGCAGATAATCAAGGGCGAATATCTCGGAACTTTGCCGGTGGGCTGGGCGGTGACGGTGAGGTGCGAGCTGCCGGAGGGATATTTTGTCGGGGCGGGACTAGAAAGTCCGTTGGCGATAGTGGTCGCGGCGGTGGCACTGATGGGATTGGTCGTGGCGTTTTTGCTCTGGAATAAATACGGGAAAGACGACGAGGTGGTCGAGACGGTGGAGTTTTATCCGCCGGAAGGCAAAAATAGCCTCGAAGTGGGGCAGCTATATCGCGGACACGCGGGGAGCAAGGACGTAGTGTCGCTACTAATATATCTTGCGAACAAGGGTTATCTAAAAATCTACGAGGAGAAAAAGAAAAACGGGAAGACGAAAAGTTTCTCGATTACAAAAGTCAAAGATTATGACGGGAATAATGACCAAGAAAGAATGTTCCTAGCAGGGCTATTTAGCCTCGGAGAAGTAAACGAGCAAGGCGAGAAAGTCGTAAAGTCGGAAGATTTGACAAATAGTTTCTATACGACGGTCAATTCGATTCTCGCGAGCATCGAGAAAAAGGAAAAGAAGAAAATCTTCGAGAAAAATCACGGCTGGAAGACGCTGATTGTAATAGCGGTGTCGATATTGGTGCTATTCTTGGTCCCGAAGCTCGAATATGGCGGGGAGGAGTTGGCGCTGGCGACGGCGATGAGGTTTGATAAATATTATCTCTACGCAGGAATCGCGGCGATAGTGTGCATTATTGGGCAGTTCGTTTTGCTGGCGTTGATGTCAAAGCGAACGAAATACGGGACGGAAATGCTAGGAAAGGTGCGCGGGCTGAAAACTTTTCTCGAGACGGCAGAAAAAGCGAAGCTCGAGGCGCTAGTCGAGGAAAATCCGAGCTATTTCTATGATATTTTGCCCTATACTTATGTGTTGGGCGTGTCGGATAAGTGGATAAAGAAATTCGAGGCGATTGCGATTGGGAAGCCGGACTGGTACGAAAGTAATAATGCGATGTTTGATTATATGGTGATGTCGAGCTTTATGAATCGGACAATGAATAGCGTGTCGTCGTCGATGACGTCAAGCCCGTCGAGCAGTAGCAGTGGGGGCGGCGGTGGGGGCTTCTCGGGTGGAGGATTCTCCGGCGGAGGTTCTGGCGGGGGCGGAGGCGGAAGCTGGTAAAGAAAATCCCCGAGCGTCGGCTCGGGGATTTTTGTGATTATATGCTCGGCGAGTTTTGTCGGCAAAAAGTCGGTTCTAGACGAGAGTTGATTGTTTGATTATTCGTTGTTTTTGGCGACGAAGGTGCTCTCCTTTTGGTCGGAGAGGCTAGTAATGGTGAAGGATTTTTCTTCGCGATTGAGCGCGAAAGTAAATTCGTCCTCGAGAGTCGTGAGCCAAGAAGTTTGAATCCCGAGAGTGTCGTCTTCTAGGTACCAGGTACAGTCGAAAACTTCGACGCGGTTGGTGGTGACGGTGCAGGTCGCGTCGCGATCAAAAGTCCAAATCACGGAATCGGCATCGGACTTCACCCAGGAATCAAAGGAAGTGAGGAACTCGGCGTCGGAGAACTTGCGGGTCGGGTCGGCCTCGTCGAGGAACTTCGCCAAGAAAAAGGCGCCGGCGGTAGCGCCAGCAAAAAGGAAAATATAGAGAAAAATAAGCAAAAGTTTTTTCTTCATAAACTTATTTTACTCGTAAAGATTGGTTTTTACAAGCTTCAAATAGGCACGGAGGGCGTGGCGAAAGTTCTCGAGCTCGGCGCCGGTGATTTTGGTGTAGCCGCGGCCGAGAGGTTTCTTGTACACGCCATCTTCGCGGACTTCGTAGCGAATCGTGATTTCTTTGTATTCGCCGTTTTCGGTCCAGTTTTCGTGCCAAATCCAGAGATTTTGTTTGTCGCGGAAAAATTCGCGCTGGTGGCCGGCAGGAATGGGGCCGAAGAGAGTGCGGCCAAGGGCAGATTCGGCGTTGATATATTCGTCGTCGTTGTAGCTAATAAGCGTGCGGCCAGAATTGGCCTCGACTTTGGATTTCAATTTGTTGAGCGGGGTGAAGAGAATGGAGTTTTCGGGGTCAAAATTATCGTAGCGATCTTTCAACTTGTCAAGCGGAGAGAAAAAGACCTTGTCGAAAGACCCGCGAATATCGGCTAGCGATTGGCTCTGCGACGGCATTTTTCGATCTCCTCAGAAATAGCATTCAGTTCTTCAAAAACAAGCAAATCTGGGTCTTTCACGGGGGCTACGAAGGCGGCCGGAGATGGAGTCGGCTCGACAAAAAGCGGTGCGGGAGCGGGCTGTTCCCTATTGGGGATCTGGAAGACGGAAGAGCTGTTTGCCATTGTTCGTAGTTTTCTCCATAACTTCCTCTAGCGGGAGAGAAAGTTTCGCCGAGAGCCAGACGGCGATGTCTTTGATGTAAGCTGGCTCATTTATTTTACCACGATTTGGCACTGGTGTCAAGAAGGGGGCGTCAGTCTCGATGAGGATGCGGTCGAGCGGAGGGGTCGGGAGGGTCGAATAGGTCGCGAGACCGTTGACGCCGACATAAAAATCGGTAGTTTCGAGGACGCGACGGAGATTTTTCTTGTTGTCGGAGAAGGAATGGACGACGCCGCGAAGATGGGGGAAGTTGGCGACGACGGGAAAGAAATCATCGAAAGCTTCGCGAATGTGGAAGGAGCAGGGGAGGTCGAGCTGGGTCGCGAGGTCGAGCATTTGCTCGAAAAGTTGGATTTGTTGGGTACGGTCGAAGTGGTCGGAGTGGTAGTCGAGGCCGACTTCGCCGATGGCGACGAGAGTGTCGCTGCGCTGACTGGAGGGGAGAAGGTCGGGGCTTTGCACGAAATCGGCGGCGAATTCGGGATGGACGCCAAAAGTCCAGAAGACGTTGGCGTGGGTGGCAGAAAAATCGCGAGCGGTGAAGGAATCGGCGACGTTGGTGCCGATGCAGACAACTTGGCGGACATTGTTTTGGTGAGCATTTTCTAGCATGGTTTCCGCTTCGGGCGCGGAGAAAAATTCGCGGTCGTGGAGGTGACAATGAGAATCGATGAGATACATGGGATTATTATATAATATTTGCAAGAAAAAAGCACATCCGGAGATGTGCTTTGAGAAAAGGTAGTTACTGGGCGAGGTCGGGAATGAGCTCGACGTGGTTGATTTTCTCGAGTTCGTCGCCGAGTTCGTGGAGGGGACCTTCGAGATCGCGACGAAAAGTCGCAGGAAGACCGATATTTTTTCTGTTGTGATCGCTGTCGCGGAAGTTATGCTTGGTATGGTCAGCAAAACTCCAGAGCCAATAGGCCGAAATAATCTCGCCGAGAACATAGGAAGTCTCGGGGCTTTGCATTTTTTGACGGCAAAGGGAGTTGAATTCGGCGATAGGCGTGGCGAAATCCCAGAGATTGTTGATACAAAATCGGTCGTCTGCAGTGCTGTCTTGGGGGAGCTGGTAAAAGCTGAGCCAGTCTATATAGTCGGGGGAGGTCGAACGAGTCATGAGGCGAATGCGACGAAGCCGACGATGGTTGGAGAAAATAAGGTCGTGGCTAGTACCGAGGTCGATGATGGCGGGATCGTATTCGGGGCCCATGGCAATCGACATGACGAGACCCAAGAGGGAGCGATGGGCAAAATCGCCTTTGCCGACTCCGTCGTAGCGGACAAAAAAGCCGCTTTCGATGACGGAACGCAGGGTTTTGCCATTCAGGTAGGTATGGTCGAGAATGTCGAGGACTTCTTTGCGAACTTCGGAAAGCTCGCGTTCGCGGCGGACGCAGACGATAGCGAGAGCGCCAAGAGCAATAATGAAGACTTCGCCGAAGGCGTGGCCGAGAGAGTCTAGAGCGATAAGGTCGCGAATGAAGGCGACGGTAGCGATGGCAACGACGAGAAAGAGGAGGTTCTGGATTAGTTCGAGGGCAGATTTGCGGATTTTGAGCATGAGTAAAACCACCTTTCTAATGTAAAAATACGAGGATTTGGACGGAAAATGAGCACAAAAATCCTAGCTATGCCTCTATTATAGCACAGATTAGCAAAAAAGTCAATATGGTAAGCGGTTCTCCCGCTTGCGTTTGACGGGGTCGAGCTGGCGTTTGCGGAGACGGAGGGACTTGGGCGTAACTTCGAGAAGTTCGTCGTCGAGGAGAAAATCGAGGCATTGTTCAAGGGAAAGTTGGGTGTAGGGGGTGAGCTGGATGGCACCGTCGGAGGCGTGGGTGCGCATGTTGGTGAGCTGTTTTTCGCGGCAGACGTTGATATCGAGGTCGTCTTTTTTGTTGGAGAGACCGACAATCATGCCGGCGTAAACGGGGACTTGGGGCGGGATGTAGAGGACGCCGCGGGCTTGGGCCATGTCGAGGGCGTAGGCGGTTGAGACGCCTGACTCGAAGGCGATGAGGGCACCGTTGCGTTCGGGGCGGTATTTGGCTTCGACGGGACGGTAGCCTTTGGGAATGGAGGACATGATGGCGGTGCCGCGGGTGGCGGTGAGGAGGTTGTTGCGGAGGCCGATGAGGGCGGAGGTGGTGATTTCGTAGGTGAAGCGGGTCGCGCCGGTAGAGGTCAGGTCTTGGGAGATGAGTTCGGCTTTGCGGATGCCGAGTTCTTGGGAGACGGCGCCGACGAATTCGTTGTCGACTTCGATAGTGAGACTCTCGAAGGGCTCACATTTTTGGCCGTCGATTTCGCGATAGACGACTTCGGGGCGGCCAGCTTCGAGCTCGTAGCCTTCGCGGCGCATGGTTTCGATGAGGACGGAGAGGTGGAGCTCGCCGCGACCAGAGACGCGGTAGCCGAGGCCGTCGGGGGAGATTTTGAGAGCAATATTGGTTTCGAGTTCTTTTTCGAGGCGTTCAGCGATTTGGCGACTGGTGGTGAACTCGCCTTCTTTGCCCTTCAGGGGCGAGGTATTGGGGCCGATGTAGATGGAGAGCGTGGGCGGCTCGAGCTCGATGGTAGGGAGAGCCGTAGGATTGTCGCCGGTGGCGATGGTGTCGCCGATGTTGGCCTCCTTCACGCCAGTAACCGCGACGATGTCGCCGGCGGTGGCTTCGAGGATTTCTTCCTTGCCGAGGCCTTTGTAGGTGAAGAGTTGTTCGATTTTGGCGGGTTTGGTGGCGCCATTCTGGAGGACTTTGACGGTCTGGCCTTTTTTGAATTTGCCACGGAAGACTTTGCCAATGGCGTATTTGCCGAGATAATTGTCGGCGGCGAGGGCGGCGACGAGGAGTTGGGCGCCGGCGCCTTCGTTGGTGTCGATGCGCGGGGCGGGGATATCGTGGACGATGGCGTCGAAAATAACGTGGAGGTCGGGGTCGAGGTCGGTGGTCAGGCCGGCGCGACCTTCGCGGGCGATGGCGTAGTAAATCGGGTAGTTGAGTTGGGACTCGTCGGTCGCGAGCTCGAGGAAGAGGTCGGCGATTTCGTCCTTCACCTCGTCGATGCGGGCGGCGGGTTTGTCGATTTTGTTGATGATGACGACGGGTTTGAGTTTCAAATCGAGGGCCTTGGACAGGACGAATTTGGTTTGGGGCATCGGGCCTTCTTGAGCATCGACGATGAGCAGGACGCCGTCGGCCATATTGAGGGTGCGCTCGACTTCGCCGGAAAAATCGGCGTGGCCTGGGGTGTCGATGATGTTGATTTTGTAGCCGTTATAGTGGACACAAGTTTGTTTGGCGGTGATGGTGATGCCGCGTTCGTGCTCCTGGTCGCCGGAGTCCATGATGAGGGTCTGGGACATTTCGGCTTGGTTGTCGCGGAAAGTATGGGACTGCTTCAAAAGGCCATCGACGAGAGTAGTCTTGCCGTGGTCAACGTGGGCGATGATAGCGACGTTGCGAATTTTTTCGGGGTTCATGACGGTTTATTATATCATCTTTTATTAAAAAGAACAAGCATATAATCTTTTTCTAGTCTTCACTTTTTTGGAGATATGTGGTATAATTCCTTTTATGGACGCTTAGCTCAGTTGGCTAGAGCGTGTCTTTGACGTAGACAAGGTCAGAGGTTCGACTCCTCTAGCGTCCACCACAGTTTTGGGTCGGTAGCTCAGCTGGTTAGAGCACGGGCCTTTTAAGCCCGGTGTCGAGGGTTCGAGCCCCTCCCGACTCACCAAGCAGTTCATAGAATTATTTTTATCTATTGCGCAATCTGTAAATACCGGTTAACTCCCTTATAGAAATAGGGGGTGTTATTTTTTGAAAATATGTTATAATAATAGAGTAGCCAAGCTACGCTCTTTTTATTGCTGGTTATCACTATACTGAAGGAGGGGTTAGGTATGAAACTCAAAATTGGTAACAAAGTCTATCTGCAGAAGTACGAGGTCGCCCATATTTTGCATGAGCTCAGTAGCTTTCCGGCGAGCATTATGCAGGAAACATTTTACGGCGATAACGGATTCTTCTTCATGAACGGTCTTGCTGATGCCTTCCAATTCGAATGCGTCTATAAGGAACCCGAAAATATCAAATGGCTCATGAAGCAAGACTGGATCGTTGATTACGACGAGTACGCCGACATGCCACTCGCCGAGCTAGAAGCTCTCCACGAGCGTCTCAAAACGGAACATTCTGCCGGTGTCGATGAGTTCAACGCCAAAGATGAGGCTTACAGAAAAGCACATTTTAAGGAGGAAAACGACAAGTTCAACAAGTCCAGGCATAAAATCGCTTCGCTTGGAGACATCATCGGATTTCGCAAAGGAGAAGTCAAATTTATCTTCCCAGACGAGTATCAGAGCAAAGCCGTCGTTTCCGACACCGCCAGCGCTCCTCAGAAGAAGTCCAACTTCTTCACACGGCTATTTGGTCGTGGCGCCCAGTAATGGGCGCTTTTTTATTTCAGCTTTTTCTTAAAAATTACACTCGAAAGCACAACGATGGCAATTGTGTAGATGCTAAGTATGGCGACATTTCTTGGTTCAATAAGCTCTGGATTGCTGTTCAAAATGCTGTTCATAATTTTTATACAACTTTCAAACGGTAGAAACTCGCAAATCTTCGCGAAAGTTTCGCCGACCATATCAGCGGAAAAGTACATTCCGCTCGTAAAACAAACGAGTTGGACGACGATACTGCCGATGCCGCCAGTCGCCTTTTCGCTCACTAAGCTGCCGATTAAAATCCCGAGAGAAATAAACAAGATGGAAATCGGGAGTGCGATGAGGACCGCGAGGAGAACGTTTATCGTTAGTGGGAGCCCCATTAAGCACGCTACGAGGAAGAAAAGAAAATTTTGGAGCAGAATAATTGGCAAGAGCGAAAGAAGGTAGCCGAGAATATAATCTCTCGGTTTCATCGGCGAAGCGCCAAGGCGCATTAAAAGTGCAGAGCTGCGGTCTTTCGAGACGAGTGTTGCAGTAAAGAGCGTAACGAATGAAAGTCCGAAAACTGTGATGCCTGGTGTGAAATTTTCTAGGCGGTAATTATCACTCGGAATGTTGATTTGTTGAAAAATGAAGAGCAGAAAAAGCGGGAGAGCAATCTCGAAAATGAGAGCGACGGGATCGCGAATAAGTTCTTTGAAATTTCTTTTGGCAAAACTTAGTGCGCGCATTATTTTTCTTCTCCCGTAGCGATTTTAACGAAGGCGTCTTCGAAAGTTTTAACTTTCGCTTTTTTGATGAGTTCTTTTGAGGTTCCAACAGCGACAAGCTTACCGTCCGCCATGATACCAATGCGGTCGGAAAGTGCCTCGGCCTCTTCCATATAATGCGTCGTCAGGATGATTGTAACTTCTCCTTTTAATTTTTCGATTACGTGCCAGAGTTCTTTACGCGCGATGACGTCGAGACCGAGTGTCGGCTCGTCGAGGAATAGGATTTCTGGTTCATTTATGAGTGCGAGGGCAATAGAAAGTCGGCGTTGCCAGCCGCCCGAAAGAGTTTTGGCTTTTTTATTTTTCACGGATTCGAGCTTGAAGTCTTTAACGAGCGCTGCGATTTTCTCGGACTTATTTTTGATTTGATAAACGCCAGCGAGAAAATCGAGGTTTTCTAAAACGGTCAGGTTCGGAGCAACGGCGGTTTCTTGCGGCGAGACATTGAGGCGAGATTTGATTTCGATTGTATTTTTGTTAATATCGAGGCCGAGGATTTTAGTTCTGCCAGAGGTAGGCTCACATAAGCCAGTCAGCATTTTAATCGTCGTGGTTTTGCCGGCGCCATTAACGCCGAGCAAGGCAAAAAGCTCGCCGCGTTTGATTTTTAAATCTAAATTATCGACAGCGGTTTTGTCTTTGAATTTCTTGGTTACATTATCAGTCTCGATGGCATACATGTTATCTAGGAGCGCGGCCGCCGGAGCGAGGTTTCTAGGTTTGAGCATAGCTTTCTCCGTTATACTTAAATTATATATGGTTTTAAGCGCCAGTCAAGGCTTATGCTTTTTGCGCAGAAACGGGCACCCTCGCAGTTAGTAGGTGCCCGTTTGATGAGAAGACTCTGCTAGTTATTTAGCGTTGCGCTTGCGGTTAAGCAAGAAGAGCGCAGCAATCGCGGACGAGAAGAAAATCAGAAGTCCGGTAGCTAGATAATCAGTACTGGCGATGTTGAGACTTTCCGAGAAACGCCCGGTGTCCGGAACATCCGGAGCGATGGGGCGGATGAAGTCAAAAGTATCGTAGCTAGAGTTGCTGATAATGTTCCCTTCCATATCCAAAGCGGTAGCGCGAATCGTATAGGTGCCGGTCTTGGCTTTGTCTGGCATCGGGATGACGACGCGGATTTTCTTGACGTCCGGGCCGACAAGAGCTTCTAGTTCTTCCATTAGAAATCTCCTTCTGGTTCAATTTGTATATAACGTGAGTCGTCGCCCGGGTAGATGAGGTTGGGGTCGAACATGGGGTCGCCATTTTCGTCGTAAATCTGGAAGTCAATTTGGAAAGCGTCGGTGTTGTAATAAATGTCGAAAACTGGTTCGTTGTTTTCGTTGGTGCCAATATAGACGACACGGACGGCGTAGTGGGCGAACTCGATCGAATCTTCAAAAACTAGCGTATCGGTCCCGCCAAAAGCCTTGTAGCTTAAAATATATTCACCGTAGGCGAGTTCGTCGAAATGCTGGAGGGTATGGCTACCAGTGTGAGTCTCGAGATCTTCGATATCGAGATGGCCGAAGTCATCGGTCCAGAGTTCATAGTCCACCCATTCGCCAGTCTCGGGGTCCTTGCGCTGGAGGACGAATTCGATGCGGGAGGCGCAGGAATATTCGTATTCGATAGTTAGTGGCTCGCTCGACAAGATAATATCGTCGGCGTTGGGACTAGTGATTTTTACTGATGGGTTTTTGTCGTAAACGGATACGACGAGGTTTTCGGTGACGCTAGAAACGGCACCAGCCCCCGGGCTCGGAATCGAATAGGCGACCAGCGTCATCGCACAGACGACGATGATGCCAAAGAGCCCTAAAAGTTGTTTTTTGAGTCTTCTCATGCTCTACACTCTCTTTGTTTTAGGTTTTTATTTTGGTTTTGTAAAGAAATCTGCTCGCAACAGACCTGTAGCCGAACCTAGACAACTAGGCGGGAGCTACGTTCTTTACGCTTCCTGACTAGGATTATAATCCAAATCACGATTAAAGTCAATAGCAAAAGCGCAATAACGACCACGAAAATTGGCACGATGAAGACGAGGTGGGTTTCTTCGCGGAAGGAGTCGGCGGCGGTCAGGGAGAATTGGACTTGGAAGACGCCAAAGACGGGGGCGTTATCCCAGGCGGTCTTAAAACGGCGCTCGGTTTCGGGGAGAACGGTGTAGGAAGAAGTCTCGTCGTAGAGGGTTTTGCCGAAGAGAGACTTCACAACGAAGTGGTAGGTGGCCTCGAAGTCGGTGTTGCCGGTGTTCTTTACTCTGGCGCCAGCGCCAAGACCTTCGCGGGAGAAGGGATGGGTGACGTAGTATTCGAGGATTTCGGCGGTGTTTTTGGTCGAGCCAACGCCGTGACCGACGAGGGTGAGGGCGACGCGAGAGACAGCGTTGATGCCGGCTTGGTCGGTGGAATCGTTGACGGTCTCGGCGAAGATGATGCCGTATTGGCCGCCGTCGGGGATGTCTTCGGGGACTTTGACGCGATAGGTGATGATTTGGTCTTCGCCCGGCTCGATGGAAAAGGTCGGCTCGTGGACAAAGGAGCCGGTCTCGTCCTTGAACTTCACCCAACGGGTGATTTGGTTATAGGAGGAGGATTTTTCTTCGTCGAAAGTGAGGTTATAGTCCTCGTCGGTCACAATATACGGCGCGGTATAGAGACGGTAGCGGAAGGCGGAGGAGCCTTTGTTGGAGACAGTGAAGGTATAGATTTGGACGTCGCCGGCCTTGATGGTGAAATAGTTGCTAACAGGAGAAATCTCGATATTGGTGCCGCCGCTAGCAAAAGCAGGGGTAGAAAAGAAGAAGAAACCCGATAGGACTAGACTTAAAGTTAGCAAAAGACGTTTTAGCATAATACCTCCTGATTGTAGTAATTTTACTCTATTTTAGCGACAGGGTCAATTGTTTAATTAGAATCCGGAAGCCTTTTTGTGGATGGAGAGGCGTTTGCGGACTTTTACGACGATATAGGTGAGCAGGAAGACGAGGACAATAGCGATGACTGAGATGAACCAGACTGGGCAGAGGAAGACGACCTTGGTGAAGGTAGAAACTTCGTCGAGATAGCTAGTCGTCAAGGCGACGCGGAAGAGGCCGAGATGCGGGGAGCCGTCCCAGGCGACGACGATGTCGCGCGTAGTCTCGGGATAGATGTCGTAAACGGCGGGGGCGTTGGCGTTGGAATAGACTTGAGAACCGTCGAAGAAATTGGTCACGCGGAGGACGCAAGAAACGGTGTTATTGACGTTGCCGGTGTTGGAGACTACGGTTTTGGCGGAGATGGGCGGAGTGAAGAGGAAGCCGTTGGCGGATTCTTCGAGAATCTTACCATCGACGCGAGTCTCGCCGGAGATTTCGGCGCTGATGATGACGCCGACGCTCTGGACGACGGAAATCGTGGCGTTCTCGGTGGATTTGTTGAGCGAGTCGATGGCAATCATGGCGTATTGGGCGCCGGCAGGAACGTCGGTCGGGATGGAAATGGTATAGGGAATATCCTTCGTAGCGCCAGGATCGAGCGAGAAAGAAGACTCGCCGAGCTCAATCCAATCAGCGATTTGGGTGAACTTCGAGGCTTCGTAAACGGGGCTATAGTTATGGTTCGAGACGCGATAAGGGATAATCGAGACGCTAAAATCGGACGAGACGGTGCCGTTGTTGTGGACGGAAACGGTGCCGGAATAGTAGGCACCTGGGTCGAAGTGAAACTTTTCCTTGCTAGGAGAAACCTCAAAAGACTGGCCAGTAGCAGCGAAGGCCGAAGATGGAGCGAGGAGAGAAAAGAAAGCTAATAAAGAGACGATAAAAGTTGTAAATATAAGATTTTTCCTAGTCATAAAAAAATTATACATAATCTAAAACAAAAAAACAACCGCGGAATGCGGTTGTTTTTGGACTAGGTTAGGTTAGTTAGCTTGGACGCGATAGACGACGGTATCCGTGTAATCGCCAGAAGCTTGGCTCGCGGTCGTAGCAACACCGTAGCGAACGAAGGTCGATTCGGTCACGGTCGTGTTGGTCGTGCCACTCGTATGGACGGTAGCAGCGGAGCTAGCGGTCGTCGGAACAGGGTTCCAGCTCGCAGCGCTGGTCGCGCCAGCAGTGGCAACCTTTTGCCAACCCCAAGTGCCGTCACCAGCAGCGATAGCACCAACAGCGGAGATGGCTTCGATCTTGGCACTGTTCGGACCGGAAAGGTCGTTGTTATCGTCGCTATCTTGGAGGGTGATGTTGTAGCCCGTCGAAGAGTTAGAAACAACTTCGAGTTCGTGTTGGATGCGGTTGGAGGAATCAGAACCATCGTTGAAGGAGTTCTGATCAATCGTCAAAGTATGGGAGGAACCACTCTTCATGGAAATCGCGAGGCTAGAGTTGACCGTGACCTTAACTTCTTGGGACACGGAAGTTTCCGCGTAGGACGAAAGCGGAAGAGCCGCAAAACCCAAAGTAGCAGCTACGCCAAAGGCTGCGATGTATTTTGAAAAATGAGACATGTTTTTCCTTTTTGTTTTAAGTTTTTATGTTGACCTTTTACTTTTCTAGTTTATCACGGTCATGTTTTAAATGCAAGACCTTTTTTAAGGATTTTTTATATTATATATATATTACTTACGAGAAATGTCGGGCTTGAGGTAATCTTTGGCGTTTTTCTTGGCGAGGAGGCGAGCCCGGCGACGAGAAGTGAACCAAGCGACACAGGAGACGATAAAAATAAACCACATAGCGAGGAACCAGAGCGGACAGACAAAGACGAGCTTGGTGACGGAAGAAACTTCGTCGAGGTAGGAGATGGACTGGGTGACGCGGAAAAGGCCGAGCGCGGGGGTTTCCTCCCAGGTGTTGGTGGTGAGGAGGTCGGCGCCGGGGATGATGGTGTTGACCTTGGGGCTGGCTGCGGTCGAGTAGAGTTCTTCTTCGGTCAGGGGGTTGGAGATGCGGAGGACGTAGGTAGCGTCGGCATAGGAGTTGCCAGTGTTACGCAAGCGAGAAGTGGTAGAGATGGGGGAGGAGAGGACGAAGGCGGGGACGTTGTTTTCGAGAACTGTGCCGTCGTAATTTAGTTCCCCGGAGACGGTGGCATAGAGGAGCGAGGCGACTTGGCTACGAGAAGAAATAGAGTAGCCAGAAGACTCGAAGTCGGAGTCGGAAATGCGGGCAACTAGGGCACAGTATTGGCCGCCGCCGAGAGCGTTGTCGGGGACGGTGATACGATATTTTACCTCGACAAGTTCGCCCGGTTGGACCGAGCCGGAAGGTTCGTCGATGGTGATCCAATTGACGATTTGGTTGGCGTCGCTGAAACTGATGAAGTCGGTTTGGTATTTTTCGCCAGAGACAGAAAAAGGAGTAACCGAAACAAAGTAGCCGACAAGGCTGTCGGGGTCGGTGGAGGGATTTAGGACGCTAATAGTTCCCTCGTAGGTTTCGCCGGGGGTGAGCTGGAGTTTTTGGTAGCCCGGAGAGATACCAATCGCACGTTCGGCGGGCATTTTAGGAACTCGCGTTTAGGGAAATTGTATAATCTACAACACCAGTGTAGGTCCCAGCCGGCTGGGTAGAGGAGACGCCGACGCCGTATTGGATGTCCAACTCGAAGCTCTCGATATAAGTCGAAGTGCCGTTAATAGTGCGCCAAGAGGTAGAGGTGGCAATCGGGGCCGTGGAGGCGGGAATGATGTGCATAGAATCGTAGCCAGTAGCGGCGCTCGCAGAGACGCTAGTACCACTGACAGTCTTCGACACCGGGATGACCATGATACCCCAGGTAGAGGTGGAGCCAGAGAGGTCGGCACTGGAACTCAAAATAGCAGTAGAGGCAGCAGAGCCGACCATGGTCGCGTAGGAAACGCCGTCGACGGTAGTCGTATAACCAGAGGCGGGGGCGATGTTGAGCGACCAACCGTTGTTCCGGCAGTCTAAGGTGCCGTAGGTGTCAAGATTCTCGGTATGTTCGTCGATGTTGCAGATGACCTTGAGGCGGGTGGTGCCGAAATTGGAGATGTGCTCGCCGTTTTGCATGGTCTTGGAATAGACGCCGTTGCTATAGGTGACGCCGGTGCCGGCGGTGTTGTTGATGATAGAGATGCCGACGTAGGGAGCGATACCGACGTTGACCGAGACGCTATCGCGGACGAGGAGTTTGCTGGCGCGAGCCGACGAAAGAGGAATAGCAAGGCTACTCAAAACGGTAGCAATGCCAAAAACAATCACCAATTTTTTACTACCTAATATCACAAGTCTATTTTACACGAGCGGTTTATAATTTTCAAGGCATTTTGTGCCGTTTTTAGCCGAAAGTTCGTAAAAAATGAGGCTCTCGAACGAGCGAGAGTCTCTAAATAACAGGGGAAAATAGGTGGTGCGCCCGACTAGATTTGAACTAGCACAGCCGTTAGTCTGGCCACTACCACCTCAAGGTAGCGTGTCTACCAATTCCACCACGGGCGCATAGGAACATTATAACATACTATGGAGTGCGGTTCAAGACGGTTTTTTCGACCGACCAAAAGTTGACTTCGGAGAAGCGATCGGTCGGGACAACGAGAATAGAGTCGGTGGAGAAGGTACGGGAGTTTTTGTTGTAGAAGTAAGACAAGTTCGACTGGTACAGACCGATGGCGGGAATGTCGGCGACCCAGTAGCGGAGGAAGGATTCGTATTTGGCGGTGCGGAGCGAGGGGTCAACGGTCTCGCGAGCGGCGAGAATGAGGTCGTCAACGAGAGGATTGTTGTAGTTGCTGAGATTGTAGCCGTTCTGGCCAGATTGGGAGGAGTGATAATACGCGAACAAGTCGGCGTCGGCGCCGAGGTCGATTTCGTAAATCAGAATGTCGTAGGCGCGAGGGCGAATCACACTAGAGATGAAATCCTGGGTCGGGTCGTAGCTAGTGACGTTGACGTTAAAACCAAGACTGCGGAGTTGCTCGGCAAAGGACTCGGCGACGGCAGGGAGGGAACCGGAGTTGACGGTGACGAGATTGAGCGGAGCGGAATCCTCGGTCAGACCGGCGTCGGAAAGAGTTTTAGTCGCGGAAGCCTTGTCGTAGGCGGGGAAATCGGGCCAGGCCGAAAGGGCGAACTGATTCTTCAAAATCGGGTAGTCGAGAGCGGGGACAGAGCCGGCAACTTCGCGGAGCTCGGAGACGCTGATTCCCTTCTGGATGGCTTGGCGGTAGGTTTTGTTCGACATGGCGCCGCGAGAGGTGTTGAAGAAAGCGAAGACGCCAGAGTTGAGAGCGGTCTGTTTCTCGTAAAATCGATTGGAAATGAGTTTCGACTTGTCGGCCTCGGAGAGTTCGGCGGTGGCGGTGACGGAGTTAGAATTGAGCGAGGCGATAATCATATCTAAATCTGGGTAGGCGTGGACGGCGAAAGAGTCGAGGAGCGGGCGACCGCGATAATAATATTCATTAGCGGAGAGATAGACGACGACCTCGCCGGCGGAACCGACCGGTTGGGAGGCATTGAAACTAAAAGCGCCAGAAGATATGGGCTTTTTGGAGAAAGAAGACTCGTTGAGATTGGCGGGCTCGACGGACTCGAGGATATGTTGTGGCAAAATCGGGAAGTTCAGAACGGAGACGAAATCGGCGTAGGGCGAAGGAAGAGTGAAGACAATAGCACCCTCGTCTTCGGTAACCTTTACGCCGGAAAGATTGGAGGCGTAGGAGGTCGAGACGGCGGGGTTTTTGATTAGGTTAATCGTGAAAAGTACGTCGGCGTTAGTAATCGGCTCACCGTCAGACCATTTGAGCCCGTCGCGGAGGTGGATGCGCCAGACTTTGGCGTCGGAGCTGGAGGAGATGGAGTCGGCGAGGCCGAGGCCGGTGTGGCCGGAATAGTCATTCTCGGCGAGGTTGGAGAAAAGGAGACGAGCAAGGGTCTTCTCGGAATTAGTCGAGGCGAAAAGAGGGTTCAGCGAGGAAACCTTGCCGAGCGTGGCTTCGGTGAAAGTCCCGCCCGAAGCAAAAGAGGAGACGGAATAAGTGTCGGCATACCAGTTGGCTTGGGTGACGGCGAGAAGAATGACGGCGAAAACTAGCAAAAACCACTCGAGGACGTTGAGGCGGACGAGGCGAACGTGAGAAAAACGCCGGATGACGTTGGCCTCGACGTGTTCGCGACTTTCTTCGCCGGCTTTGCGTGAAAGGCGAGAAAAACGACGCGCTAGTTTTTGCCCACTCTTTTTGAAAGGTTTTTTCATAAGTTAGACGATAAGCAATCCGATAATCGAGCCGACGAAGATGCAGGCGAAGACGACGGTCGTGACGAACATTGACTTCTCGAGGCCGCGACGAGTGGTGATAATCTCGCTCGAAGCGCCGGAACCAGAGCCGAGAGAGGCACCGCGACTTTGGAGCAAAATCAGGAGGACGAGGAGAATGGCGCTGATAAAAATAGCAAATTGGAGCACAGAACTAATATCCATAGATATATATTATACCAAAAGGGGGGATAATGCAAGGTGGCTAGTCGAAAAGGTTTTTGGACTGGAGGAGGTGGTGGTAGGTGATGGCGAAGCGATGGGATTCCTCGTCGATGCGGGCGATGAGGCGGGCGAGGTGGGAGTCGCGAGGAAGACGAAGATGCTCGCCGTCGGGCTTGACGATGACGACGGGGGCGTTGTGGCTGTGGTCGCCAGATTTGTCGCGGCCGAGATAGAGGATGTGATGGGCATCGAGGAGGTCGCGGACGGCGTTGATTTGGGCGAAAGAGCCGTCGAGAAGGACGAGCTCGGGAAGTTCCCACTCGCTATGCCCGAGGCGACGCGAGATAACTTCGCGCATGGAGGCGAGGTCGTCTTGGGTGTTTTCTTGACGAATCTTGAAGCGGCGATAGGAGGAGCGGTGGGCGACGCCGTTGATAAAAACGACCATCGAGCCGACGGCGTCTTCGCCGGAATGGTGAGAGATGTCGTAGCCTTCGATGCGACGAGGAGGATGGTCGAGATTCAGGAGACGCTGGAGTTCGGCGAGAGCTTGGTCGGAAGAAATGTCGAGGAATTCTTTGTCGCTAAAGATGATTTTCTTCTTCAATCCCTTTAGGCCATAAATCTCGTTGCGAAACTCGGCGGCGAGTTCGTAGTTCCCTTCGGCCGCGGCAGCGTGCATTTCCTTTTCTAGCTCTTTCTCTAGACTAGCGCGGCCACCGTTGAGGATGCGAATCAGGCGGCGAAGGTTGGCTTTGTATTTCTCGGGAGTGGTTTTGCCGTCTTCGATGCCTGGGGAGAGGCCGAGGTCGGAGTCGAGCGTGCGCTTGCCGTCATAGGGTTTGATATAGTAGGGGAAAATCTTGCGCAAGATGCGAAGGGCGGCTTCGATGGCGTGTTTGCCGTAGAAGGGGCCGACGTAGGTCGCGCCATCGTCGAGGGGAACGCGGGTGAAGGAGATGTAGGGGATTTCGTCCTGCATGTTAATCTTCACATAGGAGACGGTTTTGTCGTCGCGGAGGAGAATGTTCCACTTCGGCATGTAGCGTTTAATCATCTCGGACTCGAGAAAGAGGGCGTCCATTTCGGTATCGACGACTGTCCAGTCGGTGTCAAAGATTTCGCGGACGAGGGCGGCGGTCTTCGGGTCGCGACGCTTGTCCTGGCGGAAATATTGGCGGACGCGATTCTTTAGGACGGCGGCCTTGCCGACATAAATTATCTCACCAGATGAATTTTTATGAAAATAGACCCCTGGGAGGGCGGGGAGAGTTTCGAGTTTTTGCGCGAGATTGGGGTTCATTTTATTCTTCCGGTTCTTCTGGCTCGTCTTCGAGTTCGTCTTCGGTGGCGCGGAGGAGGTCGAATTCAAAAGTCTCGGAGAAATAGTCGGAAAAGTCGAGATATTCGTCGGGGGTGGAAAAGGCGGCGTCGGGGAAGGTGATTTTCACTTCTAACAACAAGCCGTCTTCGAGAGAGTAGCGAAGGAGGGGCGAGGAGGCGCGGTCGTAGGTGGCGAGGTCGGAAACGAAGTCGCGAAGAGCGGCCGCGGACTCGGAGCCGATTTGGTCGGAAAAGGCTTCGCTCCAGAGGTCGATAGACCACCAAACGGCGTCAAAATCGGCGAAAAGTTCTGCAAAGTCGGCATAGGCGAGGGCGCGGAAGAACTTGCCGAGGCCGGAAGTTTTTAGAAAGAGATATTCATTTCTATCAATTTTTAGTTCCGCGGAGAAAGAGGCGAGGGTGGAAGTCTCGGAGCGGAGGGAGAGGTCAAGAGTGGCGTCGAGGGGGAAAGTAGGGACAGCTTGGACGGGAGAGGAGTTTCCACTAGAGGTCGAGGCGAGGTTCGTCATATAGTTCAAAAAATTGAGCCCGCCGAGCGAGGCAAAGAAAAAAGTCAGAACCGAGAGGATGACGGCGAAGTGTTTCATAGGGATATTATAACATAAAAGATAGAGGAGGGAAAAAGTAGTTTTCTCGCGGGCTTTGTGATACAATATGCTTATGGATAATTTTACAATCGCGAATATTAAGGCAAGGCAAGTACTGGACAGCCGAGGGAACCCGACCGTCGAGGCGGATGTTTATCTCGAAGGTGGAGCATCAGGGAGAGCGATTGTACCGTCGGGAGCTTCGACTGGTTCGCATGAAGCGCTAGAGTTGCGCGACGGCGAGAAGGAGTTCTATGGGGGCAAGGGGGTGCTAAAGGCGGTTTGGAATGTGAATTCGAAAATTCGCGATGTCTTGGTCGGGAATTCGAGCGACCAAGAGATGGTCGATAGGATTATGCGGGAGCTGGACGGAACGGAGGACAAGTCGAATCTGGGAGCAAACGCAATGTTAGCGGTTTCGTTGGCGGTCGCAAAGGCGACGGCGAGGGCAAAAATGATGCCGTTTTATCGCTATGTGGGGGAGTTGGCGGGGACGGCGGGGGAGATGTCGATGCCGATGCCGATGATGAACGTGATGAACGGGGGCGAGCACGCGGATTGGGCGACGGATTTTCAGGAATATATGATTGTGCCGGTCGGGGCGGGGTCGATGAGTGAGGCGGTGCAGATGGGGGCGGAGATTTTTCACGAGCTGAAGAAGGTCTTGGCCGAGCGGGGCTATCCGACGACGGTGGGAGACGAGGGGGGCTATGCGCCGAAGGTCAGAGACGGAAATAACGAGCCGCTAGAGTGCATCAAGGAGGCGGTCGAGCGAGCGGGGTATGAGTTCGGGAAGAGCGTGGGGATTGCGATGGATATTGCGGCGAGCGAGTTCTGGAAGGAGGGCGAGTATCAGGGAGAGCCGAAGCATTACGAGCTAAAGACGAACGGCG
This sequence comes from Candidatus Saccharimonadota bacterium, assembly GCA_017433765.1. Classification (GTDB taxonomy): domain Bacteria; phylum Patescibacteriota; class Saccharimonadia; order Saccharimonadales; family Saccharimonadaceae; genus Nanosyncoccus. The sequence goes on from JAFRGO010000005.1 coordinate 89,615, forward strand.
ACTGGAAGTCGGCGGAAGATATGATTAACTGGTATCGGTGGATGGTCGAGAATTATCCGGTGGTGTCGATCGAGGACGGGCTGGGGGAGGACGACTGGGAGAATTGGGGCGGGATGACCTATGCGCTGGGGGACAAGGTGCAGTTGGTCGGAGATGATTTGTTTGTCACGAACACGAAATTGCTACAAAAGGGCATCGACGAGCGGGTCGCGAACGCGATTCTCGTCAAGCCGAATCAGATTGGGACTTTGAGTGAGACGATGGAGGCGGTGAAGTTGGCGAAGAGGAACGGGTATCGGACGATTATTTCGCATCGCTCGGGAGAGACCGAGGATACGTCGATTGCGCATATTGCGGTCGGGCTGGGGGCGGGACAGATAAAGACCGGGTCGCTGTCGAGGAGCGAGAGAATTTGTAAGTATAACGAACTGATAAGGATTGCCGAGGGGAATTCGAGACTGGGGCTAGTGAACCCGTTTGTGAGATAGCCTGGGTTGGTAGGAGTGGGTGGTTTTTGCGTGAGTTCCGTGTAGATTTTGGCGAGTTTTGTGTGGGGTTTTGTGTGGGGTTTGGAACTCAAAAGGAATTGCCGGCTTAACGGTATGTTAGCATTGTAGCACAAGCGGATTAATTTGTCAAGAGGTTTTTGAAATCAGCTTCGGAAATCAGGGGGATGCCGAGTTGTTCCGCCTTGGCGGTCTTGCTCTTGCCTGGCTTGGCGCCGCAGATGAGGGCGGTGGTGGTCTTCGCGACGGAGCTGGTGACGGTCGCGCCGAGGGAGCGGAGCTTTTCTTCGGCGGCTTCGCGGCCCATGGAGTCGAGGGTGCCGGTGACGACGTAGCTTTTGCCGGAGAGCGGGGCGGAGGAGGAGTCGGAGAAGATAGGGGCGACGCCGAGGGCACGGAGTTCGGCGAGCTGCTTCAAGTTGTCTTCGTCGGCAAAGTAGGCGAGGATGCTGTCGGCGACGACGGTGCCGATGTCGGGGATGGAGGTTAGGTCGTCGGAGTCGGCGAGGGCGAGAGCGTCGAGACTCTGGAAACGCTGGGCGAGAGCAGTGGCGGTCTGGGTGCCGACGTGGCGGATGCCGAGGGCGGAGATGAATTTGGCGAGCGGAGGAGTCTTTGACTTTGCGATATTCTCGACGAGTTTCTGGGCCGAGAGTTGGGCGAAACCTTCGAGCTGTTCGAGCTGGAGGGGGCGGAGGCGATAGAGGTCGGGGAGGGACTGGACGAGTTTGGCGTCAACGAGGGCGGCAACGACCTTTTTGCCGAGGCCTTCGATGTTGAGCGTGGCGCGCGAGGCGTAGTATTCGAGAGAGCGTTTCAAGATAAAATCGGAGGTCTCACCCTTGACGCGATAGACGACTTCGCCGGCGGGGCGATAGAACTCGAGCTCGGGGTATTGGGCCTTGAGCGCGGCCTCGTAGTCGAAGGGCTGGGCGTCGGCGGGGCGGAGGGAGGGGAGGACTTCTTTCACCTGGGGGATGATGTCGCCGGCTTTGTAAACAATCACGGTGTCGCCGATGCGGAGGTCGAGGCGGGCGATTTCGTCGGCGTTGTGGAGGGAGGCGTGGCGGACGGTGGTGCCGGCGAGCTGGACGGCGGGTTCGAAGAGGGCTACGGGGGTGGCGGCGCCGGTGCGGCCGATACTGATAACTATGTCTTTGACTTTTGTGGTAGATTCTTCGGCGGGAAATTTATACGCAACGGCGCCGCGTGGGGTCTTCCCGGAAATACCGAGGGATTGGTAGATGTGGCGGTCGTTGATTTTGATAACCATGCCGTCGGTATTGAAGGGAAGACCCCGACGATAGTCGTCGAGATTATGAATGTAGGCGAAGAGCTCTTTTAATTGGCTGGAGCGAAAGACTTTGTCTTCGCCCGAGGTGCGGAAGCCGAGGGCGCGGAGTTTGGCGTAGGCCTCGGAGTGGGTGGGGAGATTGGGGGAGACGAGGTCGTAGGCGATGAATTTTAGCGGGCGAGAAGCCGCGACCCTTGGGTCGAGCTGCCGGATAGTTCCGGCAGCCAGGTTGCGAGGATTCGCAAACTGCTTCTCGCCCGCGGCGGCCTGACGAGATTGGATTTCGGCGTAGTCCTTTTTGAAGAAGATGATTTCGCCGCGGACTTCGACGTGACCTGGCTCGTCGATGCGGAGAGGGATGTTCTCGATAGTGCGGATGTTCATGGTGACATCTTCGCCGACGAAGCCGTCGCCGCGAGTAACGCCGAGCTTTAGAAGCCCATCCTCGTAATGGAGGGCACAGGCGAGGCCGTCCATCTTTATATCCGTAAAAAACTCCTCGATACGCCCACCCGGAATGAGCTTTTCGTTGCGAGTAATCCAGTCGCGGACTTCTTCCTCGGAGAAAACATCGGCGAGGGAAATCATGCGCTCGGCGTGGGTGTATTTCTCGAACTTGTCGAGGGGGCGACCGGCGACGCGCTGGGTGGGAGAATCGGGAGTGATGAGGTCGGGATAGAGAGTTTCGAGCTGGGAGAGTTCGTGTTTGAGCGAGTCGGCGGCGGCTTCGGACATGATGGACTCGTCGAGGACGTGGTAGTGGTAGCGATAGTCGTTGATGAGAGTTTTTAGCTTTTCGATGCGGGCCGCGGCTTCGGCGTGGGAGAGTTGTTTCATAAGTATATTTTACTACAACATCTTGCGATAGTATAAGTATAAATAGACGGAAATGTAGATAAAGGAAAAGTAGGTGGTGGCGAGGAGGAAGAAGGAGACGAGGGGGATATTGGCGAGGAAGTCGAAGTTGGCCTTGAAAAAACTGTCAAGGAGAATGATAGGTAGCATAATCACGACGGAGACGAAGGCGATGATGACGAAGAGGAAGAGAAGGCGGGCGAGGAGCTTCAAACGGCGGCCAAAGATGAGCTCGCGGGCACTCACGAGTGCTTCGCGCGGGTAGAGGCCCGGAACGGTGGCGGCGACGAGGGCGACGAGGGAGCTGGTAACGAGGTAGCCAGAGAGTAGGAGCATGAGGCCGGCGAAGACGAGAAAAATCAGGGCGTAGAAGGGGGTGGCGAAGAAGTCGGTCTGGAGCGCGGCCGAATAGAGAATGATGGTCGCGAAAACTGGGATGAGCTCAACGAGGATGACGAGGAGGATGACAAAAACGGAGAGGAAAGGGGTCATGGAGTTGTAGAGGGCGGCGCGGAGGGTGACTTTCTCGCCGGCGAGGAGGAAGCGAGCGAGGTAGATGGAGATGAGGAAAATTGTGACGAAAACGAGGAGGAGAATCAGGCCTTGACCCTCGGAGAGGGAGGCGGAGAGGCCGCCGGTCGAGAGGGTGGAGAGGAGAAGGAGGCTGGCTTTGGCGAAGTTGCCGAGGTTGGCGGAGGAAAATTCGGAGGAGTTGGATTCGATAGCAGAGCGGGCGGCGTCGAGGCTGGACTGGGAGAGGAGGCCGACGAAGAACGTCGAGGCGAGAACGGCGAGGAGGAGGAGGCCGCCAAACAGACGCCAGTTTCGGAAAATGAGAGCGAAAGTTTCTCCAGCGAGAGTGAAGACGTTGGGGGCTTCGAAGTCGTCGGCGATTTCTTCGCGGTAGGTGCGACGAAAGGAGCGGTGGGGGGAGCGGGAAGGGGACTTCAGGGCGGATGTTGTAAATTTTACAACATTTGACAGGGGTGAATGAGCGGATTTTTTCGACTGTTTAGAATTTGGTTTTTGCATCCTCGAGCCTCTTGATACGTTTTTCGATGGGCGGATGGGTGCTGAACAAGTTGGAGAGGAAGCCTTTTTCTAGGGGGTTGTTGATATACATGGCTTCGGTGGCGGGGTTCTGGGCGCGCATGGGGCGGGAGTGGGTGTCGAGCTTTTTCAGCGCGGAAATCATGCCCTCGGGATAGCGGGTGATGTGGGCGGCGGACATATCGGCGAGATATTCGCGCTCGCGAGAAACGGCAAACTGGGTCAGGGCGGCGACGATGGGGGCAACGATAGCAGTGATAACGAATAAAATAATACCGATAGGGCTGGAATTATCACCACTATTGCGGCTGCGACCGCGGAAGGCGAAGCGCCAGCCGATGTCGGAGATGACGCCGATGAGCGAGACAAGGCCGAAAACGATGGTTGAGACGCGGATGTCGTAGTTCTTCACATGGGACATTTCGTGGGCCATGACGGCGGTCAGTTCCCTGTCGTCCATGATGTCGAGGAGGCCGGTGGTGGCGCAGACGAGAGCGTGCTTCGGGTCGCGACCAGAGGCGAAAGCATTGGGCGCGGAATCTTCGATAATATAGACGTCCGGCATAGGCAAGCCGGTGGTGATAGAGAGGTTTTCGACGATATTATAGAGGCGACGGTTGTCTTTCTTCTCAATCTTTTTGGCGCCGGTGAGGGCGACGGCGAGGCGACTAGCGAGGAAATATTGGAACAGAACATAGAGAAGCGAAAAAGCCAAAAAATAGACCGTCAGGAAATAGTCGTCGTTGGCCCAGCCGAAGAGAAAACCAATCGCGGAAACAAGGAGAACAAAGCCAATCATCAGAAAGACAGTGTTCCTCTTGTTTGCCGCGATGTTTTTGTACATGGAAACTCCGAACTAAAACTTCACTTCGGGAGCGTGGTCGAGCTTTGCCTTCTCGGACTCGGCGACCTCGAAGTAGTCGCGAGTTTTGAAGTGGCCGACGAGGTTGTTGATAAGATTGGTCGGGAAGGTTTTGATTTTCGTGTTCAGTTCTTTTGCGCCGGAGTTGTAGAAGCGGCGGGCGGCCTGGATTTTGTCTTCGACATCTTGGAGTTGGGACTGGAGTTGCTTGAAGTTTTCGTTGGCTTTTAGTTCGGGATAAGCTTCGGCGATAGCGAAAACTCTGGAGAGAGCGGCGGTCATCTCGGTCTCGGCGGCAGCGGCGGCCTTGACGCTCTTGGCACCCATAGCGGCAGAGCGAGCCTCGGTCACGCTAGCGAAGACGTCCTTTTCGTGCTTGGCGTAGCCTTTGACGGTCTCGATGACGTTGGGAAGAAGGTCGGCGCGATATTTGAGTTGGACGGTGATATCGGACCAAGCTTCGTTGACGCGCTCGTTGAGGTTCACGAGGGAGTTATAGGTCCCAGCGAAAAGCGCAATCAAGACGACAAGGATGACTGCGATGATGATAAGTATTGTCATAAATAAAAATTCTCCTTTTGTTTAATTATAGACCAAGAAAAAATAATAGTCAAATGGCATAAAAAATGGTGCGAATGAAGAGACTCTAACTCTCGACCAGTCCCCTTCGGGGACACGGAAGCGCGATATTTAACTAACTCGGCTGACGCCTCGGACAGACAACTGAGCTACATTCGCACAAAAATGGTGCGAATGAAGAGACTCTAACTCTCGACCAGTCCCCTTCGGGGACACGGAAGCGCGATATTCAACTAACTCGGCTGGCGCCTCGGACAGACAACTGAGCTACGTTCGCACAAAAATGGTGCGAATGAAGAGACTCTAACTCTCGACCTCTTCCTTGGCAAGGAAGCGCTCTAAACAACTGAGCTACATTCGCACGATAGTCTTATTATAACACGAGAGGGCGGAGAAAAGCAAGGATTTGACGGCGGAAAGAGTGAGGACGGAGAGCTAGTAGTTTTGGATGCAGCGGATGGAAAGGCCGGAACGGTGGTCCATAGTGTTCGCGCCAGGTGTCCAGGAGCCAGTATCGTTGTTAAAATTGTATTCTGTTGAGGTATAGTGGCTACCGGAACCTCCAGTTCCAGACAGCAGGGTTTCTAGCCAATAGTGTCCTACGCTGCCAATACTATTACCACTAGTGTAGCCTGCATGAGCATAGGCCATGCCATCGACAGAAATGGGAGCGACAGACCACATGCGGCCATGCCATTTACCCGAGCTGTCCCAATAGTTCCACGCCCAAGAACTTGGGTCTCCTGCTACTTTATAATAATCGCCGATTAAGTCTAGTTCTCCCGCGGGACTGTGTCTATTAGTAAAGGTAGGTAGCCGCCAACCGGCGGGGCAGAGGTCGGAATTAACAGGGGTGGTGTAGCCACCGGTATAAGTATTAATTGGCTCCATACAAATCTTCCCGCCGGTGGCTGCGCAGTAATTATACAGAGTGCCGTAGTTGGTGTAGGTGTTCGGGTCTTCGCCTGGTACGGATACGAACTGACCTTGAGTATATGAGCTCGAAAACATATTGCTAGTAACGGGATAGCCACTTTTAACTCTCCTCCAGCTATTAAAGGTGCTAGCGGAAATAGTCCCCGTGATATGGGTATTGGAACTGTCGAGGTCAACTGAAATATCGGTCGCGCCGAGGTTTAGGTTATCGACCATATAACAGTGACCATCGCGGAGCTTCGCCACGCGATAATACTGGCCGTCGCGAGAGTCTTTTACTGATACCGTAGTCTTGCTGGCAAGGCTTGGGCAGCCGGTCCAGTTCTGGAGGGTAGTTTCGTTCTTCTGCCAAACGGCATAAAGGGTAGTATCGGAGGAAATAGTAATTTGGCCACCCGGTTGATAGCCCGCAGTAGTGGCGACCGAGCTGGTGGCCCAACCCTTGAAGTTGTAGCCGGAGCGGGTGGGACGAGTGGAGCTGATGGTGAAGGTGTGGCTGGAAGCGGTGATGGTGCCGGAAGATTGGGAACCTGGAGCTCCGGAGCCGCCGTTGGCGTCGTAAGAGAGGGTAAAATTGTAGGTTCGTTGCCAGACAGCGTAGAGGGTGGTGTTGGAGGAGATGGTGATGGAGCCGCCTGGCTGGTAACCGGCAGTGGTGGCGACCGAGCTGGTGGCCCAGCCCTTGAAGGTGTAACCGGAGCGGGTGGGGCGAGTGGAGCTGATGGTGAAGGTATATCTAGTAACACTTATCGTACCAGAGGACTGGGAAGCTGGCGCGCCGCTACCGCCGTTCGCATTATAGGCAAGAGTGAGATTAATAGTGGGGCTAGAAAAGGAAGCCATGGCGCCCGGATTGGACAGGCGAATGGTGGTAGAAATAGTCGAGGGGACCTGGGCGCCAGAGGGGCTCCAACAAGTCCGGATATAGAAATCGACAAAGGAAGCAGAGTCTGGGGTGGCTTCGTCCATGACGGCGACAACCCAGATACCCTCGGCGGAGGATAAGGTCGTATAATCCGAGGCGACGGTCGAGTCGGCGAGAATCTCGGAGTCGGATTTTTGGGAAGAATCGCCGGTTTTGCTATAAATCAAGCGAGGATAGACGGCGGCGCGGGAGAATTTGGACTGGCTAAAGGGGATGACGATGGAGTTGACCAGCGCTTCGCGGGCGGAAGCAGCAGTGGCGGCGCGGTATTTGCTATCGCCGTCGGCGAGGGCGCGGATATTGATGACGAAAGGTTTCGAAGAGGCGATGTAGTTCGTGGTGTCGGAGGCATCGTAGGGCGCGGCAGCGGAAGGGTAGTCTTTGTTCGCGGTGAGGCTAGTGTTGACTTCGCTAGAAACTCCGACGTAAGGAGAGTTGGCTCGCGCCATGATTGCATTCCAGAGGGCGTCATAATAAGCATCGCTCGGGTCGGCGAGATGGGATTCCTGGATGAAACGTAGGGCTTCGGCCTGGGAGCTGATTTCGTTCAGGGCCATGGTCGATTCGAGCGAAGTCTCGGCGGTGTTGATACCGTGGCGCATGGCGCCGATGACCGAGACGGCAGCAATCGAAAAAATCGCCGTCGCAAGCAGAACCTCGATGAGGGAGTCTCCGCGTAGGAATCTTCGCTTCATGCTCCTAATTATAGCATAAGTTTAAACGCAAGTATAGCCACCATCCACGGGCAAAATTGCGCCCGTAACGTAGCTTGCTTCTTCGGAAGCAAGGAAGACTACAGCGGCGTTGAGCTCGCCAGCATGGCCGTAGCGTTGCATGGGGACGTGGGTTCGAGCAAATTCTTGGAAGCGCGGAGTGTCGAGAACGGGCTTGGTAAGCTCAGTCTCGAAATAACCGGGGCAGATGGCGTTGCAAGTGATGCCTTCGGTGGCGAGTTCGGCGGCAACGGCACGAGTGAAGTTAACAACGCCGCCTTTGGAGGAGTGGTAGGCGACGGTATGAATCTCGGTATTGCCGACGAGACCATACATGGAGGCGATGTTGATGATGCGGCCGTAGTGGTGCTTTTTCATAAGATTAGCGAAGGCGCGGGTCATCTTGAATACGCTAGTCATGTCGGTGGCGATGGTGAAATCCCATTCGTCATCAGACATCTCGAGGACGCCTTTGTCCTTGGAACTGCCGGCGCAGTTCAAGAGGATATCGGCGCGGCCGAATTCTTTTTCGACAAGTTTCGCAGCGGTGTCGATGTCTTCGGTCTTCGTGACGTCGCATTTCGCGATAAGAACCTCTACGCCGTATTTTTCGGTGATTTTCGCTTTCTGTTCCTCGAGGCGTTCGACGCGACGGGCGAGCAGAACGACTTTTGCGCCCTGGCTAGCGAAGGCTTCGCTCATTTGGCGGCCAAGACCGCTCGAAGCACCAGTGACGACAGCAACTTTATCTTTTAGACTAAACATAATACCTTTACTCCTTTGTGGGAATAATTATAGCGCATTCTGTGGTATAATTAAAGCATGAAAAAACTGCTTTTGCTTTTGGCGACTTTCGTCGTGGTAGTCTTGGGGGTCGAGGCGGTTTATCACTGGGATTATTTAGCTACAGGGAGAATCTTGCCGCCGCAGATTACGCTCGAGAATTGCGAGGAGATAAAGACCGAGGTCTGGAAATATGACTGGGACAGAGAGCTGGCGCTGGCGGTGGCGAAGGCGGAAAGTAAATGCGACACCCAAGCAAAGGGCGATACCGACCTAGTTTTCATGGAAAACGGGAGAGAATATGGCTATTCGGTCGGGGCGTTTCAGATAAGGATTTTGCCTGGGAGAGAAAAATGCGACACTTATGACGTGGAGAAAAACGTGAAATGCGCGTATGATCTGTATTTCGATGCGGGGAAGAACTTCAACGATTGGTCGATGTATCTGAACGGTAGCTATAAAAACTACATGTGGCACACGATTTTCTAGGCTAGGCCTCCTCGACGACGTCGAGGCCCGGGAGAGGATTGTCACAGAGAAAATCTAGCGAGGCGCCACCGCCGGTGGAGATTAGACTATAGTTGAGGTGGGCGTGTTCGGACTGGAGTTTTTCAACAAAGGCGGTAGTATCGCCGCCACAGATGATGCTAGTAATATCTTTTGCTTCGCCGAGGAGCTCGCCGACGAGAGTGGAGCTGGTGGCGAAGGCGGGATCTTCGGCCTTGCCGAGCAGGCCGTTCCAGATGACGGTTTTGGAGTTTCTAATAACTTCGGCGAATTTGCTGGTCGCAAGGGGGCCACAGTCGAGCTTTTCACCGGCGGAGTTTTCGTCGAAATCTTCGGCGACGTAGATTTTCTGACTGTCGGAGGTGAAGCCATCGGAGGCGATTTTGCCACCGACGAGGATATGGTCGGCAAAGTCCGTAAATTTGTCGATTAGGGGTTGTTTATCCTCGACCTTGGCGCCGCCGATGATGACGACCAGCGGACGGTCGGGATTAGACGAGGCTTTTTCTAGGGCCTTTACTTCCCTTTCGAGGAGGAGACCCATATAGACTGGGAGGCAGTGTGCGACTGCGGCAGTCGAGGCGTGGGCGCGATGAATGACGGCGAAACCATCTTGGACGAAAATCTCGGCGCCAGTGGAGTCGATGATTTCTTGGATGAAGCTCTCACTGTTTTGCTCCTCGCCTGGATAGAAGCGGAGGTTTTCGAGGAGGAGAATGTCGCCAGCCTTCATAGACCGGACGGCAGCCTCGACATCGGGGCCAGAAACGTCGTCAATAAAATCGACACGGTCGATGAGTTTCTTGAGCGCGTCGGCGACGGGTCGGAGAGATAAATCTTTATTCTTCGTACCTTCAGGGCGACCGAGGTGAGAAATGAGAATAATTTTTTGGGCGCCGTGGTCGCGAAGATAATTCAAAGTCGGGAGAGAGGCGCGGATGCGTAGGTCGCTCGCGACTACTCCGCCGTCCAGAGGAACGTTGTAGTCAACGCGGACGAGGATTACTTTGCCTTTGACATCGATGTTTTGGATAGATTGTTTCATAAAACTCCTTAGATTTTGCGCACCCTAATAGTGTCGGTGCCGGCGATTTGATTCTTCTCTCCAGAAACTAGAATTGTCAGTAGGTTTTCTTCTCCTTCCTTTAGATGTAAATAGCCCGAGTCTTTTAGTTCCTTGACTAAATCACTGCCGTAGCTGGGCGAATAGGGGCGGACGAAGGCGACGGAACCGTAAAGGAGGGCGATTTGGTTCGCGACGCGAGGGTTGTCGGTGACGGAGATGACGGGGAGCTTGGGGCGATGGGCGGCCATGGCGCGCGAAGTGGCGCCAGAAGCGGTCGTGCAGACGATGACGTCGGCGTCGAGTTTCTCGGCGAGATGGGCGGCAGATTCGGAAATCGCGTCATAGTTTTTGTACTCGCCGACCGGCAGATTGGGGAGGGCGGCGATGGCAGAGTGGTTCTGGGTGTAGAGAATGATTTTTTTCATCTCTTTCACGGTCTCGACGGGATACTGGCCGTTGGTTGTCTCGTCGGAAAGCATGACAACGTCGGCGCCCTGGAGGACAGCGGTGGCGACGTCGGAAACGTCGGCGCGCGTCGGCTCGGAACTCTCGACCATAGAGGAGAGCATCTGGGTGGCGATAATGCAGAACTTCGAGTGCTTGCGACAGAGGGCAACAAGTTTGCGCTGGACGATGGGGACAACTTCGTTCCCTGCCTCGACGGCCATGTCGCCACGAGCGACCATGATGCCGTCGGCGGCCATGACGATAGCCTCGAGGTTTTGGTCGGAAGAGATGGCCTTTTTGGTCTCGATTTTGGCGACGATTTTCGCGTCGGAATTGTAGCGCTCGAGAATCGATCGGAGTTTATGAATGTCGTCCTCGGTTTGGACAAAGGACATGGAAACATAGTCGATGTCCTGTTCGGCGCCAAAAGCGATATCGGCAAGGTCTTTTTCGGTAAAAATATCTCCGCCAAAGTCGGTGTCGGGGAGGTTGAGTCCTTTTTTCGACATGAGGAAGCCGTCGTTTTCGATGCGGATTTTAATGGCGGTGGAGGAGACAATTTCGATAACTTTGGCGTGAATTTTGCCGTCAAAAAGCGAGACAGGCTCGTCGATTTTGACTTTGTCGGCGAGATTGTATTGGATGGGGACGATGAGCGAGCCGTCGTGCTCGGAGACGGCGGAGTCGAGAATTAGCTCGTCGCCAGCGTGGACGGAGAGATGATTGTCCTTGAGTGTACCGAGGCGAATCTTCGGGCCCTGGAGGTCTTGGAGAATGGCGACGGGGCGACCTTTTTTCTCGGAAGCGGAGCGAATCCATTGGATTTCTTGGAGGTGTTCTTCGTAGGTGCCGTGGGAAAAGTTGAGACGACAACCGTTGACCCCGGTCATGATGATTTCTAGGATTTTTTCTTCCGAAGCGACGGAAGGGCCGATGGTGGCCAGGATTTTGGTGCGTTTGAAAAGCTTGCTCATATCTATTATCTTACCACAAAACTCTAGAAAAGCGGAAAAGTTTATGGTAAAATTAATTTATGAGTAAAAAACCGGTGGGCAAAAATTCCAAAACTATCCACAAAAAACCAAGCATATCGAAGAAAACTCGGAGGAAAGTCCTAGTTCCGATTTCTGGGACGGCGAGGAAAGTTGTCTCTATCGGGGTGATCGTGTGTGCGATGGTGGTTTTGATTAGTCTGATTGTGAATATATATTACCAGCCCGACAAAGTTGCGACGCGCGAGCTGGAGGAAATCGCGAGAGATTACTATGAGAACTATTTTTATGATAATTTTGTGGCCGCGATTCCGGCCGATTCGAGCCTAGAGAAGGAGATGGGCGAATATGCCGAGACAGGGTTTTTGCCGGTGTATCTCAGGCATCTTTTGCTATACAATAACGGCAAGAACGAAGCGAAGAAGCGCTATTTCGAGACTTCGACCTATGTTTGCGACAAGAATGCGACCTTCGTGCGGATATATCCGGTGGCGCCGTTTGGGCGGAAGGATTACACGATAAATTATTCATTTGCTTGCAATTACAAATAAGATTTGGTATAATATAGGGGCGTTGGTCTCTTAGTATAACGGTTAGTACAACGGGTTTTCATCCCGTCAACGCGGGTTCGACTCCCGCAGAGATCACCACCGAGAAAATATCCCCCAGCGGGGGATTTTTGTTGGGCGGGGTTGGTAATTATGGGTGGAGCCGGAGGCTAGCGCTCCTGGATGACGATGGATTTTTGGTCGGGGTCGTAGAAATATTCGAGATGGTATTCGTGTTCGTCATCGCTGATGTCGAATTGGTAGTGGCAGCGGAAGTCGCCAGTCATTTTGATAGCGTAGCCATCCTCGGTCTGGATGAGTTCGACCGCGCCCCGGCCGTTGCCGGCCCAAAAGGAGATGTAGGGTGCGCCAACGAAGGTGATATTGTTTTCCTTCAGGAAGATATTGTTATAAGTTTCAAAGGGTTGTTCGAGACCGATGGAAATATAAATACAGAAAGCAGCGACGATAAGAATCGAGGCGATGATGCGGGGGATTTTGTCCTTGAGCAGGGCGAAGATAAAGACGACAATCGTAACGAAGCAGTAAAGCGTCGTGAGGAGATGGAAGGGCGGGTCTGCGAGAAAGAGGCGAAGACTAGTGACGCCGAACAGCGCTAAAACCGCCAAAACTCCAGCCAAAATCACACCGGAATACCATTTGTCTTTCTTGATAAACCAGCAGACGAAGGCGGCGGGAAAAGTCAGGAGGGTGACCATGAACCAGTAGCGATAGTAGCCGAACAGGCCCCAGCCGAGGGAGTTGAAGGGGACTTGGATGAGATAGACTAGAGGTTGGGAGATGAGGAAGAAGACGAAGGTCTTCAACGCGGCCTCGAGAGGCTTCTTGGAGTTGACGATAATCAACATGGCGGGGAGAACCCACCATTCTGGCGTCACGGCGATGTCGTGGAGGGAGCAGCGCTCGGGAACAAACATCGCCATCAAGGCCGTCCAGGCGCCCATGATGACGGCGAAGATGATAAGTCTAGGCCAGGTGATATTGAGTCCCCCGAAGATTTTGGATAAAAATTTCTCTAGTTTCTTCATATATTATATATAATATAGCACTAGCTACAAGAATCCGCTATGTTTCTGGTATAATAGAGACATGAAAAGTGAGCGAAATATTCTAGTGGCGTTTTTGTTGAATTTGGCGTTTTCTATTTTGCAGTTTTTGGGCGGGCTGCTAACGAACTCGGTGGCAATAATGACAGATTCGATTCATGGGCTGGGCGACGCGGTGTCGGTCGGACTATCGTATATTCTAGAGCGTCTGAGCAAGAGGGGCTGCGACAAGCGGCATAGCTACGGATACGCGCGCTATTCGGTATTGGGGAGCGCGATTACAATGCTAATTCTGACTTTTAGTTCGGTTTTGATGATAGTTAGTGCAGTGCAGAGAATTATCCAGCCGGGAGAAGTGGATTATTCGGGGATGATAGTGCTGGCGATTGTAGCGATAGTCTTGAAATCCGTTGCGGCGCTAGTGACGCGCAGTCGGGGAACGCTGAACCAGAAGGCGATTAGCCTACATATGTTGGAAGATGTATTGAGCTGGGTGATAGTATTAGTTGGGGCTATTATCATGAATTTCACGGACATCAGTATAATCGACCCGATTATGAGTATCGGCGTGGCGCTGTTTATTCTCTATAATGCCATCCGATATTTGCGCTCGATTCTAGTGATATTCCTAGAAAAGACGCCGGATGGTATTGAGCTCGACAAGATTGAGCAGGAAGTGCTAGGAATCAAGGGAGTATCGGGCGTTCATCATATTCATGTGCGGAGCATGGACGGGTTCAATAACTATGCGACGTTACATGTGGTGGTGGATAGGTATAGTCACGAGGTGAAGGAAGAAGTAAAACATAAATTAGCGCAGCTAGGCATTGCGCACGCTACGGTCGAATTGGAGCTAAAAGGTGAGGAATGCGAAGAGAAGGAGTGCAGGCCGGATAGTTTTGCGCATGAGCATGGGCACGGACATAGGCATTAAAGTCGTCGTAGAGTAAGCCTCCTGTTCGGCGACAGGTAGCTGGTTTTGACTTTTTCCAGAAATTTGGTATAATAATAGTATCGTCAAGAAAACTGACGTGCAATTTTTTATATCTGACGTTTTTTCGACCGCAGAGTTGGAGAAGTGCTAGCGTGCAGACGATTTATGCCATTTCCCCACCCCTGCGGTCGCTCGAACAATTGCAGGCATTTTTTCGTAAAGGTGGTGAGACACATGACAGAAAAGAAAACCCAAGAGAAACAATCCCAAACAGCTTCTCGTCCGCGCACTATGTCTGTGGCGGAGTGCAAGCTCCAGACGATTGCCCACATTGAGGAAGTTCGCAAGAATATTCGTTGGTTCACAGACAAGCTGACCAGTCGAGGTGTTAATCACGATCGGTCTAAGCTCGAATCGCCCGAAGTTGAGGCGTTTGCCGAACGCACGGCCCGTCTGGCTCAGGTGGAGTATGGTTCCGAGGCCTACAACCATGAGCTCGAGGAGTTGAAATCCACTCTCGAGCACCATTACGCAAAGAACAGGCATCACCCGGAGCATTTTGACCGCGGGATCGACGATATGAATTTGGTCGACCTGATTGAGATGTTTTGCGACTGGCGAGCCGCAACGATGCGTAATAAAAACGGTAATCTACTGAAGAGCATCGAGATTAATGCCCAGCGTTTCCGGATTGATGGCCAACTCGAGCAGATTTTCGTGAATACCGCAAAAGCAATTGATGAGGTGGAGTAGGAAGCGTCAGATTGGATTCTAATTACCCGGGAGAGTATCCTCTCGGGTAAACCCATGATTTTATCATTCGCGCTATCTCCTCGGAGGTATCGCGATAATACAATCAAGGGGGTGCACCTTACAATGAAAAAATACTGTTTTACGGATGAGACCATGGAAGTTGATGGCCATATCCTTCACCGCATTAAAG
>JAFRGO010000006.1 GCA_017433765.1 Candidatus Saccharimonadota bacterium
ATTGCACTTAGTGGATCTAGAAAAACAAAACTAAAACAAAAACTGCCCTGGCTTTTATGCCAGAGCAGTCCTCTTATTATTCTAAAATGGAGCCGTCTTCGGGACTTGAACCCGAGACCTCATCCTTACCATGGATGCGCTCTACCTACTGAGCTAAGACGGCGAGGTGGTGGATCTTGCTGGGCTCGAACCAGCGACCTTACGAATGTGAATCGTACGCTCTAGCCAGCTGAGCTAAAGATCCCTTGGCCTATTATATCATAGAATAAGATTTTGTGTGATATAATAATTAAATGGAGTTTGATAAAACCAAAATTGAAAAAGAAAACGAGGAAATTTTGGCGTTTCTCTCGAGACCGGAGGCCTATGCGGACCCAGATTTCGCGAGCAAGTCGAAAAAATTGGCGGAAAATAAGGCGCTAGTGGAGTTGTTTGATAAAATCGCGGAGAAAAAACGGGCGCTGGAGGAAGCGAAAGAATTAGTGAATGATGCGGAGCTGGGGGAGTTGGCGAAGAGTGATGTCGAGGAATTGTCGGCGGAAATCCCGAAATTGGAAGCTGAACTGGAAGAAAAATTGTTGCCGAAGGACCCGAATGATGAGAAAAATGCGATTTTGGAAATTCGCGCGGGGGCGGGAGGCGATGAGGCGTCGTTGTTTGCGGGGGAGCTGTATCGAATGTATGTGAAATATGGGGAGAGAAATGGCTTGAAGGCGGAGTTGATTTCGCAGAGTGAGAACGAAGCGGGAGGGATGAAGGAAGTGATCGTGAAGTTCTCGGGCGATAATCCGTATGGGAAGCTGAAGTTCGAGGGCGGAGTGCATCGAGTGCAGAGAGTGCCGGTGACGGAAAGCCAGGGGAGAATTCATACTTCGACGGTGACGGTGGCGGCTTTGCCGGAGGCGGAGGAAAGAGATTTGGAGATAAAACCGGAAGATTTACGAATAGATATTTATCGGTCTGGGGGGCATGGTGGGCAGGGGGTGAACACGACGGATTCGGCGGTGAGGATTACACATTTGCCGACGGGGCTGGTGGTGGCGATGCAGGACGAAAGAAGCCAACAACAAAACCGCGTGAAGGCGATGAATATTTTGCGTTCGAGACTATTGGAACGCAAGCGTGAGGAAGAGAGACAAAGTGCGAGCGACGCGCGCAAGTCGTTGATTGGAACGGGGGATAGAAGCGAAAAAATTCGGACGTATAATTTCCCGCAAGATAGGATTACTGACCATAGGATACATTATTCGCGCTCGAATGTGACTGGGGCGATGGATGGAGAAATAGAAGATTTAATAGAGGAGCTGGCCCGTCATGAACGTGAACTTGTGGCTAAAAAAGACTAAGGAAGAAATCGACGCGCTGGATGCGGAACTATTAGTTTTGGAGATTTTGCATGAAAAAGAACGGTCGTTTCTGGTGGCGAACGACAATATCGAGCTAAATCAGAATGATTTGGATGTGTTGGACAGGCTGGTAAAGTTGCGGAAAAGGGGGATGCCGCTGGCGTATATTGTCGGGAGGAAGGAGTTTTATGGGCGAGAGTTCGCTGTGGATAGGAATGTACTAATTCCCCGCCCTGAAAGTGAAGAAATAATCGAAATTGTGAAAAGTTTGAAGCTAAAAGAGCCAAAAATTCTCGACGTGGGGACGGGGAGCGGGTGTTTGGCGATTACGCTGGCGCTGGAAATCGAGAAATCGAAAGTAGTGGCGGCGGATATTTCGAAAGAAGCGCTAAAAGTGGCGGCGGAAAACGCTGTGGATTTGGGGGCGAGGGTGGAATTTGTGGAGTCGGATTTGTTGGAGAAGTTCCAGGACGAAAAGTTTGATGTTGTGGTGGCGAATCTGCCGTATGTGGACGAGACGTGGGATTGGCTGAGCGAGGAATTGGAATGGGAACCGGAGAAGGCGCTGTTTGCGGTGGATGAGGGCTTGTATGAGATAAAAAGATTGATTGATGAGGTGGATAAATATAAAAATACGGAATATTTGGTCATCGAGGCGGACGAGAGCCAGCACGAGAAAATAAAGAAATATATCGGCAAGAAGAAAAGTTTGGAAGTCGTGAAGACGAGCGGATTCCAGATTTTGGCGAAAAAATCCCCCCGGTAAGGGGGATTTTTCTTGGGTTTTGTGAGTTTTGTGTGTCTGCGGGCGGATTATTCTTCGTAAGCGCCGAGAGTGACGTTGAGAGCTAGTTCCCTGCCGTCGCGGAGGATGGAGAGTTGGACGGTATCGCCGGGTTTGTATTCGCCGATGAGCGAGGAGAGCGAGGCAGAAGCGCCGATTTTGACGCCGTTGACGGCGGTGATGATGTCTTTGTCTTTCAGGCCGGCTTTGTCGGCGGGGGAGTCTTTTTGGATGGCGGAGGAGTTGTATTTTCCGGAAGAGTAATAGACATAGGCGCCGGAGTTGACAGGAAGCTCGTATTGTTCGGCGACGCTGGGGGTAATAGTAAGGTTATTGACGCCAAGGAAGGCGCGGGAGGCGGAGCCGGATTCGAGAAGTTGGGCGAGCATGCCTTTGACGCTAGAGATGGGGATGGCGAAGCCGAGATTGTCGCCAGAGCCGGTGGCGGTATTGATACCGATGACTTCGCCTGCGGCGTTGACGAGCGGGCCACCGGAGTTGCCGGCGTTGATGGCGGCGTCGGTTTGAATAAGGTCGGAAAGATATTCGTAGGAAGAATAGGAGGCGTCGGTGGCGGTGATGGAGCGGCCGGTGCCGGAGATGATGCCGGAGGTGACGGAGTTGGCGAACTGACCGAGAGCGTTACCGATGGCGATAACTTGTTGACCGACGGAAATGGTTTTGGAATCGCCGAGTTTGACGGGAGTGAGGTTGCTGGCGTTGTCGATTTTTAGAAAGGCGACATCGTTGAGTGGATCGACACTGGCGACTTTGACATTAGTGTAGGTGTCGCCGTTAGCAAGAATAACATTGATTTTGTTGGCTTCGCTGATGACATGTTTGTTGGTTAAAATATAGCCATCTTCGGTAACTATCATGCCGGTGCCAGCGGCGGTGGAAGTGGAGCTTTGACCCCAGAAGGAAGTGGTGCGGACTTCGGTAGTAATTGAAACGACAGAAGCGGAGACTTTGTTGGCAACGTCAGCGATGGAACCTTCGGTGAAGTTGGCGGAATTGCCGTCAGAAGTGAAATTGTTGGCAAAAGTGATGGGTGTGTCGCCGCGGAAGAAGTCAAGGAGGGAGAAAGTGAGGCTAGCGCCGGAAAGAACGAGGGCAAGAATAACTAGGGCGAGAGTGAGGGTCTGGAAATCGAAGTGCCTTTTGGCTTTTGGAGTTTTTTGGACGGATTTTTCGGATTTTTTAGGTTTTTCTGGCTCGACGGCCTCGGAGTTTTCTTTGACTTCTTTGGTTTTTGGGGTGTCTTCAATAATGATAGGCATAGTTCCTCCTAGTTATGTTGTTTATACGTTGAAAATTGGGTTGCTAAAGGCAAAAACGATGACCGCGATAAGGATGAGACTAAAAGCGGTGGGGGGCAGGACTTCTTTGTAGCGGACTTCGCCGTCGTGACGGAGGACGCTAGTGGCGGCTTTGGCGAAGGCGAAGGCCGAGAGGGTGAGAATGATGGAAAATTGGGGGACGATGATGCCGGTCGAGCCGAAGGAATAAATAATCGACCAGGTGGAGCAGAGCCAGGCGAGCTCGGCGTAGAGGAGACCGCAGGCGAAGGTGACGAGGGTGAAGGAACCTTCGGAAGTTTGAGCGAAGAGGTGGCGGCTGGCTCCGTAGCCGATAAGAAACTCTATCAAGACGAAGACGATGGAGTCAACAGAAGTGGTGGCGATGAGCGCAGCGGTCGAGCCGAGGAAGGTGGCAAAGAGGGATTGGATGAGAGGATAGGGATTCTTTGTCTTCGGTTTGATGAAAATCAGCCAGATGGTGTAGAGGGCGGCGAGGAGGATGTGGATGGGGAGGATTTCGGTGCCGGAAAGGTAGGCGAGGACGACGAAGGAAGCGCCGACGATGAGGTCAACGAGGCTGGATTTTAAGTTGAGGAGCCAGTAGCGAGGGCGGACGGCGAAGATGCGCCATTTGGAGATGAGGACGAGGATGATGCCGAGAATCCAGCTACCAGAGATGAGGGTGACGGAAATCGAGCCGACGCCGAGGAGGATGTTCATCAGGACGTGGAGGAAGGAGCTGAGAGTGTTGCGGGATTTGCGTATGATTGAATAATCTGCCATATGAATATATTATAGCACGGAAAATAAAATAAGCTTAAAATGGGAAACGTGGCGGTTTGGGCGAAGATGTGGTAAAATGGGAGAATGGATACGACAAAACAGCCGAGCTTTTTCCAGAGACACCCGATAATTAAAGATATATTTTCTTTGGTGGGATTTGTTGTGGTGGTGGTGTTCGGGACGTTCGTGCTAAATACCTTTGTTTTTCGGTCGTATAATGTCGTGGGGGTGAGCATGGAGAATACTTTGCATAATGACGACAGGGTAATTGTGAATCGACTGGCGGTGACGATGGCGCATTTTTCGGGAAACGAATATGTGCCGGAGCGGGGGCAGATTATCGTGTTCGCGAACGGAAGCGCGACGGGGGCGTTGACTTGTGCGGCGCCGAATACGGTGACGGACCAGTATATTATCAAGAGAGTGATTGCGTTCCCTGGCGAGAGAGTGACGGTGAAGGACGGGGTGATGACGATTTATAATGACGAGCATCCGGAGGGATTTATTTATGATAAGGAATGGAGGAAGTCGGACGAGGAGGGGCCGAAGGAATATACTTCGGGGGAGGTAGATACGACGGTGCCGGAGGGAGAGTTGTTTGTGTCGGGGGATAATCGCGAGGGGTCACATTCGTATGATTCGAGGAATGGCTTGGGCACGGTGCCGTATTGTCGGATCGTGGGGCCGGTGAATTTGCGGATATTTCCGCTAGATAGAATAAAGTTGTTCTAGATATAAAAATGCCCTCAAGAGGGCATTTTTAGACATTTTGTTTGCTGATAGCGGCTAGGGTTTAGCGCATCAGTAACAGGTGCCAGGCCAAGTTGGTCGAGTTGAACTCGAGACGAAACTTCCGCCCACTAGCAATCACGTCGAAGACGTGGAGAGTGGTGGCACCGACGAACTTGACGCGGCTACGGATGAGCTCGTCAACTTCTACTTCGACACCGTCCGCGCGCTTGAAAGAAAGCGGTTGGCAAGGCGTCATTTCGAAGCCGAAGAGGGCCATAACTTCGACTTGCTCGTCTTGGTTGGATTTGGTTTTTTTGAACATAAGTAACTCCTAAGATAAATGATAGAAGTCATTTATGCGAGCCTAGTTTATTGGCTCTTGGCTATGGAGTTAAATGACAAAATTCCACAGCTTAGTCGGTACGTCTTAGCCAGTGACCGAAGTATGACTAGACATAACTATTTTAGCATTTTTTGGAAAAACTAGGAAGAATTTCGCGGATTGCGGGAGTTTTGGAAGCGTTAGTTGGTCTCGAAAAAGTGCGATAGGACTGTGCGGGCTTCGGCGGTGGAATGGGTGTCCATGAGCCTAGCGCGGAGGTCGCTGGCGCCGGCAAAGGAGTGGAGGTAGATTTTGAAATAGTGTTTGAGGGGCTCGAAGGATTTGGGGCGGGGTTCGGTGGTTTTGTTTTGGCGTTCGTCGGGTTCGCTGAGGTTGCTTTTGCTTGCGTTGGCTTCGTCGAATTTTTCGAGGTGGAAGAGGAGGAGGTCGAGGAGCTCGTCGCGAGTGGCAAGGTGGTCGATGAAGCAATAGGGATTTTTGAACACGCCGCGGCCAATCATAAAACCGTCGAGGTCAGGATATTGGGCGTGGAGCTTCATGGCGGCGGCGCGGTCGGGGATGTCGCCGTTGATGATGAGCTTCGTCTCGGGGCTAAGCTCAGCGCGGAGGGCGAGAAGTGAAGGAATAAGCTCATAGTGGGCGGGGACTTTGGACATTTCTTTTTTGGTGCGAAGATGGACGGTGAGGGCGGCGGGGTGTTCGCGCAGGAGGGCGGAGAGCCAAGCTCTATATTCGGTGGGGGAGGTGTAGCCGAGACGGGTTTTAATCGAGACGGGGAGGGAGGTGGCGGATTTTGCCTGGCGGTAGCATTCGACGGCAAGCTCGGGGGTGCGAATCATGGCGGAGCCACCGCCAGCGGCGATGACGTGGCGGTCGGGGCAGCCGAAATTGAGGTCGATGCCGGAGAAACCGAGATTTTCGAGATCTTTCGCGATGAAGGAAAAATGTTCGGGATTTTTGCCCCAGATTTGGGCGATGATGGGCGAATCGGTGTCGCTAACTTTTAGGCGCTCGAGAGCGTTGGCGCGACCTTTGGCGGAGGCGTAGGAGCTGACGTTGGTGAATTCGGTGAAGAATAGGTCGGGGCGGCCAGCGCGAGCGATGACTTGGCGAAAAGGTAGGTCGGTGACGCCCTCCATAGGGGCGAGAATAAGAAAGGGTCGTTCTAGGGAAGACCAGATATCCATCTCTCTATTATAGCACACTTTGCTGTAAAAGTCAATAGGGGAGGCGTTTTTTGATAATTTAGCCTCGGAAACGCAGAATAAAGGGCTGGGCTTTTACAGAGAGAGGGCTTTGTCGAGCTGGGGGTCGCGGAGGGCGTTGATGTCGTCGTCGGTGTTGATGACTTCGATGTCGGGGGTGATGCCGTTCGAGTTAATAGAAACGTCGAGCGGGGTGTACCAGGCGGCGGTGGTGACTTTGAGCGTGGAGCCGCCGGAGAGGTTGAGGAGGGTCTGGACGACGCCTTTGCCGAAGGACTTTTCGCCGACGAGGGTGGCTTTGTCGTAGTCACGGAGGGCGCCGGCGACAATTTCGCTGGAGGAGGCGGTGTTTTGGTTGATGAGGATGATGGTTTTCATGTCGGCGAGAATGGCTTTGTTGCGGTTGGCGTAGGTGACTTCGTCGGGGAAGTTTTTGGACTTTTGGGTGAGGATTTTGTCGCCGTTGAGCCAGAGGGAGAGGATGTCTTTCGCGGCGGCGACGTACCCACCACCGTTGTTGCGGAGGTCAAGAATGACTTTTTCGCAATTTTTCTCGACGATTTCTTTGGCGAAATTGGTGACGAGAGCGGCGGTGTCGGTGTCGAAGCGGGTGATGGTGATGACAGCGACGGTGCCGCTTCTGCGGTAGGTGAGGTAGGCGGAGACGTTGTTGATTTCTTCGCGGGTGAGGGTGAAGTCGAGCTCTTTGCCGTCGCGGATGATGGTGAGTTTGACGGTCGAGCCGACTTCGCCGCGAGTTTTGGAGGCGACGATTTCGACGGATTTGTTCCAGACTTCTTCATCGTCAACTTTGTAGATGATGTCGCCAGCGAGGATGCCGGCGGCGCGGGCGGGGTTGTCGGGGAGGGTGCGGAGGATGGTGGGGTAGCCGTTGCGGGAGCCGAATTCGATGCCGATGCCGCCACCGACGTTGCCATGGAGAGAATCTTCGAAGGCGGCGGCTTCTTCGGCGTCCATGTAGGAAGTATAGCGGTCGCCGAGGGAGTTGACGAGACCCTTTTTGGCGCCCTCGATGGCAGCCTGGGGGTCGATGTCGCCGTTGTAGTTGGCGACGAGTTTAGCATAGACTTCGTCGAGCGAGAACCAATCGAGGGTGCTTTGGACGGAGGAAGTAGTTTTGAAGCCGAGGTAGGGGGCGAAATTGGACCAGTTGGCGCCGACAAAAACGCCGAGGACGAGGGTGACAAAGGCGGCGATGATGGTCGCGCCGAGAGAAACGTGTTTGACTTTGGGCTGGGCGGTCATTAGTTAATTATAACACGAGAAGGGGCGCGGAGGGTTATTTTGGCTGGTCGAGGTGGATGTAGTTGTAGGTGGCGGCTTCGTAGGCGGGGATGGTGCGAGCGCCGAAATCACCGTATTGGTAAACGCCAGAATAGAGGTAGGTCGCCCAGGCGTTGTTGTATTCGGTGACGTTGATGGAGCCGTCGGCGTTGACGCTCTCGACCCAGAAGACGTGGCCGTAGGTGCCGCCGTCAGCCTGGCCGATGGTATTGGGGGCGGGATTATGGTCAACATTAAAGTATAGGCGGCCATAGTCATCCCACGAGTAGGCATTGCCCCAGGCGGCGACGACGCCGAAGTTTTCGTAAGCCTTCCAGCCGGCGTAACTGACGCATTCACAGACGAGACCGCCGATGAGGTTGCCGTTGTGGTAGGTGGCGAAGGCGTCTTGGTAGCCTGGACACCAGTTTTTCCATTCATAGCTGTTGGTGCTACCGTAGTAGCTACCGACGCGGTAGAGCTCGGGGTGGGATTCTTGTTCGATGCGCTCGGCTTCGATTTTGGCGAGGCGGGCAGTTTCGGCGTCGGCGGCGAAGGAGGAGGCGTCGGCCTGGTATTTCGCGACGAGGGTTTGGAGTTCGGCGCGGGCGGTCTCGAGCTCGGCCTCGGCGAGCTCTTGGGCCTTCAGAGTGGCCTCGGCGTCGGCGCGTTGGACTTCGAGCTGTTCCTTTAGAGCCTTCACTTCGCGGTTGGCGGCGGAGATTTGGGACTGGACGGCGTCTTCGCGAGCCTCCTTTTCGGCAAGGTCGGAAATGGAGTCGGAGCCAGCGAGGATAAGGACGGGTTCATTGTTTTTGTTGAAATACATATCGACGAGGAGTTTCGCGAGAGCGGTTTGTTGGGAAGTCAGCTTCGCTTCGGTAGCGTCGATGTCGGCGATGAGCTCGGTGATGCGGACCTTGGTCTCGGCGATTTGGGCGACTTTGATGGCGATTTCGTAATTCTTATAGGCGACTTGGGCGGAGTAGGCGTCGGCGGTGGCGGAAGCGGCGGCGGCATCGGCGTTGGCCTTGTCTTCGGCGGCGGCAGCTTCGAGGCAGGCTTGGCTATTCTGGCAGGCGCGAGAAAGGGCGGAAGAATCGAAGGTGTTACAAAAACCAAAAATAGCAACGGAAAAAACTAGGACAGCGGCGAGAAAAGTGGAACGCAGACGGATAGCCATAAGCGTATTGTAACATAGAAGGAGAGATTTGGGAAGGGTTATAACTTGCGGAGATATTTATGGCTGGCGAGGTGGGCGGAGAGGTAGCCGATAATCGAGCCAAGGAGAATCATGGCGGCGAAGAAAAGGAGGAGTTTCGGATAGGTCAGATAGTCGCGAATCGTATCGACGTTGATGCCGTAGCTTTCTAGTCTCGGGGCGAGGAAGTTGAAGCCAAAATAGCCGAGAGTGGCCGCGGCGGCACCGGAGATGAAGCCGGCGAGCTGGGCTTCAACCAGAAAGGGGCCACGAATGAAGCGGGGGCTGGCGCCGACGAGTTTCATCATGTAGATTTCTTCTTTGCGGGAGTAAATCGACATGCGGACGGTGTTGAAGATGACGAGCATGGAGATGACGAGAAAGATGGCGCTCATGACGATGCCGCCGCTTTTCGCGATATTGGCCCAGGAGTTGATGGTGCGGATTTCGGCTTGGTTCATGTCGTAGGTGGGGAGTTTCTCGGGGTCGAGATGTTTGGCGAAGGTTTCGTCGGTCTCGATGAGAGTCTTCACGCTGGCGAGATTATCAATATCTACGACTTTGAAGCGGATGGTGGACTGGATGGTCGTGAGCATGATTTTTTTCATGTCTTCATCGGAAACGGTCTCGACAAGCTCGGGGTTGTCGGCGTTCTCGGCGAGAAAGAGGGTGAGCTCGTCTTCGGAGGTGTTGGTGAGGATAGAATCGGTGCGGACGTTGGAGTCGGATTTCAAAATATCGCTGAGTTTGGCGAGGTCGGCCTCGGAAGTGCCCGGTTTGAGAAAGACGGTGATGTCGATTTTGTCGCGCATGGAGGTGGCGGTCTCGGCGAGGACGACGCTAGCGAGGACGGTGACGAAGAGAATCAAGATAGTGATGGTCATGACGAGGGTCGAGGCGAGCGAGAGCCAGATGTTGCGGCCGAAGCTGACGATGCCGTATTTGAAGATACGGAAGCAGCTGCGGACGGGGTGTTTGTGGCCGCCGCGAACGAGGGTGCGGAGGTATTTTTTGGTTTGGCGTTTGGTGGGAGTGGTGGGCATTAGGCGACCTTTCGAGATTTAGAGGTGGAGGGTTTGGTAGGTTTCTGAGGTCTATTGTCGGGTTTATGGAGGTCGGGTTCGGGTTTCTGGAGCTTGGGGTCTGGTTTTTGGAGTTTAGTTCCCGGTTTTTGGATGCGGATGGGGATGGGAGCTTGGTCGGGGGCGGACTTTTCAAGGCGGTAGATGCCGTGGGACTTTTGGTCGGAGATAATCTTGCCCTTGCTCAAGGTCACGACGCGTTTGCTCAGGAGGTTGACGATGTTTTCGTTATGGGTGGTGACGACGAGGGTGGTGCCGAGCTCGTTGATACGCTTTAGGAGGTCGATAATTTCCTCGGTCGTGAGGTGGTCGAGGTTGGCGGTCGGCTCGTCGGCGATGAGGATTTTCGGCTGGCGGGCGACGGAGCGAGCGATGGAGACGCGCTGGATTTGGCCGCCGGAGAGCTGGGAGGGGAACTTTTTAGCTTGGTCGAGGAGGCCGACGAGGTCGAGAACCTTGGGGACGGTGTTACGGATATCGCGGCCGGACATGCCGGCGATCTCGAGGGCGAAGGCGACGTTCTCGTAAACGGTGCGGCGGGGGAGGAGTTTGAAATCCTGGAAAACGACGCCGAGGCGACGGCGATAGTGGGGGATGTGGCGTTTTTTGACGTAATCGAGGTCGATGCCGCCGACGAAAATCTTGCCGGAATCTTGGCGTTCTTCCTTGGTAATCATTTTAATGAGGGTGGATTTGCCGGCGCCGGACTTGCCGACAAGAAAAACGAATTCGCCTGGGGAGACGTGGAGGGAGATGTTGTCGAGGGCAGGGGATTTGTCTCCCGGGTAGGTTTTCGATACGCCATCAAGCAAAATCATATATGTTTATTTTAGCATAATATGTTTGAAAAATGAATACTAGTCGCCCATGTCCAAAAATGCTTCTATGAAGGGGTCAATATCGCCGTCGAGGACTTTTTCGACGTTGGTTTCTTCGTGTTTGGTGCGGGTGTCTTTCACGAGCTTGTAGGGTTGGAGGACGTAATTGCGGATTTGCTGACCCCATTTGGCGGACTCGCCGGCGCGGAGGTCGGAAATCTTAGAGGAGTGTTGCTCCTGCTGCATTTGGGTGAGTTTGGCGAGGAGGATTTCCATGGCTTTTTCTTTGTTGCGGAGTTGAGAGCGCTCGTTTTGGATGGCGACGACGGTGTTGGTGGGGAGGTGGGTGATGCGGACGGCGGAATTGGTGGTGTTGACGCTCTGGCCGCCGTGACCGCCGGAGTGATAGACGTCGATGCGGAGGTCTTTGTCGTCGATGTGGACTGAGTCGGGGTTTTTTAGAATGGGGAGGATTTCGACGAGGGCGAAGGAGGTTTGGCGGAGGTTGTTGGCGTTGAAGGGAGAGAGGCGGACGAGGCGGTGGACACCGTGCTCGGAACGGAGGCGACCGTAGGCGTGGACGCCGGAAAGCTCGTAAACGGCGGTTTTAATACCGACTTCTTCGCCGGAGATGCGTTCAAGGCAGGTGGATTTCAGGCCGGATTTTTCGGCGTAGCGGAGATACATGCGCTCGAGCATGGAGGCCCAGTCCATGGCTTCGGTGCCGCCGACGCCGGCGGTGATGCGGAGAATGGCGTCGGAGTCGTCGTAAGGGCCGGTGTAGCGGAGGGCTTTGTTTTGGTCGGCGAGGTTGGTGGCGAGGGCTTGGAGTTGGGCGGAAATCTCATCCTTTAAACTGTCGTCGTTTAGGGCGAGGAGTTCTTTGATGTCGGAAAGTTGGGTTCTCAGGAGCAACCAAGGCTCGAGTTCGGCGGAGAGTTTGGCGAGGGCTTCGTTGGCTTGGCGGGCGGAGTCGGGGTCACGCCAGAGGTCGGGATTGCTGACGGTGGCCTCGAGGGATTTTTGTTCGGCGAGTTTTTCGTCGAGACGGAGCTTTTGCCAGGACTTGTCAAGGTCGGCGAGGAGGGCTTGGAGGAGTTTTTCGGAATCGGACATGGCTAGAGGTTTTTGACGATAGTTTGATATTGGGCGCCGCGGTCATAGACGTTCTCGAACATGTCGAAGCTGGCGGCGGCGGGGGACATGAGGACGACGGAGGCGGAGGTGAGTTTGGCGGCGGAGAAGGACTTCTCGACGGCGTCGGCGAGGGAATCGGCGAGGAGGAATTTTGCGCTGGGAAAATCGGAGTAGAGTTTGTGGCCGGACTCGCCGAGGAGGACGACTTTTTCGAGATTTTTGGTGCTGGTGAGGAGTTTGGCGATGGCGGGGAGGTCGGCGTAGTCGGTTTTGTCGCGGCCGCCGGCGATGAGGACGAGCCGGTCGTTGGGGAAGGCGCGGAGAGCGACCTCGAGCGAGGGGGTGGTGGTGCTGAAGTTGTCGTCGTAGAATTTGATGCCGTCTTTGGTGCGGACGAATTCGAGGCGATGGGGGAGGCCACGGAAGGATTTGAAGGCGGATTTGAGCTGATCGAAGTGGTCTTCGAGGAAGGCGGGTAGGGGTTGGTCTAGGAAAGCGGAGACGGCAAGGAGGGCGGCCTCGGCGTTCTCGCGGTTGTGGGCGCCGGGGACGTTGAGGAAGAAGAAAAGATTATCGAGAAGTTCGGATTTCTCGGAGAGAGGATAGGGGAATTTTTGCGCGGGGGAAAGTTGGGCAATTTTGGCGGAGTCGGGATTGTTTTTGAAGAAAATGCAGGAATCGGAAGGGGTTTGGAGGCGGCAGAGGTTGGATTTGGCGGAGACGTAGTCGGCGTAGTCGCGGTGGACGTTGAGATGGTCGGGTTCGACGCGAAGGACGACGGAGATTTTGGGCGAGACTTCGAGATCCCAGAGCTGGAAGCTACTGAGTTCATAGACGATGACGTCGGAGGGGGAAATCTTGTCGAGGAGGTCGATGGCGGGGGTGCCGATGTTGCCGACGAGATGGGCGGTGAAGCCGAGGTGCTCGAGGATGGTGGTGATGAGGGAGCAGGTAGTTCCCTTTCCTTTGGTGCCGGTGACGCCGATGATGGGGGCGGGGCAGTTGTCAAAGAAATATTTAGTCAGACTAGACCAGTTTCGGCTGGCGAGGACGGCGGGAGATTGAGGAGAATCGGGGAAGATTTTGTAAAGCGGGGGGACGGAGGGGCTGCGAAGGACTAAATCGTAGGGGCGAAGGTCGAAAGTTTTGAGCTCGGCGAGCGAAAAACCGTCAAAAATTTGGACGGTGTCGCCGCGGGCCTCGAAGTATTTTTGGGCGGAGTGACCTTCCTTGCCGTAGCCAAGAATCGCGATATTCATAAGAATAGTATAGCATTTTTCGAGATTTTGGCAAAATTTTTCGGAACTTTGCTACGCGCTTTGTTGACCTCTGTTGGCTCTCTGGAGAGAAATTTGGTCAAAACTCGAGGTAGTTGTTGAGGGAGGTGATGAGGGATTTTTCGCAAGAGCCGACGGCGGTGAGGGATTGGATGCCGCTGCCGACGAATTCGCGGGCGAGGTTGACGAGGTCGGATTTACTGACGCTTTTGACGAGAGTGGGGATGGAATCGAAGTCGAGGATGTGGTCGTTTTTGAAGTAGGCTTCGGAGTAGGAGTCGGCGATTTGGCCGACAGTCTGGGCGGACATTTGGAAGCGGCCGAGTTGGTAGTTGCGGGCGGCTTCGAGGTCTTCGGGGCGAACGTCGCCGTTGAGGACTTTGACGAATTCTTTGAGAATTAGCTCGAAAACAGCTTCGGCGTTCTCGACTTCGACTTCGCCGTCGAAATCCCATGAGGTCATGACGGGGGCGTTGCTGGTGGAACTATACATGGAGTAGAGGAGACCTTTTTTGCGGGCGTTACCGAAGATTTTGCTGGACATGGTGCCAGTCAAGATGTGGTTCAGGCAGGCCATGGCTTGGAGTTCGGAAGATTCGAGCGCGCGCGGAGTCGCCCAAGTGAAGCCGAAGGTTATATTAGTGGCGTCCTTGCGACGAATCAGATAGGCGTCGGATGAAGAAAGTTCGTCGATAGGAATTTCGAGGCGCTCACCTGGCTTTAGGTTCCAAGCTTCGAGTAGGTCGCGAAGTTGGCGTTTGTCGGCGCGCAAAAAATCGCCGGCGATAATGAAGCGCATGTTGTTGAGAGTGTGGGTGCGACGGTAGTGCTCGCGGATGTCTTTGAGCTCGATATTGGGGAGAGTTTTGAGGCGTTCGGAGAGATTCTGGGTTTTTTCGCCGATTTGCTGTTGGAGTCGCGACCAGAGGAGGCGGTAATAGTCGTTTTCGTAGCCGATTAGCTCGGAGCGAATGTTGGATTTTTCGGATTTTAGTTCTTCTTCATTAAAACGAGGTTCGCAAATAGCAAGACGTTTCAATTCGAGAATACGCGCCCATTCAAAATTTGCACATTCGGTTTCATAAACGACGGAGTAGTCGGAAGTCCAGGCGTTGTGGTAGGCGCCGTTTTTGGTGAATTCGGACTCGTAGGCTTGTTCGTCGTGGTATTTGGCGTTGGCGCCGAAGCTTAAATGTTCGACGACGTGGGCGATTTCGGCGAGGTCGGGAGTTTTTGCGTAGCGAAGGCCGGCGCGAAATTGGACGCGCGTAGCAACAACGGAAGCGCCGCGGATGTTGATGAGTAAGCCCTTGGCGCCGTTCGCCAGCTGTAATTCTTCGACTGAATGTTTCATTCGAGATTATTTGCGGGATTTTTTCTTGTGTTTTTTGTTCTTTTTGGACTTTTTCGAGGTGGATTTAGCGGGAGTTTTCTCGGTTTTGGGCGATTTCTTAAACTCGCTGTCGAGATTTTTCTCACCGGACTGGATTTCGTTGACGCCTTTTTCGCTGGAGCTGGAGGCCATCTTGGTTAGCTCGGTGTCGTAGTCGTTTTGGGCGGCTTCGGTTTGGTTGGCTTCGGACTTTTGGATGGTAAGGAGAATGCGGACAACTTCTTCGCGGAGTTTGCGTTCGAGGCCGTCGAAGAGTTTTTGGGACTCGGAACGATATTCGACGAGGGGGTCGCGTTGGCCGACGGAGCGCCAGTGGATGCCTTCGCGGAGATGCTGCATGTTCTCGAGATGTTGCATCCAGAGGATATCGAGGACTTTTAGATAGACTTCGCGCTCGATTTTGCGCATAACTTCGGGGGTGAACTCGGTCTCTTTGGCCGAATAGGCGGCTTCGACAGCTTCGAGGGCGGTTTTCTCACGGTCAGAGGCTCGACGGAGGAGGCCGATGCCTTCGATGGTGTCATTGTCAATGACGGGGAAGGCAGATTTGAAATTCTTCGCGAAGTTTTTGTTGATTTTGCTGTTGAATTCGCAAAGTTCTTTGACTTCGTCTTTGATGAGTTTTTGAATTTCTTTGGAAATATCTTCGCCTTCGAGAATGCGACGGCGCATGAGATAGACGACGCGACGGTGGCGGTTGATTACGTTGTCGTATTGGACGACGTTTTTGCGGGAGTCGAAGTTGAAACCTTCGATGCGCTTTTGGGCGGCTTCGAGAGTTTTGCTGATGGACTTGGTTTGAATCGGCATATCTTCGGCGACGCCGAGGCGGGACATGATGGCTTTGACGCGGTCGCCTTGAAAAATGCGCATGAGGTCGTCTTCGCAAGAAACGAAGAATTGGGTTGTGCCTGGGTCGCCTTGACGGCCGCCGCGGCCACGAAGCTGGTTGTCAACGCGGCGCGAATCGTGGCGAGCAGAGCCGATGACGACGAGACCACCGAGCTCTTTGACGCCTTCGCCTAATTTAATGTCGGTACCACGGCCGGCCATGTTGGTGGCGAGGGTGATAGCGCCTTTTTCGCCGGCTTTTTCGATGATGGCGGCTTCGCGTTCGTTGTTTTTGGCGTTCAAAATCTCGTAGCTAATTCCCTGTTCGTCGAGATAGCGGGCGATTTCTTCGTTGTTGGCGATGGAATCGGAGCCGACGAGAACAGGTTGACCGCGGTCGTGGTATTTTTTGATTTCGGCGGCGATGGCCTTGAGCTTGCCACGCTTGGTGGCGAAGATGAGGTCGTCTTTGTCAACGCGAATGATGGGCTTGTTGGGTGGGATTTGGAGGACGTCGAGGCCGTAGATTTGTTGGAATTCTTCGGCTTCGGTGAAGGCGGTGCCGGTCATGCCGGAGAGTTTCTTGTAGAGGCGGAAGAAGTTCTGGAAGGAAATGGTTGCGAGGGTCATGGATTCTTGTTTTACTGCGACACCTTCCTTGGCTTCGATGGCTTGGTGGAGACCTTCGTTGTAGCGGCGACCTTGCATGAGACGACCGGTGTGTTCGTCGACAATGATGACTTCGCCGGAATTTGTCACGACATAATCTTTGTCGCGGTGGAAGATGACTTCGGCGCGAAGGGCTTGGTTGAGATGATAGACGAGAGGAGTGTTTTTCGTAGAATAGAGTTCGTCGATACCGAGGAGGGACTCGACTTTTTCGACACCCTTGTCGGTCAAGGTGACGCTACGGTGTTTTTCGTCGAGAGTGTAATCTTCGGGAGTGAGGTGGGAGGCGATTTTCGCGAATTGGTAGTAGGCCTCGGGATTGTCGCCGGCGGGAGCGGAGATAATGAGCGGAGTGCGGGCTTCGTCGATGAGAATGGAATCGACTTCATCCACGATGGCGAAATTGAGTTCGCGCTGGCGGAGGAATTTGACTTCGGAGGTCATATTGTCGCGAAGATAATCGAAGCCGAATTCGTTGTTGGTACCGTAGGTGATGTCGGCGTCGTAGGCTTCTTTGCGGGTGCAGGGTTTAAGATGGAGGAAACGTTCATCAGCGTGCTCGGTGTTCTCGTAGTCTTTGTCGTAGATGAAAGAAGCGTTGTTGATGATGACGGCGACGGAAAGGCCGAGGAAGTCATAGACAGGGCCGTTCCAGCCGGCATCACGTTGGGCGAGGTAATCGTTGACGGTGACGACGTGGACGCCGTGTCCGGGGAGAGCATTGAGGACGGCAGGAAGGAGAGCGACGAGAGTTTTGCCTTCGCCGGTTTTCATTTCGGCGATACGGCCTTCGTGGAGCGCAATGCCGCCGATGAGCTGGACGTCGTAGTGACGCATGCCGAGGATGCGGCGCGTAGCTTCGCGGACGATGGCAAAAACATCGGGGAGAAGTTTGTTGAGGGATTTTTCGTCTTTAGCTTGGGCGCGGAGGTCGTCGAAAGCAGACTTTAGCTCATCGTCGGAAAGTTTCTTGTATTTAGGCTCGAGCTTGCCAATTTCGAGGGCTTTTTTATGCATGCGGTGAAGAGTTTTTTTCTGGGCATCACCAAAAATGCCTTGGAGAAATTTGGTGGTGGCGGTACGGTCGGCAAGTTTGTCGGTCGGTTTCTTTTCTTTCTTCTGTTTCTTCTGCTTCGGGGGTTTTACGGGTTTGGCTTCTTTTGCGGGCATAGTGAATAATCCTTCGAAATTATCTTTCTAGTTTAGCATATTATCTATTGCGGTGGAACAGGTTTTTTAGGGACTTTTTGGGGCGAGAGTTTTCGGTTTCGGTCTTGTAGCGACGAATTTGGCCGAGAAGTTTGGCTTCGACGAGGTCAAGGCCAGCAAAAATGTTAGAACAATCGTCTTTGGCGGCGATAACCTTGCCGCCGGGGATTTCCATAGCGGCCGAAACTTCGTATTTGTTGCCTGGGTTGCGGTTAGTCTCGGTGATGACGACCTTGGCGACGACTTCTTTTTTGCTAGATTTGGGGAGGTATTTGTCGAGTTTGCCGATTTTTTTCTGGGCGTATTTTTGGTGGACTTCGGCGAGCTTGAAATTGCTACCGGTGATGTCGAGTTTACTAATCATTAGATTTCCTCCTTGTTGTTTAGATAAGGTTTCAAAGCTTCGGGAACCTTTAGCTTGCCATCTTTGGTGGCGTAGTTTTCGATGAGGGCGACCATGGTGCGGGCGAGGGAGATGGCGGTGCCGTTCAGAGTGTGAAGAACTTCGACTTCGCCGGACTTGCGGCGGACGCGGATGTTGAGCGAGCGAGCCTGGAAGTCGGTGCAGTTGGAGCAGGAAGTGAGTTCGCGATATTTTTCGTCAACTGGAGACCAGTATTCGATGTCGTATTTTTTGGCGGCGGGAGAACCCAAATCGCCGGCAGCGATGTTGATAATATGGTAAGGAATGCCAAGGGATTGCCAGATGTCTTCTTCGATGGAGAGGATTTTTTCGTGCATTTTTTTGGATTCTTCGGGGAGACAGAAGATATACATTTCGAGTTTGTCGAATTGGTGGACGCGGAAGAGACCGCGGGTGTGTTTGCCGTAGGTGCCGGCTTCTTTGCGGAAACAGGCGGAAAGACCAGCGTAGCAAAGAGGCAAGTCGGCTTCGTCGATGATCTCGTCCATGTGGTAGCCGGTGAGGGGCATCTCGGCGGTAGCGATTAGGGCGAGATCCTCGCCTTCGATATAGTATTCGTCGGATTGTTCGGAGGAGCGAGGATTGAAACCGCAGCCCTCGAGGACTTTTGAAGAGACGAGATCGGGGACGAGCATGAAGTGGAAGCCGGCTTCGGTGACTTTCTGGAGACCGAATTGAATTAGAGCGTTTTCGAGAAGAGCAAGCTCGTCGCGCAAATAGTAGAACTTGGCGCCGGCGACTTTGGCGCCGCGCTCAAAATCGACCCAATTGCGGGAAGTGGCGTAGTCGAGATGGTCAACGGCGTCGGCGTGGGGGCGATGTTCGCCCCAGGATTTAACTTCGACGGAGTTTTCTTCTGGGCCGAGAGGAACATCCTCGAAGATGATATTCGGGACTTGTTTGAGGGTGTCTTTGATTTGGGCTTCGAGTTCGGAAAGGGATTTTTCTTTTTCGGAAAGTTCTAGTTTGAGTTTCTTGCCTTTTTCGATGAGTTTCGGATCGGGTTTGCCGGACTTCATGGCCGAAGCAATCTCGTTGCGAGATTTGCGCAGAGCTTCGACGTCAAGGAGTAGGGCCTTGCGTTTGTCGTCTAGCTCGAGGACCTTTTTTGGTTCGATTTTGTAACCTTTTTCGCGAGTAGAATGCTCGACGAGAGCTAAGTTGTTGCGAATAAAATTTGCGTCTAACATAGCTTTATTATATCAGTTTTCGTCTGTTTGTTCAATGAACTAGGCGCCGGAAGTGGGATTGAAGGGGAGGCTATCTAGAGAGAAGGGTTCACTCGCGGGATGTTCGGGCGCGGGCATAGCGGCCTGGAGGTCGGTCTGGGGCTCGAGAGGCTGGGTTGGCTGGACTGCTGGCTCAGGTGTTGGGGGCTGGGGCGCCGCCATATTGACCAGAGGCATAGCATTCGTAGGCGCAGGCGTAGAGCTCGGCGTTGGCTGAGGAATTTGGTTCGACGTGGAAATGGAATCTGGAACGGGCGTGGCGTTGACGACTAGCGGGTCTTGGCCCTCGTCGGGTTGGGCTTGGTTGGCTACTGGCGGAACTGGCTCCTGGACTGTCTCGACTGGCGGTTCGGCGGCTGGGGGCGCCTGAGTCGGCGTCTCCAAAACAGTAGCACTAGCCTCGGAGAACGAGGGTGCTTGTTCGACGGCCTTGGGCGGAGTTGGGAAGTTGAAAGTGGCAGTCTCGGTTGGCGCTGGCGCAGGCTCGGATGGAGGCGAGAATGGGCTATCGACTGGATTTCCGGGCGCGGTATCCATGAAAGGATTGTCCGTCGGAGTAGGAGCAGGGGCGCTAGGGGCGGGTGCCGCCGCGGTGGGGACGTTGATGAAGGGATTATCCCCTGGATTAGCGGTTGGTGCTGGTGCGACTGGCTGGGGGGCAGGCGAAACGGCTGGCGCTGGGGGCTGAATCATTGGGACGGAAGGCGGCGGGGTAATAGAAACTGGTGCCGGAGAATTCGGAGTCTTCTTCTTAATAACGAAGAAATATACGGCGAGCAGACCACCAATTAAAACTAGCGCTACGACGATAATAATTATAGCTGTGGCCGAAGACGAGCCAGTAGAAGTTGTATTCGTAGTCGCGGGAACAGTGGACGCGCTTTCGCTTCCGGCCTTGGCGATTTTGAGCCGATAAATGGACTGCGCATCACCATTAGTGACCGTGATACGGACGACACTGCCGTCTTTGAGCTCGGAATTATTCGTGATTTTATAAGTGGCTTCGGAAGCGGTCGGCTCGGCGCTAATGGTGAGTTTATCGACGTCATCGTCTATCTGGACGTTGTAAGTGAAGGTCGTGGGCGAAAAGTCAATATCGTAGCCAGTGATGGACAAGGATTTTAGTGAAGTATCGCTTTTGGTCGCGGACGAACTGGTTTCACTAGAGTTAGTGCTGTCGGAAGACGATTGTTGGTCGGAAGACTGGCTATCGGTCGAGCTATTGCTATTGCTGCTGTTACTATTGTTGTTCGATGAATTTTGGCTAGGGGAGATAATGACGTCTGGAGCCGTGACGGAAACGTTGGCAACGACGCCGCCGGCGGTGAATTCGGAGTTGGCGACGTCGGCGAAATAGACGTTGGAGAAGGCGATTTTGGCGGTGCCGGACGAGGCGTTGGCTTTCAAGGTGATGGTGCCGAGGGAAATAGTCCCGGACTGGCCGGAGGTATTCTGGGCGGAGAAATCAGCGCCAGAAAGGGCGCCCGACCAAGTGGAAGCACTACTAGAGAAGCTGACGAGTTGGGCGCCGGTAATGGAAAAACTAGCGTAGATGGCCTTGATGACGGAGCTGGAGCTAGCGGAGAGGCTACAGTTGAAGGTGGTGCTAGTCTCGATGGTGCCGGGGCAGGCGAGAGCTAGGGAGTTCCCAGCGGCGAAGGCGCTAGTAGGAGTGAAAAGCGAGACAAAAAATCCGAGAACGGCTAAGCCACGGAGGAGTTTAGATTGGGTTGCCCACTTCATATATATTATTGTATCACAAGATGCTTATGTTTGGTATTATTTTATGGATTTTATGGCGGATTTTAGTGCGTTGATGGATTTTTGCATTTTAATACCCTCCGCCTCACTCATGCTAATATTGAGGCGGCGGTAAACTCCGCGGCGACCAACGACGGTCGGAAAGCCGTTATAAACATCGCCGTAGTCATCGTAAGAACTGATGGGAAGGACACGGCGTTCGTCGTTGAGGATGCAGTTGATGATATTGGCGACGCAAGCGCCGATACCATAGTAAGTCGCGCCTTTGCGCTCGATAATAGCGTAGGCTTCATTGCGGGCAAAATCCTCGATTTCGGAGCGGACTTTTTCGGATAACAATTCGGAGATTGGCTCGCCGCCGAGATCGGCCTTTGACCAGAGGGCGAATTCGGTGTCGCCGTGTTCGCCGATTTGGTAAGCGTGGACAGATTTAGGATTGACCTTTAGACGCTCGGCAATCTGGAAACGAAGACGGGCAGAGTCGAGGACGGTGCCAGAACCGATAACGCGAGAAGACGGGAGACCGGAATATTTCCAGGTGAGATAAGTAAGCACATCCATCGGGTTGCTAACGACGAGAAAAATACCATCAAAACCATTTTTCATAATGTCGCCAATCATGGATTTGAAAATCGTGGCGTTTTTGTTTAGTAAATCCATACGGGTCTCGCCCGGCTTCTGGGGAGCGCCGGCGGTGATGACGATAATGTCGCAAGACTTGGCTTCGGAATAGTCGCCGGAGGAAATTTTTAAATAAGATGGGGCGACGGCGAGAGCATCGCGGAGATCCATCGCTTCGCCTTCGGCGTCGGCGGAGTTGATGTCGGTCAAGACGAGCTCGTTGACCGCGGTGCGTTGGTTTACTAGAGAATAGGCAATCGATGCACCGACATTACCTGTTCCGACAATCATAACTTTATTGGACATAGGCCACCCTTTCTATATATTATATATATTATAGTAAAAGTTTATGGTTTTGGAAAGCGTGATTAGTTTTTGGTGCGAATGATGGGAAAGGGGACAGCCTCGCGGCCAGAGACGCCTTCGAAGAGCCAGAAGTTTCTCTCGCTGTTGCCCCAACCGCAGGCCGGAGGCATGCCATATTCGAGCATTTCGACAAAGTCGCGATCGAGCATTTGGGCCTCGGAATCGCCAGCGTCGCGGGCGGCTTGTTGTTCTTCGAAACGAGCAAGTTGGTCGAGCGGGTCGTTGAGCTCGGAAAAACCGTTGCCCATTTCGGAACCGGCGATGATGGGATGGAAGCGCTCGGTGACTAGGGGAGAAGTCTCGGACTTTTTGGCGAGAGGGCTGAGGGTGAGGGGCTCTTCGATGAGCCAGAAAGGACCAGCGCTGGTCTTGCGGATAAGTTTCCAGACGTGGTCGATGAGGTGGGGAGTGGACATGGACTCGTCGAAAGTGACGTTGTTCTGACGAAGAATGTCGATAAGTTGGGCACGGTCGGGATGAAAAACGTCAACAGAAAACTTTTCTTTCAACAAGTCGGAATATTTGATGCGTGGCCAAGCTTGGTCGAGATTGATGTCAAAACCGTTGACATGGAACTCGAGAGTGCCCCAGGTCTCCTGGCAGACGTATTTAATCATTTTTTCGTAAAAATCCATGCCGTCTTCGTAATTTTCGTAGGCGGAATAGGCCTCGAAGGCGATATGCTCGGGGAGATGTTCATCGTCGATACCCTCGTTGCGGAAGCGGGGGCCAATGTCGAAGACTTTTTCAAAACCGCCGCCGAGGAGACGCTTCAAGGGAAGCTCGTGGGAAATGCGGAGATAGAAATCTTCGTCGAGGGCGTCCATGTGGGTCGTGAAGGGGGTGGCGTCGGCACCGCCGGTGGTGTGTTCGAGGACAGGGACATTTACTTCGACAAAACCATGCGAGAGCATGAAATCGCGGGTGGCTTGCCAGAATTTAGAGCGACGAACGAGGCGGGCGCGGACTTCGGGATTGACGTTCATGTCGACGTAGCGGCGACGATAGCGTTCTTCCTTATTAGTGAAACCGTCGCGACCCGGAAGAGGGCGGAGGGTTTTGGTTAGCAAGCGGAGCGTGTTTGAGAAGACGGAGAGCTCGCCGGTGGAGCTTTTACCAACTTGACCAGAAGCCTCGACAAAATCGCCGGTGTCGAGGAGTTTGAGGCGTTTGGTATTGAAAACTTTGGCGTCGTCGGCTAAATCTTTGGCGGTCATGAAGACTTGAATTTCTCCGGAATCGTCGAGGAGTTTAACGAAGGCGAGTTTGCCGAAGGAACGAATAGCCGTGATGCGACCGGAAATCGTGACAGTTTGCCCGTCAAAGGTGCCAAAATCAGCCAAAATGTCGCCGATTTTAGTGTCGCGATTCGATTTTGAGGGGTAGGGGTTAATCCCGAGAGATTTGATTTCGTCTAGCTTGCGCAGGCGTTCGTTACGATAATCTTCTAGCAACATAAAAATATTATAACATAGAAGCTAGGCAACAGAAAGAATTTTGCCGAGCTTGCCGTTGGGAAGCTGGTATTCTTCGCCGACTTTGTGGCCGAGGAGAGCTTGGCCGACGGGAGATTCGTTGCTAATCTTCCCTTCCAGAGGGTTGGCTTCGACGGGGCCGACGAGGTGGTAGGTGAATTG
Source organism: Candidatus Saccharimonadota bacterium (assembly GCA_017433765.1). GTDB lineage: Bacteria > Patescibacteriota > Saccharimonadia > Saccharimonadales > Saccharimonadaceae > Nanosyncoccus. The sequence goes on from JAFRGO010000006.1 coordinate 23,434, forward strand.
CTTTTTGTTGACTTCGACGGTGACGGTGCTGCCGAGAGTGATTTTGTCGCTCTGGCGGGTGCGGAGGACTTTGGCGTTTTTGAGAATGTCTTGGATTTCGAGAATACGGCCTTCGGCGACCTTTTGTTCGTTGCGGGCGGCGGAGTAATCTTCGTTCTCGGACAAATCGCCAAAAGCGCGGGCGGTGGCGATTTTTTCGGTAATTTCTGCGCGCCCGGATATGAGGGTCTGGAGTTCGGCCTCGAGGGCTTTCTTCCCTTCAGAAGTAAGGGTGATATCTTTTTTCATGGTCCAATTTCCTTATATACTGCTAAAGTTTAGCAGTAAAGTCGGAAAGTGTCAATAAGTTTTTCTCGCCGGTGGCGCGAGTGGTAACTTCGACAGAGTCCGAGGCGAGGGTTTTGTCGGAGATGACGACGGCGTAGGGGATGCCGAGGAGTTCGGCGTCGGCCATTTTCTCGCCAAAGCGGGCTTTCTCGCGGTCGTCGTAGATGAACAAATCTGCGTGGTCGCGGTAGAGTTTCTCGGAGATGGCTTGGGCGGCGTCGCCGAGGGAGATGAGGTAATATTTGTAGGGGGCAAGATTCTCGGGCCAGACGAGGCCTTTGTCATCGGAGAACTTTTCGACAATGACGCCCATGAGACGGGAAACGCCAATGCCATAGCAGCCCATATAGACCGGGTAGGAGACGTTGTTTTGGTCGATGAAGTTGAGGCCGAGAGGAGCGGAATATTTAGTCTTCAACTTGAAAATATTGCCAACTTCGGCGGCGCGGTCGGGAGTCAAATCTTCGCGGCGGACGCCAAGATCGGCGAGAACTTCGTCGGTCAGAACTTCTTCGTTGAGGCAGATGGAATAGTCAGAGGTGTGATAGACGGTGTCTTCGCCGACGGGGGTGAAGGTCTGGAATTCGTGGGAATATTTAGAAAAGACGCCGCCGGAGGCAAAGGCTTCGTGGGTGTCGGCGCCGAGGCCGAGGCGGGAGTAGATGCGGCCGTAGGTGGCTTCGACGGTTTGGTAAAAGTTGTCCAAATCTTCTTCGGAAGAGTGGAAGCTATAGAGGTCTTTCATGAGAAATTCGCGCGTGCGCATGATGCCGGATTTGGCGCGAAGTTCGTTGCGGACTTTGGTTTGGAACTGGTAAACGGCGAGCGGGAGGTCTTTGTAGCTCTTGACATAGTCGCGGAGAAGGTTGGTGATGGGTTCTTCGTGGGTGGGGGCGAGGCCAAGTTCGCCGCCGGCGGCGAGGGTGGTTTTGAACCAGATATCGACCTTTTGGTCGTCCCAGCGGTCGGACTTTTGCCAGAGTTCGGGGTTTTGGAGGGCGGAAAGTTGGAGCTCTTCGCAGCCGATGGAGTTCAACTCTTCGCGGATGATGGACTGTATCTTCTCGAGGACAATCAGCCCGAGAGGGAGAAAGTCATAGACGCCGGCGAGCTCCTTGTGGATGTAGCCAGCGCGGATGAGGAGTTGGGCGTTTTTGGCCGACTCGTCCTTGGGGGCGTCGCGGAGGGTTTTTAGAAAAGTTTTGGATAGTCTCATGAGTTTATTATACCATATTTAGATAATATATCATCAGAAAAGCAATTCCGTTTTTCAAAATGTGCAGGATAATGCCGGCGTAAATCGTCCCGGTAACTTCGCGCAGGAGACAGAGGACGACAGAGAGACAGAAAACGGTAACGGCGACGTTCCATTGGCCGTGGAGGAAAGCGAAGAGGGCGGAGACGAGGAGGGTGGAGAGAACGACGGAGACGACGGGATTTTTAATGAAGCTGCGGAGTTTGGCGTAGAGGTAGCCGCGGAAGAGGAGTTCTTCGGCGATGGGGGCGACGAGAACAAGCGAGACGAGGGCGAAGAGGCGGTCGAGACCGAAAAGATAGGGGTCGAAGCCGACTTCTTGGGTCTCGGTGGGGTCGAACCAGGGAAATTGGGTGAAAATCGAGATCAGAACGGCGGCGAGGACGTAAAAAACGCAAAAACCGACAAGCGAGAGGCCGATGTCGATGAAGGTGGGGAGGCCGCTGAGCCCGAAGAAGTCGCGCGCGGGACGAGATTGTTTGAGTAACTTATAGGGGAGAAGAATAGCAAGGGCAAGAGTGAGGGCGTATTGAAAAATCGCATAGAGCAAGGTCAAGAAAGGACTGGCGACGAAATCGCGGTCGAAAAAGGCGAAAAGATGGTAGAAAATATATTGGCTCAGGAAGACGGAGGCGCAAGTCCAGGCGAGGGCGAGGAGGATTTTGAGGATAATCTTCAGGGCTTTCATCTAGAAAAATCTCGTTATGTCGAGAATGGTAATTAGAATCATCAGGACAAAGAGGGCGATGAGTGAACGGGAGACGACTTTTTCTTCGGTTTCTTTGGAGAGGCGTTTGTGTTTTAGGCGAGCGATGAAAATCATCAGCCAGCGGCCGCCGTCGAGGGCGGGGATAGGGAGGACGTTCATACAGGCGAGCGAGGCGGAGATGAGGGCGATGAGGAAGGAGATGTTGTTGAAGCCAGCGGAGGCGAAGGTCGGGAAAATGTAGCCGACGATGCCGACGGGGCCAGTCACGCCTTCACCGGCGGAAGAAATTGCTTCTTGACCAGCTTCGCGGGTTGTGTCGTCGAAGCTAAAGAGGCGGACGGTGCCGGTGGCGAGATTGTAGAGGAGGCTACCGAGGCCTTTGAAAGTTTCGCCGGTGAGTTGGAGGGTTGTGCCGGCACCAACAAGAGGCGCAGACCAGGTGTAGCGAGAAAAAACATAGTCGCTACTCATCGAAACGCCAAGGAGATAGCCCCATTCGTTGTTGGCTTCGTTCAGAGTAGCTTCGAGGGTTAAGTTTTCGCCATTTCTCTGGATATCATAGGTAACGGTTTCGCCGGCAAAGGAGCTAAAAAGTGGGTCGTAGGCGTCGTAGACAGGAGAGCCATTGACGCGGAGAATGTTGTCGCCGAGCTCGAAACCGGCACGCTCGGCGGGGGAGTTTTCGACGATTTTGACGACTTCGACAGGTTTGAAGTCGATAGTTTTGTCGGAATCAACGGAAAATTGGTTCTCAAGGAAGGTGGGCATGCCGACCCAGGCGAGAATCGTGAAGACGAGAAAGGCAACGAGCCAGTTCATCAAAACACCACCGAAGAGGATTTTCGTCTTCTGCCAGAAAGTGGCTGCGCCGAAGGTACCGGGGCGAGTGTCGGCGTCGGATTCGCCGTCCATTTGGCAGAAACCGCCGATGGAGAGGTAGTTGAGGCTAAAAACTAGGCCGTCCTGAGGCTGTTTCCACTCGGATTTCTTCAGTCGGCGCCATTTATAGAGAGGCTTGCCGTTCTTTTTCTTTAGGATGTTTCCCTTTTTGTCTTTCTGGAGCTCGTGGACCCAGGCGATGGCGCGGGGCGGAAAACCGATGCCGAATTCGAGCACGCGGACGCCGTTACGACGAGCCATGAGAAAATGGCCGAATTCGTGGGCGGTGACGAGAAAAAGTAGGCTAAAAACCCCAATAAGAATCCCAAAAAATACGTTCATAGCAGTTATTATAACAGGGGTAGATAAAAATAGCAATAAAGATTATGCTTGACTTTTTTGCGCAAGTGTGATATAATGAGTGGGGTAAGGGGAACTATGTCCCTAAATCTTCATAATTTCGGCTGGGGGTGAAGGGTTGTGCCCCTAAATCTTCATGATTTCGGCTTCTTTGTCGGAGAAGGCGGAGTCTATCTGAGCAGAAAAAGACTTGGTGAGGTCGTCGATTTCCTTTTCGCCGCGTTTACGGACATCTTCGGAGAACTCGGCGGATTTCAGTTCTTTGCGGGCGTCTTCGCGGATATTGCGGAGGGAGACTTTGGCTTCCTCGACCTTGGCGGAGGTGGTTTTGACGATTTCGCGGCGGCGCTCTTCGGTCAGCGGAGGAATGGGAACGCGGACGAGGCGACCGTCGTCGCTAGGGTTGAGGCCGAGGGATTGGTCGTTGCGGATGGCGGCGGAGATGGCGGAGATGTTGGCGGGGTCGAAGGGGGTGATGGTGAGGAGGGTGGCGCCTTGGGCGACGACGTTGGCGACTTGGTTGAGGGGCATCCATTGGCCGTAGGCTTCAACTTTGACGCCCATGAGCATATCGGGGTGGGCGCGGCCGGTGCGGACCTTTTTGAGTTCGTCTTTGAAGCGGTCGAGGACGGCTTGCATTTTGGTTTTGTATTCGGTGGAGTCAAACATAGATATATCCTTTTATGTGATAATTATAACACATTGTAGGGGTGATGGGCCTTTTCGAAGCCGTCGTAGTAGTTGGTCTTGACCTTCGGGTGGCCGATTTTGTTGGCGGAACGGACAATGTCGGAGATGTCGTCGGTGAGTTTGTAGATTTTTTGGTCGGATTTGGCGATGAGGCCGAGGGGCTGCATTTTTGAGGAATAGAAGCGGTCGAGGGGTTTCCAGAAGGATTTGCCAAAGAGGAAGAGGGGCATTTTGGGCATTTTGCCTTCTTGCATGAGGATGAGGATTTCGGAAAATTCGTCCATGGTGCCGAAACCGCCCGGGAAAAAGACGTAAACTTTGGCGGACATGGCGAGCATGACTTTGCGGGCGAAGAAATATTCGAACTGGAGCATATCGGTCAGGTAGGGGTTGGGGCGCTGTTCGTGGGAGAGGGTGATATTGAGGCCGATGGAGCGGCCACCGTATTCGAAGGCGCCGCGGTTGGCGGCTTCCATGATGCCGGGGCCGCCGCCAGTGATGACGGCGTGGCCGTTTTCGGCGAGGGCGCGACCGAGGTTGCGGGCGGCGAGGCAGTATTTATTGTCTTCCTTTAGGCGGGCGGAGCCGAAGACGGTGACGCCTTGGGGAAAAGTGCGGACGATTTTGAGGCCACGACCGAGGTCGGTGGCGTAGGCGCGGGCGCGTTCGCGGTCGGCGAGCTCGAGGCTCTCCATGAGATTCTTGGCGCGGGTGATGTCTTCGAGGGTCAAGTCGGGGCTCTCGGTGAAGCCGAGGGTGGGGTCGTCGGAGGTTTTAGAAGATTGGGGTTTCATAGATCGACCTTTTGGATGGGCATGAGGTGGAGCTTGCCGAGGCCGTTGAGGATGCCACGTTTGGCGCCGAGGTTGACAACGACAGAGGTAGAGTTGGCGCTGGCGAAGATGAGAGAGTCCTTGAAGCTCTTGCCGTTGGCGAGGGCAGCGAGGAAGCCGGAGCCGAAAGCGTCGCCGGCGCCGGTGGTGTCCTTGACCTTGATGTCTTCGTAAACGCCGAAGCGGTAGGTCTCGGCGTGGTTGGTGGCGATACCGCCAGAGGCGGAGTCGGTGATGAGGACGGTCTCGCAGTAGTTGGCGAGATGGGCGAGGAGCTCGGTGAGGATTTTGCCGGGGACGATTTTGGCGGCTTCGGACTTGTTGACAAGGAGGATGTCGATGTTGGAGAGGAGGGGTAGGAGACGGTCGAGGGACTCGAGTTCGAGGAGACCGGGGTTGAGCATGACTTTGATGTCGAAAGCTTTGGCGTAGGTGAGGAATTTTTCGAGGGTGTCGAGGTCGCCGCGGAGGGTGGAGATGTAGAGCCAGTCGGGGTCGATGTCGGAGAGGATTTTGGGGTCGAAATTGCTGAATTTGGCGGAGGCGCCGCGATGAGTGAGGATGGTGCGTTCGCCGGATTTCATGTCGAGGAGGATGATGGAGAGGCCGGTGCCGCGGCGAGAGAAGCCGACGTAGGAGGTGTTGACGTCTTCGTGGTCGAGGGCGGCGAGGATGGCTTCGCCGACGGGGTCGTGGGAGATGTTGCCGATGAAGAAGGCGTCGTGGCCGGTGCGGGCAAAGGTGACTGCGGAGTTGGTGCCACCACCGCCGACTTCGTAGGAGATTTTGTCGATGTCAACTTTGGTGCCGATTTCGATTTTGCCAAAGATGGAGCTGCCGCCGATGGTGCTGGCGACGAAATCGTCGCGATCGACGAGATAGATGTCCTGGAGGGCGGAGCCGAGAGAGACAATGCGGGCCATTAGATACGAACTCCTGGTTTCTCGGTCTCGGCTTCGAGGTCGTGGAAGGCTTGTTCGGGATTGTCAGCGCCGGAGATGGCGTTGCCGACGTTGATGACGTCGATGCCGGCTTTGGCGAGCGCGCGGGCGTTGGAGAGATTGGCGCCACCGTCCCAACCGATTTCGATGTTGGCGTCGATTTCTTTGATGAGGTTGATTTTTTCGAGCTGGAGGAGGTCGGCTTCGCTACCTTGGCGACCGAGTTCGCCGGCGAAAATCAGAGCGTGGTCGGCGGCCTCGAGGTAGGAACGGTAGTTGCCGGGGAAGGTTTCTTTCTTGAAGGCGACACCAGTTTTGATGTTGTTGGCGGCGAGCTGCTCGAAGACGGGGAGGAGGTTTTCGTCGGATTCGGCGTGAAAGATGACGAGAGAAGGCTTTAGTTTAAGGATGGTGGGGATGTAGCGGGAGGGGCGGGAGACCATGAGATGAAAGTCCCAGATGCCTTGCCAGTCGGAGGGGAGGGTGATGACGTCGAGACTGATGGTCGTGGCGGGGGTAAATTGACCGTCGCAGATGTCGAGCTGGAGACGTTTGGCGAAATTTTTGTACACGTCGATGAATTGCTCGAAAGAGCGGACGTCGGGGACGAGAATGGTGGGGACGATGCTAGTCATGGGTAGCCTCCAGTTTATCAAGTTGCGCATTGCGGCGGAGGTATTTCTCGTCGCTGAGAGGAGAAGCGGTCAGAAAAGCACGGATAATCTCGCGAATTTCGGGGAAATCTAGGTAGTCGGCGGGGAGGCAGAGGATGTTGGCGTGGTTGTGCTCGACGCCGAGGCGGGCGATGGTGGGCGTCCAGGCGTTGATAGCGCGGAGGCCGCGGAAACGATTGGCGGCCATGGCAACGCCGGAGCCGGTACCGCAGAGAAGAATGCCTCTTGAGGCGGGATTGGAGAGGACTTTTTCGGCGACGAGTTGGGCGGCCGTAGTAAAATCGTCGTCTTCGTCGAGAGTGCTAGAGCCGAGAGGACGGAGGGCGGGAGCGCCGGAGATGGAGGAGATTATATCGTCCCAGTTCTCGATGATTTCGGACTTCTTCTCGAAGCCACGGTGGTCGGAAGCAAGAAAAACTTCGCGAGAATCGGACATTCAGCCTTCCTTTCCAAAATCAATAGCGAGCTCGACGAGGCGGTTGGAGTAGCCCCATTCGTTGTCGTACCAAGCGACGACTTTGACTAAGTTGCCACCGACGACGTCGGTCAAGGGGAGGTCGATGATGCAAGAGTGGGCGTCGCCACGGAAGTCGCAGGAGACGAGTTCTTCTTCAGATACGCCAATGATACCTTCATAGTAGGGCTCGGCGGCGGCAGAGCGGAAGAGCTGATTGAGTTCGTCTTTGGTGGTGTCGCGGGAAAGGACGGCGGTAATATCGCTCAAAGAGACGACTGGGGTCGGGACGCGAATGGAAAGACCGTTGAACTTGTCTTTCAGGGAAGGAATAGTCAGGGCGGCGGCTTTGGAAGCGCCGGTCGTTGTCGGGACGATGTTCTCAGCGGCGGCGCGGGCTTCGCGGAGGTCTTTTGCTGGGGCGTCTTGGAGACGTTGGGAGGCAGTATAAGAGTGGACGGTGGTCATCATGGCCTTTTCGATGCCGAAGTTGTCGGCGAGGAGTTTCATGACAGGGGCGATACAGTTGGTGGTGCAGGAAGCGTTGCTGATAATAATGTCCTCGCTAGTCAAGGAATCTTCGTTGACTCCGATGACGATAGTTTTGGCGCCCTCGCCTTTGGCAGGGGCGGAAATTACGACGCGCTTCGCGCCAGCGGCAATATGAGAGCGGGCTTTCTCGGGGTCGGTAAAGAGGCCGGTGGATTCGATAACGACATCAACGCCAAGTTCACCCCAAGGGAGGGCGGCAGGGTCTTTTTCGGCGAAAACGCGGATTTTCTTGCCATCGACGATGAGATTTTCTTCGTCGGAGGAGATATCATGGTCGTAGATGCCGTAAGAGGAGTCGTATTTGAGGAGATGAGCGAGGGTTTTTGTGTCGGTGAGGTCGTTCAGCGCGACAATCTCGACGTCATGACGCTCGAAGGCAATTTTGAAGCTACTGCGTCCGATACGCCCGAAACCGTTGATAGCTAATTTGACCATATTACCTCCTAATAAAATACTTATCTTTATTATAGCATAAGTTTTTAGTGTCAACAATGAAAAATTGCAACAAAAAATCCCCCCGCGGGGAGGGATTTTTGGTTAACGCTAGGCGCGAGCAAAGTGCGCAAAAGCACGGTTGGCTTCGGCCATGCGGTGGCAATCTTCCTTTTTCTTGAAGGCGGTGCCGGTTTCGTTGTAGGCATCGACGATTTCGGACTCGAGGCGCTTGGCGTAGGGCATACCGCTCTTGGCGCGGGCAGCTTCAACGAGCCAGCTAAAGGCGAAGTGAAGTTGGCGATGACCAGAAATCGGGAAAGGAATCTGGTAGTTCGCACCACCGACGCGGCGGGATTTCACTTCGAAATCCGGGGAGACGTTAGCAATGGCGCGTTCGAGAACTTCGACGGGGTCTTCGCTCTTGAGCTTTTTCGCGGCGCCTTCGATGGCGGCATAGACCGCGCGCTCGGCGACTTGCTTTTTGCCGTCAAGCATGGATTTGTTGATGAGTCTCTGGACGAGGACGGACTGGTAGCGGCGATCAGGAGAGACTTTGCGTTCGAGGGATTTGGTAGTTTTGCGAGGCATTACTTATCCTCCTTCTTGGCGCCGTATTTGGAACGGCCTTGTTTGCGACCTTGGACACCCTGGAGATCGAGGGTACCACGGACGATGTGGTAGCGGACACCTGGGAGATCGGGAACACGACCACCGCGGACAAGCACAACGGCGTGCTCTTGGAGATTGTGGCCTTCGCCGCCGATGTAGGCCCAGACCTCTTGGCCGTTGGTCAATCGAACGCGGGCGACTTTGCGCATGGCGGAGTTCGGTTTCTTTGGAGTCTTAGTGGTGACTTTAATGCAGACACCACGCTTCAGAGGAGCGGGTTGGTCGTAATAGCGAGTCTTCAGCGTGTTGACGATGGAGCCAAGAGCTGGAGCTTTGGATTTTTTCGCAGAGCTTTTGCGGGGCTTGCGAATCAACTGATTGATAGTTGGCACTCTTTTAATTCCTTTTAGTTAGTATATTTGTCTATACTTTCTACAGCACTAGAAAAATAGACGCGAAACTCTTGTCTCTATTATACTACTTTTCGTTTAATTTGACAAGATGTTCGAGAGTTTTGTCGATAGTCATGCGGTTTTTAATGTCGGCGCGAACGCGAGGATCCTTCAGGTTTTCGAGGGCTTCTTTGGAATTCTTGTACGCGGTCTTCAGTTCGGAAAGTTTAGCGTCAACTTCGTCTTCGGCGACGGTGATCTTTTCTTTGACGGCTAGAGTTTGGAGAATGAGAGAAGCTTTGACGCGTTCGACGGCGAGCTCACGAGCTTCCGCTTGCCATTTGTCGAATTTTTCTCCAGTAGATTCGATATAGGCTTTCAAATCTTGGCCCCGAGAACGGGCGTTGCGAGTAAAATCGTCGGTGATAAGACGGAGTTGGTCTTCGACAAGAATGTCGGGAGCGGAGACTTTGGACTTTTTGATAAGCTCGGAGACGAGATCGTCTTTGTATTTATTGAGCGTGCGGGCGAGATTCTGGTTTTCGATGTTCTTCTTAATGTCAGCTTTTAGCTCGTCGATAGTCTTGAAAGGACCGCATTTTTTGGCGAAGTCAGCGTCGAGGGCGGGTTTCTTCACTTCGTTGACTTGTTTGACGAGAATTTCGAAAATTGTCTTCGCGCCGGCGAGGGCTTTGGCAGGATAATCCTTGGGGAAGGTGAGGTCGAGATTGAATTTGTCGCCAGCAGAGTGGCCGACGAGACCTTCTTCGAAGCCCGGGATGAAGGACTTGGAGCCGAGGAGAAGAGCGTGGTCTTTGGCGGAGCCACCCTCGAAAGGCTTGCCGTCCTTTTTGCCAACAAAGTCGATGATGACTTCGTCGCCGAGTTCGGCGGGTTTTTTGGCGGTCTTTTTCTCGGCGTAGGCGGCGCGGATGTTTTCGAGAATGTCGGTGACGTCGGATTCTTTGACTTCGGTCTTGTCCTTTTTGACTTTTAATTTCTTATAGTCACCGAGTTCGATTTCGGGGATAATTTCGGCGGTAGCGGTATATTCGACGAGCTCATCAGGGACGAATTTCGTAACGTTGACGTTAGGCATGACGATGGGTTGCTTCGAGGCTTCAGAGAAAGCCAGGGGAACAGTCATGCGGACGGCGAGATCGAGGGTAGTGGAATTGAGGTCGTTGGGGTTGATTCTCTTTTCGGCGAGAAATAGGGGGGCTTTGCCCTTGCGGAAGCCTTCAACTTTGAGTTCTTTGGCAAGGCGAGCGAGGGCTTTGTCTCGGTAGGAACCGAGGTCGGATTTATCAAGTTTGACAGTAAGCTCGATTTTGGTATCGGATAGTTTTTTTACGGATGTCTTCATGGGAGGGATTATACCATAATAGTGGTATTTTCGGAAGTGCGGAAATGGCGGGCGACAGAGCGGGGGTCGGCGCCGAGTTTAATGTCGGGGGCAAGGATATGATTGGGGTCGAAGGTGTCCTTCAGGGCGTGGTAGAGTTTTTTCTCGGCGACGTTAAGCTCACGATTCGTCAGTAGGGCCTTGATGCGGCCTTCTGGACTGCCGCCGCAGAGGTAGCCGTAGTGCATTTTTAATAATTTGTTAAAATCGGTGAGAAAATCGACAATAAAACGACGGCCGGATTCGGAGGAGATTTGGACGTTGGGACGGATGGAATAGATGGAAGTGCCGTAAGAGCCGTAGATGGAGAGCGGGATTTTGTATTTTTCTTCGAGATAGTGGAGGTCGGAGACGAAGTTTACTAGCTCGTCGGCAGGGACGTAGAAGTCGGAGACGAAGGGGGTGCGTTCGTTGTTGGCGTCGCCATTGAGATAGCTGGAAAGGATGTTGAAAATCGAGGAGAAGTTGACGTCCTTGTCGGACTCAGTGGCATAGCGGGCGGACTTGGGGAGGTATTCGAGGCAGCGCTCGACTTTGCGACGATTGATGCGGTATTTGTCACAGAAGGTCAGATAAACGAGGTAACCTTCGGAACCGATATGATTGAAGAAGTCGGGGCGTTTACCGTGTTCTTCGGCGACCTTGAGAATATTTAAATCGTAGAAATCTAACTCGAGAGGGCGCAGTTTCTTTGCGAAGGCGAGAAAATCGTTGGCGAGGCGGAAGGAGTTGAAGACGACAACGAGGTGAGTGGGTTTCGGGGGGATAAGTTCGGCGCGGAGGATGACTTCGCTAATAATACCGAGGGTGCCTTGGGAGCCGAAGAAAACTGGGAGGGGGTCGAAAACGCGACCGTTGTCGCGGGAGACGTATTGGATGGCGGGGTAGCCGGCGGTGTTGCGAGTGCCGCGGAGGGATTCGATGGTCGATTGGTGGTCGCCAAGAAGGCGATTGAGATCGCGGTAGATGGTGCCTTGGATGTTGGTCATGGCTTTGCGACGAGAGAAACCGCGCTGGCCGAAGCGAGAAGTCTGGAAAATATCGCCGGAGGCGAGGACGGTTTCGATACGATCGACGTAGTTCATAATCCCGCCGAAGCGGAAGGCGTAGGAGTCAGTCGAGGCGTTAGCGATGAGGCCACCGATGGTCTCGCGGGGGTCGGAATTGACGGGGAGAATCAGGCCGTGGGAAGCAAGGGCGGAGTTTAGCTCGCCTAGAGTAACGCCAGCTTGGACGTGGACGAGGCGGTCGTGGGCGTCGATTTCTTTGATTTTGTTAAGTCGTTCGGTCGAAATCACGAGGCCAGAAGTCAGGTCGGCGCCAGTCGCATCGAGACCGCTACCACGGACGGCGATGGGAAGCTTGTAATCCTTCACCGCGAGTTGGTTGATGAAGCGACACAGTTTACGAATATCGTCGGTAGTTTCGGGGACAGCAACGAAGCGAGGTTTAATCTCGAGAATTGAGCGATCGGAAGAATAAGCCTTGAGAATAGAAGGCTTGTCGTAAACATTGCCGCGGATTTGACGGTTCAAATAGACGGCAATTTTATTCATAGTCCACCCAAAATGACATATATATATTATAGCACGAGCGTTTAGATTTTGAAAAGTTTTTTCAGCTTTTCGTCAACTTCGCGTGGAGTACCGGTGGCGTCGAGAGTCGGGATGTCGTATTCTTTAGCGACTTCGAGGTAAGCGTCGTTGAGTTTCTTTTGGAACTCGGCGTCTTTGGATTTGAAAAACTCGGCGGAACGTTTGCCTTGCATGAGGAGGCGTTTTTTGCGCTCCTCGTCGGAAAGAGTAAAGATGACAATTTTGTCAGGATGGAAGTATTTTTCGGGCATTAGTTCGTGGTGGAGGCGAGCGATGAGGCTCTTGGAGACGCCGGTGCCGTAGCCTTCGTAAATCAAGGTCGAGAACCAGTTGCGAGTAACGATAACGATGTCGCCGTTTTTGAGCGCCGGTTCGGCGTAGCGTTTCCATTGTTCGTAGCGGTTAGTGAGGTAGAGAAGGACGCGAGTTTTTTTATCAATTTCGTAATCGGTTTTGTAGGTCAGGCTGGCGATTTTGGCGACGAAGGGGTCGGTAGAGTTGGTGCCGGATTCGGAATAGTGGACGACGGTGCGGCCTTGGTTCTCAAAATAAGTTTTGAGTAGGTCGGCTTGGGTGTCTTTGCCGGTGGCGTCTTGGCCTTCGATGACGATGAACATTAGTTCCCTTTCCTGACGCTGGCGCGATATTTCTCGAAACAAGCAGGACAGAGGGCACGATATTCGATTTTCGAGGTGCCGTCAATCAAAATGTCGGGGCCGTCGAGAACGAATTTATCATCGAGAAAACGGCAGTTGCAAGTGGCTTTGCGACCACATTCGCAAATAGTTTTAATCTCTTCGATGTCGTGGGCGATTTGGAGGAGACGAGTAGCACCTTCGAAGCCGCCGTCCTCTTGGCGAAAGTTGAGGCGGAGACCGTAAGCCATGACGGGAATGTCGAGCTGGATGGTGACCATCATGAGTTGGTCAACTTGGGCTTTGGTCAAAAATTGAGCCTCGTCAACGAGAACACAGGCAACGCCGGCGTATTTTTCGGCGATTTGCTCAAACAGGTCAACTTTTTTGTCAAAACAAAAGTCGGTTTCGCGTTCGGGGCCGATGCGAGTGAGTAATTTCTCGCCGTTTTTGGTGTCGGTTTTGGGTTTGATGACGCAGACTTGGTGACCGCGTTCTTCGTAGTTAAAGGCGACCTGGAGAAGTTGCATAGTTTTACCACAACCCATCGCGCCATAGCGAAAATATAGCTTCGCCATAAATTACCTCCTAGTTTTCTTTATTATAGTCGAAAAAACTAGATTGTGCCAGTATTTGGGGCTTTCGGAAGTTCCGTTTCGGGGGCGACGATTTCCCAGACTAAATCTTGGGGGAGGTCGTGGTCAGTTTTGACCCAGTTGAAGCCAACGACGAGAAAGGCGTAGATGTGATAAGTCCCTGGGGCGGTGGCGCAAATGGGGGGATTATTATCGACCCTAGTTGAGACGCTGGAGAGGCTGACTTGTTTTTCTTGATACACAACGTCAACACAATGTTCTTCGCCGTCGTATTCGAAAGTCGTCTCGCTGGAAATGTAGGGTTTCGGAATGTTGGGGTAGATAGTAATCATATATTCGACCGAGGTAACGTTGCCCTCGAAGATGTAATCTTCGTCGGTGATTTCGATGGTGAAAAATTGGTTGCCGACGCCGACAAAATGTCCGCCGCTAGTGATAGACATAATAGTTTCGTCGTAATTTTCGAGATAGTCCTCGGCATACCAGTCAACGGGGTCAGTGGGGTCGGTATGGAGGATTTCTTTGCCTTCTATAATCGTCGGGATGGGGACGACGATTTTGTCGTCGAGGGCTCGCGTGGAATTGTCGTTGAGGACGAGGAGAACTCCGACCATGAGGACGATGGCGAGGGCGAGGAGTTTGGTGATTTTTTGGTATGTGCGTGTGAGGTGAGTAATCTTCATAAAGACAGGGTAGCTTTATGAAAAAATTTTTGCAAGCGTAGGCGCAAAATATTCTAACTATCGGCGAATTGGGAGTTGTATAGTTCGGCGTAGAAGCCGTTTTGCTTCAACAATTCGTCGTGATTGCCACGTTCGACGATTTTGCCGTTTTGCATAACGAGAATCAAGTCGGCGTTACGAATGGTCGAAAGACGATGAGCAATGACGAAGCTGGTGCGACCTTTGGTGAGTTTCTCGAAGGCGGATTGGATGAGCTGTTCGGTGCGAGTATCAACGTTGGAGGTGGCTTCGTCGAGAATAATCATGGGCGGGTTGGCGACGAGGGCGCGGGCGATGGTGAGGAGTTGTTTTTCGCCGGCGGAAATATTGTCAGAATCTTCGGAAATAAGCGCGTCGTAGCCTTTGTCGAGAGATTCGATAAAATGGTCGATGTTAGCTAGTTTTGTAGAACGCTTAATGTCTTCTATGGTCGCATTTTTGTTGCCATATTTGAGGTTTTCGGCGACGGTGCCAGAAAATAGCCAGGTGTCTTGGAGAACCATACCGAAGAGGCCACGAACGTCGGAGCGCTTCATCTCGCTAATCGGGATGCCGTCGATAGTGATGTAGCCAGAATCGGGTTCATAAAAACGCATGAGGAGGTTGATGATGGTAGTTTTGCCGGCGCCAGTCGGGCCGACGACAGCAACTTGGGAGCCCGGCTGGACATCGACGGAGAAGTTTCTAATAATCGGAGTATCTTTATCATAGCTGAATGATACATCATGGAAAGAAACGGCGCCGCGAACTCGGTCGAGAGTTTTTGCGGGGGGGAAATCTGGGGTTTCTTCTGGCTCGGCGAGAAAATCGAACACGCGTTCGCAAGCGGCGAGCGTGAGCTGGAGATTGGCGAGAGTCTCGGAAATGTCGGAAATCGGGCGGTTGAATTGGTTGGTATATTGGATGAAGGCCTGGATGTTGCCGATGGTGATTTTGCCGCCAATGGCAAGGAGGCCGCCGAGGATACAAACGGCCGTATAGCCTAGACTAGTGATAATATGAACGACTGGGAAGCTGAGACGCGAGAGGAAGGTGGCGCGGAAGGACTCGGAGCGATAGCGGTCGTTGACTGCGCGGAAGGCGTCGAGCGAGGCTTGCTCGTGGGAGTTGGATTTGATGATGACTTGGCCGGAATAATCTTCTTCGATGCGATTGCTTAATTTGCCGAGAGTTTCGCGAGACGAGACGAAAAGTTTTTGAGCTTTTTTGGTGATTTTGAGGACAAAAATGCTGGCAAGCGGAACGGTGACGAGAGCGACGACCGAGAGATGGATGGAAATTGTCAACATAATCACCAAGATGCCGACGATGGTGATGGTGTTGGAAATAATCTCGACTAGCTCTTCGCTCAAACCGCTGGCGATGGTGTCGATGTCGTTGGACATGCGTGAAAGAGTGTCGCCGAAGGCATGCCGGTCGAAATAGGAAACCGGAAGGCGGTTAATCTTATCGAGAATTGCAGCGCGGAGAGATTGGGCGTATTTAGCGGTCACAATGGCCATGATGATTGATTCTAGGTAGGCGAAGATGCTCGAGGCGAGGTAAATTGTTATCAGCAAGTGGGCGAGCTGACGAATTGGTAGCCAATCGACGGTGCCGGTCGCAGTATAACTCTCGACGGCGCTGGTGGTGATGTTGCCGAGGATTTTGGGGCCGAGAATAGAAAGAAGAACGGAGATGATAGCAAAAACAAAGGCTAAAATAATCGGGAGATAGTAGGGCTTTAAGCTACGGTAAAGATTTTTTACGGTTCGCTTGATATGTTTGGCTTTTTCGGGACTGGACTTAGGCATGGCGTAGCTCTTCTTCGTATTCGGCGGGGGAAAGTTGGGAACGGACGATTTCTTGGTAAACTTTGCAAGTCTTCAGCAGGTCGGAATGGCGACCGGAACCGACGATTTTGCCGCGGTCGAGAACGAGGATATTGTCGGCATCCTTGATTGTGCTGACGCGTTGGGCGACGATAAGAGTAATGGAATTTTTCGTAGCGGGAGCGAGGGCGGCGCGGAGTTTTTGGTCGGTTTTCATGTCGAGGGCAGAGAAGCTGTCGTCGAAAATATAGATTTCGGGATTCTTCGCGATGGCGCGGGCGATGCAGAGGCGCTGCTTTTGACCACCACTTAGATTGGTGCCGCCGCGAGAAACGCGCGAATTATATTTTTCTTTTAGCTTCATAACGAAGTCGTCGGCTTGGGCGATTTTGGCAGAGCGCACAATATCTTCGTCGGAAATATTTTTGGCGCCAAAGGCAATATTGGATTTAATGGTACCGGAGAAAAGAAGGCCGCGCTGGGGGACATAGCCGATGCGTTGCATTAGGTCGTCTTTTTGGTAGTTTCTAATGTCGATACCATTGACAAAAATCTCGCCGGAGGTCGCTTCGTAGAAACGAGGGATGAGCTGGGCTAGGGTGGATTTGCCAGAGCCGGTCGAGCCGACGATAGCTATGGTATCTCCGGCCTGGGCGGAAAATGAGATATTTGATAGGACTTTTTGTTCGGCGTGGCGGTAAGAGAAATCGACATTGTGAAACTCGAGGGTCGGGACGAGCGAAGGTTGGCCGAGAGTTTTGGCCGGCCATTTGATTTTCGCCGATGTCCCTAAAACTTCGTTGATGCGACCAGCGGAGACGTTGGCGCGCGGGAGCATCATGAAGAAGAAGGTCAGGACAATGAAACTCATAATGACTTGGATGGCGTATTGCATAAAAGCAATCATGTTGCCGAGATAGGCGAAGTCTTTTGAGATGAGCGAAACGCCGACCCAGATACAGACTAGGCTAGTGAGGTTAAAAACCAAGCCTATCAAGGGCCTAATGAGTGACATAACTTTCGAGATATAAATAATCGTGTCAGTTAATTCGGAGTTGGCACGGGCGAATTTCTTTTTCTCGACAGATTCGTTATTGAAGGCGCGAATGACGCGGAAGCCGGTGAGGTTTTCGCGAGTTAGGAGAGTGATTTTATCAAGAAGTTTTTGGAAAAGTTTGAACTTTTTCATGGTCGAGGAAATAATAACAATCACGAAGAAAATGACGGCAGCGATAGCTAGGGCAATAATCCAAGTCATATCGGGGGCGGTGGCGAAGGCTTGGATGATGGCGACGACACACATCATGGGGGCGCGGAGGAGCATAGAAAGCATCATGACGACGGTTTGTTGGACCTGGGAAATGTCGTTGGTGGTGCGGGTGATGAGCGAGGCGGTGCTGAATTTCTCGACTTCGGATAGTTCGAGGGAAAGGATTTTGGCGTAGATTTCTTCGCGCAGGTCACTAGCGAAGGCGGTGCCGATTTTGCTGGAGAAATAGCCGCTAGAGAGAGCGCCGACGGCGGTCAAAACCGCACAGCCTAGCATACGGAAGCCGATAGTCCAAATAATCTCGGTATTACCGGTGGCGATGCCCTCGTTGACGATGGTGGCCATCAGGGCGGGGAGGCGAAGAGTAAACCAAGTCTGGAGCGCGATAGAAAGAAGCAGGATAATGACCTGCCACCAATATGGTTTTAGAAAACGAAGAAGCTTGAACATTTAGTTTTTTGATTCTTTCTCTGGCTCGTCGGGGATTTTGCGACGCTCGGGGAGGTTTTTCTGGAATTTTTGACGTAGTTTGCGGAGGTATTTTTTAGCATCGGTGAAGAAATAGCGCCCAGTTCTCGTCTCGTAGGCGATAAGGCTATAAACGATGATGCCGAGGAAGATATAAGAATAGTAAGTAAGTATACGCCAGAAGAGCATCGCCCAGAAGACGTAGCCCGAAGCAAGGGATTTGAACACGGCGAAGAAGAAGCCCTCGGCGAAGCCGGAGTTGCCTGGAGTGGGGGTGATATAGACGGCGGCGGTGATAGCCAAGGTGGTCGTGAAGGACGTAAAGAAGCCGAGCGAGCCGCCGAAAGCATGGAGAACAAAATAAGGAATCATCGTGATACAAACATGGAAGACGACCGAAAGACCGAGGACTTGGAGAACGAGGGTGCGATTTTTGGCGATTTTCTTGACACAATTGGCGTAGTTGTCGATGCTGGATTTGGTTTTCTCGACGGCTTCTTCTTCGTCTTTGACGATATGAATCTTCGCAAGGAGTTTGACGACCCAAGAAATAATCTCGGAAAGAAGTTTAGGGAAGAAGGTAGCGATGGTGACCCCCGCGGGGAAGATGGCGTAGAAGATGAGGCCGAGAACGCCGAGACCGAGGTAGGCGGGATCGACGAGATGGCCGAAGAAGAGATAAGAAAAGACGGCGACGATGATGAAACCTAACTGAGTGGAAATTAAACTGACGACGGGGATAATCGCGGCGTAGCCATGTTTCACGCCGTGAGTGTGCATGTAGTGGATTTGGAAAGGCTGGCCACCGACGGCGGCAGGGGTAATATTGTCGTAGTAGCGACCGAGAATGACGGTGCGAGCACCGACGCGCCAATCCTTTTGGTCGCCGCATTTGCGCGTCATGAGGATGTTTTTGTAAATCTCGGCGCCAAAACCGATAAGGAAGAGCAAGATGGCGGGGAGGAGTAGCCAGATGTTAATCTCGACATCTTCGAGTCTAGCGGCGTTTTCGCTATCGCCAAATTCCGAGAATGCCGTCCAGAGAATAATCGCAACGTTAAAAATAACAAAAAGTGTGACTAGGATGCGTTTCTTGAGATTCTTGGGAGGCTTTGGGGCGTCGGGCTGAGGCTTTTTCGCTTTCGTGACTTTGGCCGACTTAGCTGGTTTCTCGTTTGGCATAAGTTAATTATAGCACGATTTTGAACTCCGTAGTACTTTTGGCCGATGAGACGGATAGTGTCCACTTGTTCTTTTCGGCGAGGGATTTGGCGATACTGAGGCCGAGCCCAACGCCGTCGGAACTTTTGTCAACTTGGTAGAAGCGGTCGAAAATATGCGGGAGTTTTTCTTTCGGAATGGTCGCGCCGTCGTTTTTGACCTTCACGGATTTGTCGGAAATCTCGATGGAGATAGTTTGGTCGGAATATTTGATGGCGTTGTCGAGAATGATGTTGAAAAGTTGGACGAAATCGGCTTTAGCAAGGGTGAGGGGCGGATTTTTGCCTTTAATAGTGATGGTCTTGGACTTTAGGCGAGGTTCGACGCTTTTGACGTTTTTGATGACTAGGTCTTTCAGTTTGACCGGCTCGGTTTTGGCGATTTCGTCGGTTATGTCGGACTTGGCTAGGGTCAAAAGTTCGGAGTTGAGCGCGGCGAGCTTTTCGGTCTCGAGAGCGACGTTGTCAATCCAGTGGTTGCCAGTAATATCGGCGGCCTCGAGATTGGCTTGAATGGCGGCGAGCGGGGTTTTTATCTCGTGGGAAGCGTTAGCAATGAAGAGTTTTTGAGACTCGTAGGCTTCTTGGATGGGCCTAATCGAACGCTCGGCGAGAAAATAGGAAACGACTACGACGACAACTTCGATTACGATACCGGTAGCGAACATATTAACCAGAAGCGAATCGAGCGAAGAGCTGCGGTCGAGACGAATGCGTTCGTTGATAATATTGCTAACGTCTTCTTTGTAAGATGGGGCGTCGTCAGGAACGGAGGCGCGACGTTCGGAAGATTGATAGGCAAAAAGATAGATGGCGCCAAAGGAGATGAGAAGAATGACGGTCGAGATAACGAAATTAGTTAAGATGAATTTGTTACGAAGTTTTCTGAACATTTTAGCCTTCTATAAGTTTGTAGCCTAAGTTGCGAATTGTCTTAATTTTAACTCTTGAGTTTAGTTTTTTCAACTTGGCGCGAAGGTAACTCATATAGACTTCTACGTAGTTGTCGTCGTTTTCAGCGGAACTGCCCCAGACGTGAGCGAGAATGTGTTCTTTGTTTTGGGTTTCGCCGGGAGTTTTGATGAGCATTTCGAGAATGAGAGCCTCCTTTTCGGTCAGAGGAAGATTGTTGAGCGTGCGATTTTTGACATCAAAATTGAGGTCGGAAAAAGTGATGTTTTCGGAAGACTGGATGGGTGGGCGGCGAACTAGAGCGTTAAGACGGGCAATTAGCTCGGAAGTTTTGAAAGGCTTGGCAAGGTAGTCATCGGCGCCGTAGTCTAGGCCGCGGACTTTGTCTTCGACTTGAGACAAAGCAGAGAGCATAATGACTGGGGTTTTGATTCCCTTTTTGCGAATGGTGGTCAGGATGTCGAGACCAGATAGCTTTGGGAGCATGATGTCAAGAACGATGGCATCGTAAATGGGTTTGACGGCAAGCTCGAGACCTTCTTCGCCGTCCGCCGTCCAGTCAACGTCAATGTTGGATTTTTTGAGTAGGTGGATGACGGCGTCCGCTAGATATTTTTCATCTTCAACATAGAGAATACGCATAATTTTTCCTTGTTTATATTATTATAATACGGCGCAAGCTTAAAATGGAGCTTAAAATCCAGCACGGCTCTCGAAAGTCCTCGTGTTTTATTTATCGGTCGGAATCTGTTATAATTTAGAAATGTTAGTTTCTGATTTTAGCTATGATTTGCCAGAGGAAAGAATCGCGAAATTCCCACCGGAGGAGCGCGGAACGACGAGACTGTTGGTACTAGACCGAAAGACAGGGGAGATAAAGGATAGCTTTTATCGGAATTTGGACGAATTTCTCAAGGCGGGGGATGTATTGGTTTTGAATGACACGAAGGTGATGCAGAGTAGGATTTTTTGTGAGCTGGCGGACGGGAGGAAACGAGAATTGGTAGTGCTAGAAAAACATGGCGACGGAGAACAGACCGTGATGTATCGAGGGAAGCTGCACGTGGGAGATATATTATATATAGAAAAGTACAAGGAAGAGAAAATCGTTGTGAGCGAGATTCTCGGAAACGGAATAGCAAAAGTAGAAAGTGAAACTCCGCTGGCGGAGTTGGCCGAAAAATACGGAACGGTGCCGCTGCCGCCATATCTGCACCGCGAGGCGACAGAGATGGACAAGAAAAGATACCAGACGGTCTGGGCGAAAGATTTTGGAAGCGCCGCGGCGCCAACGGCTTCGCTAAATATGACGGAGGAGCTAATCGGGAAGCTAAAGAAAAAGGGCGTTGCGATTCGCTATCTGACTCTGCACGTGGGGCTGGGGACGTTTTTGCCGATACGGACGGAGGACGTGTGTGAGCACAAGATGCATTCGGAATGGTTCAATATCCCGAACGAAACTCTAGAGGCAATCGAGGCCGCGAAAAAAGAAGGTGGGCGAGTAGTTTCGGTCGGGACGACGGTGGCAAGGACGCTGGAGTTCTATGCAAAAACCGGAAAAACTTCGGGGGAAGATGATATATTTATATACCCCGGATTCGAGTTTAAGATGGTTAATGTACTGCTAACGAATTTTCATGCGCCGAAATCGACGGTTCTGATGCTGGCGAGTGCGTTTGCGGGGTGGGAAAATTTGCATAGGGCCTACGATTATGCGGTCGGCAAAAAATATAATTTTTTAAGTTATGGGGATTCGATGTTGATATGCTAGAGTTTGGAATCGAGAAAAAGATGGGTTTGGCGAGAACGGGCGTGATAAAAACTCCGCACGGCGAGATAAAAACGCCGGCGTTTGTCGGCGCGGCGACAAGGGCGACAGTGAAGGCACTGACGATGAAGGAGATGCGAGAGTTGGGGTCGCAGGCGATATTGGCGAACACTTATCATCTATTCTTGGCGCCCGGGGTGGATTTGATCGAGCGGGCGGGGGGATTGGCGAAATTTAATAGTTGGCAGGGGCCAACATTTACGGATTCTGGGGGATTCCAGATTTTTTCGTTGCCGAAAGTAAAGATTTCTGAGGACGGGGTGGAGTTTCGATCGCACATTAGCGGAGAAAAGTTCACGATGACGCCGGAAAGTTCGATGCGGGCGCAATGGAAAATTGGGGCGGATATACATATGGCGTTCGACCATCTGGCGAAGTCGGAGAGCCACGAGGATATGGAAAAGGCGATGGAGCGAACGCATAGGTGGCTAGAAAGATGCGTGAGGGAAAATAATTTGCTCCGCGCGGAGGCGAAGGCAGAGGGGCGGTCGGAGCAATATCTCTACGCGGTGGTACAGGGGGGAGATTTCTTGGATTTGCGCAAAAAATCGGCGGAATTTGCGAGCCATTCGGAGGTCGATGGCTTTGGGATCGGGGGAGTGTTTACGGCGGAAGGAATGGGAGAGATGCTACGGGTCGTGAATTCGGTTTTGCCGGAAGATAAGCCGAGGCATCTACTAGGAATGGGACAGGAGCCGGCGGATTTGTTCATCGGGGCGCAGTTTGGCTGCGACACTTTCGACTGCGTGGGGCCGACGAGAATGGCGAGGAACGGTTCGATTTATACACTGGACGGGAGAATAAATATTAAAAACGCGAAATTTACAGAGGACTTTTCACCGATAATGGGGGGGTGTGATTGCGAATGTTGTAAAAATTACAACAAAGCTTATTTACATCATCTATTCAAAGTCGATGAGATTACAGCAAAAGTGCTGGCTTCGATACATAATGAGCATTTCGTAGTGAGGACGGTCGATAAAATTCGCGAAAGCTTACTCGACGGGACGTTCCTGGAATACGAAAAAGAGTTTCTAGAACGATATTACGGGAAAGAGCGGGCGGCGGAATACTTGAAAAACTAGCGAAAGTGCCGTAAAATATAAGCAGTATAGGAGGTCGTATGTCTAAAACTATCAACGTCAGCACGAGGACTTTTATTCGGTTTTGGTTGGTGATTCTAGGTTTTGTGGCCGCGGGATTTTTGTTGGTCAAAGCAAAAACTGGCTTGATTGTGTTGGGGGCGGCGCTGTTTATTGCGATAGCAATCAGGCCTTTTGTAGAAAAAATGCAGTCGATACTGGAGCGAAGATTTCCGAAGATAAAAGCGAGCTATGAAAAGGCGGCGGTAATTAGCTTTGCGATAATGGTGCTAGCGATTTCGCTGGTGGTGGCGGTGATAGGGCCGGTGGTGATTAGTGAGACGGGGAAATTCGTCCAGCAAGCGCCGGAAATGTTTAATGAGACGCTGGGGGGATGGGACGGGATAAATGAGTTTGGGAGGAGTATCGGGATAGGGGATTTACAGAAGGAAATCGTCAAGGCGGTAAGCGATTTCTCGGCGAACTTTGGAAATATTCTAGTGTCGGGGTTGGGGTCGGCGGTGGGGGTGTTTTCAGGAGGATTCTTGGCGTTAGTGTTGACGCTTTTGACGTTACTGGAGGGGCCGAAATTGTTGAATAGACTTTGGAAGACGATGAATGGCAAGAAAAAAGACGAGAGCGTCGAGGAGGCGCGGAGAGTAACGTCGAGAATGGGGCGGGTGATATCGGCTTTTGTGTCGAAGCAGCTGACAATAGCTCTGCTCGACGGGACGGCGACGGCGTTGATAGTGTTCGTACTGTCGCTAGTGTTCGGGTTTTCGACATCGCTGGCGATCCCGATGGGGCTAATCACGATGGTATTTTATCTGATTCCGATGTTTGGGCAGATTATCGGTTGTGCGTTAGTGACGCTGCTGTTGATATTCTCGAGCCCGATTGCTGGGTTAGTATTCTTTACTATATATATTATATATGCGCAAGTGGAGAACAACTGGATTGCGCCAAAGATGCAGGGCGAAGCGATGAAGTTGTCGCCGCTGATTATTCTAGCGTCGATTACGTTGGGGACCTATATGTTTGGGTTAGTCGGGGCGATTATTTCGATACCGGTGGCTGGATGTATCAAAGTTCTGATTGAAGAATATCCGAGAATAAAAGAGATCCAAGAGAAGAACGACTAGAGGTAATACCAGAAAGTGCCTTCGGGAGTATCCTTGACGGTTATTCCCGATTTTTCTAGTTCGGAGCGGAGAAGGTCGGACTTCTCCCAATCTTTTGCGGCACGGGCCTGGACACGTTCCTCTATCAGGGACTTTTGCTCGTCGGAGATGTCTCTAGTGTCGGCGAGAAGATTGAGACCGAAGAGTTGGTCGATATAGTCCCAGACAACGAGCGGGGTGTCCTCTCCGAGCGAGTCGATGTAGGCGAAGGCGGCGGCGGAGTTGAGATTATTATTCACTAGTTCGAGGATTTTGTCGCAGGGAGTAGTATCGACGGGTTTCGTCATGTCAAAGACGATGGGCTGGTAGTGTTTGACGATTTTATTACGCCAGTTGAGACGACGATTGTGGGCGGCCTGCAAATCTTCGAAGGTAAAATTGCGTGTGCCAGAGTAGGTGCCGGACAAAACCCACATTTTGAAGTCCATCGGCGTGAAGCCTTTCGCCCTAAGGTCGTCTAGAGTGTAAATATTGCCGAGAGATTTGCTAATTTTCTCGCCGTCGATGGTGATGAAGTTGCAGTGGAGCCAAAAGTTCGCGAGATCTTTGCCTTCGGCGGCAAAGGTTTGAGCGATTTCGTTGGTATGATGAATCGGAATATGGTCGATGCCGCCGGTATGAATATCGATTGGCTCGCCGAGTTCTTCGTGGATGATTGTCGAACATTCGAGATGCCAGCCGGGGTAGCCGGGACGGCCGAGAAAATCCCAGCGCATGGCGTGGTTCTCGCCCGGTTTGATGAACTTCCAAACAGCGAAGTCGGAAGGATTGCGTTTTTCGGTGCTATAGTCGATGCGGGCGCCGGCTTTTAAGCCCTCAAGGTCGAGGCGAGCGAAGTCGGCATAGTTAGCAAATTTCGAGGTGTCAAAATAGATGCCGTCGGAAGTCTCGTAAGTGTAGCCGTTTTTGATCATTTTTTCGACGATTTTTTGGTCAGCCTCGATATAATCGGTGGCGCGACAGATTTTGGTGGGTTCGGTGAGGTTGAGCGCGCGGAAATTACGCAGAAAATCCTCGATATAATAATCGGCGATTTCCCAGACACTCTTCCCTTCCCGGGCGGCGCCTTTTTCCATTTTGTCCTCGCCAGAATCAGCGTCGGAAGTGAGATGGCCGACGTCAGTCAGATTCAAAATGCGCTCAACTTCGTAGCCGTTCAGGGTCAGCGCTCGGACGAGTAAGTCCCAATAAATATAGGAAGCGTAGTTGCCGATATGTTGAAGACCATAGACGGTCGGGCCACAAGTGTAGATTTTTACGACGTTGCCGGATAGAGGCTGAAATTCGTCAAGAGAACGGGTGCGGGTGTTATAGAGTTGCATTTTCTGCTCCTTTCTGGGCTGCCGAAAGTAGGCGCGGGGTAATCGAGACGAGTTCACGAACGGCGTCTTCGTAAGACAAATCGTAGGTGCGAAAACCGGCGGCATAGGGGTGGCCGCCACCGCCAAAATAGCCCGCGACCTGATCAGCGATAGGCTCCGAAGAGCGAATCTTGCCGGTCAACTTACCATCGGGATAGGTTTTAATTGCGACAGCGAGTTCGACACCCTCGACCATGCGCATTTCTTCCAAAATCAGGACGTTGGGATTGTACTCGTCAGAGTATTCTTCGATATCTTCCCAGGGGATATGAACGGTGGCGAGAGCGCCGTCGAGAGAATAGTTGATGCGTTTAATCAAATCGGCTTTGTAAGCCAGGATGCGCTGGGACTTCTTCATGTACTCGCGGCGATTTTCTTCGAGCTCGGGGACGTTGGCGCCTAAATCGGTGAGTTCGGCAACCGCGCGAAAAGTCGCGCTTGTGACGGAGTGGGAAGTGAGGCCGAGAGTGTCGGAGAGAATACCATAGGTGAGGTATTCGGCGGCGGTCTTTTCTACTTTTAGTTTGTTCGCCTTGGCGATGTCGAAAATCAGGTCGCAACAAGATGGACGAACTTCGATAATCTTATCATGTGAGAAGTCGAGATCGTCTTCGGTCTCGTGATGATCGAGGACAAAAACTGGGCGAGAATAGAGACAGTTCTTAATCGCGGAATCGTCGAGGAGTTTCGAGAGAAGGACGGAAGCGGCGGTATCGACGATAATATAGGCGTCGGCGCGCCAGTCGAATTCGATAGAGACGCGCGACCAATCTGGATAGTAGTGGAGATATTTCGGCAAATCGACCGGGCAATAGAGGGATATTTCATGGTCGGGCAAAAGATAATCTAGGGCAAGCGCCGAGCCGAGAGAATCGCCGTCGGGATTCTCGGCCTGGATGATGCAGATGCGGTGGTGGGATTTTATAAAATCGCCGAAGTTTTCATACATAACTTTATTATATCATAGAACGAATATTTTCTAAACTTGTCTCGGGGAGATAATCTGATATAATGTGTTTATGGATATTTTGGTAATTGTATTATGTAGTATCAATGTTTTAGTCATGCTCGCGACGATTTATTTCGTCGTGGCGAAGAAAAAAGACGGCAATAGTCGAGAACTGGAGGAGACACAGAAAGAAGTTCAACGACTTTATGATAAATTAGTAAGTATCGAGGGGAGTGTAGATAAAATTGTACCAAAGATAGACAACGAATTTCGGGAGAACAGAAAGGAAATTTCCGATAATCTCAAGGGTATTCAGGATAGTAACGAGAAGAAACTGGAACAGATGCGCGGAACGGTAGATGCGAAACTCAAGGGATTGCAAGATAGCAACGAGAAAAAGTTGGAGCAAATGCGCGAGACGGTAGATGAGAAGTTGAAAGAGTCGGTAGAAAAAAGATTTAACGAGAGTTTCAAGTCGATATCAGCGCAGTTGACGCAGGTTTATCAAGGGCTGGGGGAGATGAGGAACTTGGCGACGGGAGTAGGAAATCTGCGCAAGGTAATGGAAGGTGTGAAAACGCGCGGGGTATATGGCGAAGTGCAACTCGGGGCGATTATTCACGATTCGCTAAATACCGCACAATACGAGGAAAATATCGCAACGAAGAGAAAGTCGAATAATCGGGTCGAGTTTGCAATAAAAATGCCTGGAAAAAATGACGAAATTGTATATTTGCCAATAGATTCCAAATTCCCGATTGAAAATTATTCGAGATTGCTGGCGGCCTATGACGCGGGAGATAAGGCGCTGATAGAAAAGTTCCAGAAAGAGCTGGCGTTGGACGTTAAAACGCAGGCGAAACTAATCTCGACGAAATATCTAGACCCGCCGATGACGACAGAGTTTGGGATGATGTTTGTGCCGACGGAAAGTTTGTATGCTGAAATCTTGCGGATTCCTGGACTGTCGGACGAAATTCGGCAGAAATATAATATCGTAATCACGTCGCCGAGCACTCTGCCGGTCGTGCTTTCGGGGCTAATCATGGGCTTCCGGACGATGAGCATCGAGAAAAAGAGTGCAGAAGTTTGGAAAGTTCTCGGAGAAGTGAAGGCACAGTTTGGGAAATTTGGCGATTTGCTCGACGGAGTGCAGAAGAAACTACAGGAAAGCGCGAACAAAATCGAAACGGCAAAAGTTGCTTCACGGCAAATCGAGCGGAGGCTTAAGAATGTTGACGCTCTGCCCGAAGGTGGTAGCGAGAAATTATTACTCGAATAAGCCGGCTCACGACGATAAAGATAAGCGTCGCCCCTCCGAGCAAGCCAAGCAACGGGGGGATTTTTTCGACGCCGACTAGCGAGAGCGAGAAGAAATCGCGAGCAAGAGGAAGGGCAAAGGCAAGAGCGAGGATGCCAATCAGGCCCACCAGGAGCGAGAGGCGGAGGGGGTTAAGCGGGCGAGAAATCTTATAAATAAGGAGGAAGCCGACGAGATGGGCGAGGAGAATGGCGAAGGAGAAAATCTCGCCGCTGGAGAGTTGGAAGGAGTCGGCGAAGAAAACTAGCGCGAGGACGCCGATAATCATAGCGATGGCGCTCGGAACGGAGTTGGAAATAAGGTTTTCCCAGAAGTTTTTGTGGGTGCGAGAGAAGTTGGGCTCGAGAGCGAGAATGAGACCTGGAGCTCCGATACAGAGGGCGTTCACGAGGCCCATGCCGATAGGCGTGAAGGGGTAGCTATAGTTGACAAAAATGAAGATGGTGGCGAGAATGGAGGCGTAGATAGTTTTTGAGATGAATAGCGTGCTACTGCGGGTGATGTTGTTGATGGTGCGGCGGCCTTCTTTGATGATTTCGGGAATACTATCGAAATCGTTATTGAGAAGGACTAGACGGGAGGCTTTACGAGCCGCGTCGGCGCCAGCGCCGATAGAGATGCCACAGTCGGCTTCTTTCAGAGCGAGGACATCGTTGACGCCGTCGCCAGTCATCGCGACGGTATGTCCGGCCGCCTCGAGGGCGCGGACAAGTTCTTGTTTCTCGGCGGGTTTGACCCGAGCAAAAATGTCGTAATTCTCGATAAGTTGGCGCCAATTTTTGCGTTCGAGAGTGGAGAGGTCGATGGAGTTTTGGTGGTCGTAGTTTAGTTGAGCGCAGACTTTGTTAATAGTGCCAAGATTATCGCCGGAAATGATTTTGACGGCGACGCCGTTTTGGTTAAAATAGTTGAGGAGGCTTTTGGCGTTTTTGCGAACTTCGTCGGAGAGAAGGATAAAACCGAGGATAGTTTCCTTCTCGGGAGTTCTCTTCACGACGGTGATGACGCGAAAATCGTCGGCGTAGGATTGTTCTTCGGCGAGATAAGTCTTATCTTTGGTCAAAAATTCGTAGGCGCCCATGTAGAGCTCGTATTTCTTAAAGGCGGCGCCGCTATACTTGCGCTCGCTAGAAAAGGGAGTAATTTTCTCGGCTTTTGTGTCGGTATCTTTGCCGTATTTTTTCAACAGGGCGTTATAAGTGGCGTTGTTGTCGGACAAATTGCCGAGGATTTGGCGAAGTGAGGATACAAGAGATTTTTCGGAAGTCCGACCGAGAGGAATGAGCTGCTCGACTTTCAAATTTCCTGTGGTGAGGGTGCCGGTTTTGTCGAGACAAATCGTATCGACGCGAGCAAGAGTTTCGATGGAATAGAGGTCGCTAACAAGGACTTTTTTCTCGGAAAGACGAATCGTGGCGAGGGCGAGAACGGAAGAAGTGAGGAGCATGAGTCCCGCCGGAATCATGGCAACAATGGCCGAGACAGTCGAGGTGACGGCGGAAGCAAGGGTAGAATCGGGTAGAGAATGTTGATTCCAAAAAAGTAGGACGCCGACGACGGGTAAAACGAAGGAAATGTATTTGACGATTTTGTTAAGAATCGAGAAAAGCTCGGAAGTGTCGGGTTTGATTTCTTTGGCACTTTTGAGGATTTTGTTGGTGAAATTATTAACGCCGACGGCGGTAGCGCGGGCGTAGCAAGTGCCAGAGATTACAAAGCTACCGGAGATTAACTTGGCGCCGGCTTCTTTGCGAATAGTGTTGGATTCGCCGGTGACGAAAGATTCGTTGACCTCGAGAACGCCGTCGAGGATTTTGCTATCGACGATGATTTGGTCGCCGAGCTGGTACTTCAGCACGTCGCCGAGGACGATTTCGGAGTTGTCGATTTCGAGTTCCTTGCCGTCACGCAAGACGGTGGCGCGTTTCTCGGCAATAAGGGCGATTTTCTCGACGGTTTTCTTGGCGCGAAGGTCGTTGACGATGGCGATGATGGTGTTGGCGAGGGCAACGACGATGAAAAGCGAGTTTTTGTATTCGCCGACGAGGATACAGAGAAGCGAAAGGCTGAAAATAATGATATTGAACAGCGTCAGGGCATGTTTGCGGATGATACCACCGACGGAAATAGTTTTGACTTGGAGTTTATTGGTCTCGCCGAGACGGATTTTTTCTAGGACTTCTGCGCTCGATAGACCCTTTATCATAAATCTGTCCTATTAGCGAGAGCGGCGGAAAGGGTGATTTGGTCAGCGTAAGAGAGATCAACACCGAGCGGGAGGCCGCGAGCGAGGCGAGTGATTTTCAGATCGGGATATTGTTCGGAAAGGAGTTTCTGAAGCAGGAGGGCGGTCGATTCGCCTTCGACGCTAGGGTTGGTGGCAATAATGACTTCCTTCGCGTCGTCATCCTTGACGCGGGCGATAAGTTCGCGAATGTGAAGTTGGTCGGGAGTGATGCCGTCGATGGGAGAGATGGCGCCACCAAGAACGTGGTAAGTGCCGGAATATTGTTTCGTCTGCTCGATGGCGTAGATATCGAGCGGCTCTTCGACGACGAGGATGAGCGAGCGATCGCGCTCTGGGTCGGAATAGAGCGGAGATAAGTCCTCGGACGAGTCAATCAAGGCAAAGGTGACAGGGCAAGATTTAACACCAGCATGGAGATTATCGAGAGCCTCGGAGATGTTCTTAGAAAGATTGGAATTGGCACGAAAAAGATAGTAGGCGTAGCGCTCGGCGGTGCGGGGGCCGACGCCCGGAAGGTGGCCGAGGGCGTCGATGGTGTCGCGTAAAGCCTTGGGCAGCATTTCTCTCCTAGAGGCCGAGACCGCCTAGGTTTCCCATGAGGGGTTTCATTTTGTCGGCGGCGATTTCTTGGGCCTTGGCGTAGCCGTCGCGAATACAGTTCTCGATCCAGCGTTCGAGCTCGTGGATGTCGTCGAAGTCAATCTTTTCGGGATCGAGAGTGACTTTCTTAATCTTCAGTTCGGCGGTGATTTGGACGGTGACGGCGCCGTCGCCAGCCTCAACTTCGACAACTTCGTTTTTGAGCTCCTTTTGGGCCTTGCGAAGCTGGTTTATCATTTTCATTTGGTCTATGGTTGCGCCCATAAAATTCTCCTAATTTCAATTACTTGTGACGGTATATACAAATATTCTACCAGAATTGTCTGTTTTTGACGAGGTGATGATGCGAGAAAGAGTCCAGCCATTGTCGGGATGGTAGGCGTTCTCGAAAGTTGCGAGCTTTGGTGTCTCGACATCGGAAAGTTTGGAGCCGACCGAGATGGCGTGGGTGCGGTCTTCATAACATTCGTAAAAACCGTAGGCTATGCTGTCTTCTTTCATGAGCAAAGTAGTATCTTCGTCTAGATTTTCTATCACTAAATCCAGATCGTTGTTGAATTCGTTAGCAATAACCGGAGTGTAGCGATAGCCGAAAATATAGTGCGAGAGGCCGGAAATAATCATAATACTAATAAAGATGAAAATCGGAAAAATACCGAAGACGCGGGCGTAGGGATTCTCCGGAAAAAGACCGTACCATTTCTCGAGAATATAACGAAGGCCATGGGCGGTCAAAATAGCCAGCGGAAGGATAATCAGCAGGGCGGAATCAGGAGAAAAGCCGCTCAAAATTACGGTGAAGACGACTAGGTAGCTCGCGATGGCGTTGCGCGAAGCAAAGAAACCCTTGGCGGTCGAGAATAGGCCGGCAAAAGCGAGAAAGAGCGAAGCGATACTAATCAGCGGAGTGAGATAGACGCCCTCGATAGCGTTGCCCCAGCTAAAGAAGAAGCCTAGAGAAGTCTTAATATTGTCGAGAAAATGTCCGGACTCGTAGTTCTCGGAAGTCAGAAGATGAAGCCCAACATTAGGGTCGGAGATGATGTTCGTAGCCAAAAGCCCCAAACCAGCTAGCACCACCAATGAAGTAAGGATAAAAGGAACACGAGGAAGGGTTTTAATAGTAAAGCGAAGATGGGGGTTCGCCAAAGCATAAAGAACAATAAAAATATCGAGATAAATCATGTGCGGAGTGAAGACACTCAAAAGGAGGGCGATAGCGAAAACTAGACAATAGAAGGGCCGGGGCTTCTTCACGCCTTGGATTTTGGAGCCGAGCCAGAGGAGGAAAGTCGGCCAGAAAACGAGCATAATCAGAGGAGTACCAGAACCGGCGAGGTAGAGGAAGGGCACGGAGAGAACGGTGAGGACGCTAGAGAGGAGAGCGACGTTGGATTTGAACCAGCGGTTCAGAAGGAGGACGAGCAACAGGCCAAGGACGACGGCGACCAAAATCGAGGGGAGTTTAATCACGTAGGTCGAGAAGCCAAAAATCAGAAGCAGGAATTTTTGGAGAAGATGGTAGGGGAGGTCAACGAGGTCGCCAGAGGTGACGGAAGAAAAGTGGAGGTTGTAGCTAGTGGTGACGGAGCTCAGCTCAGCGGAGGAGAGGCCGTCGGGAGAAATGGTCGGGAGCAAAAAAATCAGGTTCATGAAAGCGAGCGCGAGGAGGATGTAGCCGATATAAAAACGGTAGCGATATAGAAAAAGTCGAGAAATAACGTGTTTTTTCACATAGATATTATATCACGGTTATGGAGAAAAGACTATGCTTCTTCGTGTTCGGTGTCGAGCGACATGAAGCGCAGAAGTTCGGGGTGGAAGTAAAGCTTAATCGTGCCGACTGGGCCATGGCGATGCTTCGCGATGATGAGTTCGGTGATGTTGGTTTTCTCGTAATCTTCCTCGTGGTGGTAATAATCGACGCGGTGGAGCATCATGACGAGGTCGGCGTCCTGCTCGATGGAGCCGGATTCGCGAAGGTCGGAGAGAACCGGGCGGGGGTCGTCGCGGCCGGTGACTTGACGGGAAAGTTGGGCGAGAGCGATGACGGGAATCTTCAGGTCGCGGGCGAGAATCTTTAGGCC
Organism: Candidatus Saccharimonadota bacterium; assembly: GCA_017433765.1. Classification (GTDB taxonomy): domain Bacteria; phylum Patescibacteriota; class Saccharimonadia; order Saccharimonadales; family Saccharimonadaceae; genus Nanosyncoccus. The sequence continues at coordinate 55,835 of JAFRGO010000006.1, forward strand.
GCGGGAGATCTCGGTGACTTCCTGGACGCGGTTGCCGGTTTTGCGATAGACGTCGGAGCCGTTAAGGAGCTGGAGATAGTCGATGATGATGAGTCCGAGGTCGTCGTGTTCGTGAGCGAAGCGGCGGGCTTTGTTGCGGAGCTGGAGAATGGTCATGGAGCTGGTGTCGTCGATGTAGAGGGGGGTTTCGGACATTTCGCCCATGGCGTCGCTGATTTTGGCGAAATCGTCGTCGCTCAGATTACCCGTCCGAATGTTCCAGTTGTTCACTCCGGAGACGTCGGAAATCATACGGTCGATGATTTCGTTGCGGGACATTTCCATAGAGAAAAAGAGAGTGGATTTGTGGTTGATGGCGGAAATGTTGTAGGCGAGGTTTTCGGCAAAGGTGGTTTTGCCCATGGCGGGGCGGGCGCCGACGATGACTAGGTCGCCCTTTTGGAGACCGGCAGTCAATTTGTCGAGGTCGCGGAAGCCGGTTTTCAGGCCGCGGAGAGCGCCGCCGTTTTTGTGGAGTTCTTCCATGCGGTCGAAGGCATCGACGAGGAGGTTGCCAATCGCAACGTAGTCATTTTTCGTGCTCTTGTCGCTGACGTCGAAGAGTTCTTTTTCGGCGCGGCCGACGAGTTCTTCGACTTGGGCGTCGTCTTCGTAGGCGCGTTCGGCGATTTCGGTGCCAGCGGCGATGAGGCGACGGCGGAGGGCGGTTTTTTCGACGATTTCGGCGTAGGCCTTGGCGTGGGAAGCGGTGGGAACGAAGTTCGTCAGCTCAATCAGGAAGGGGGCGCCACCGGACTTGCGGAGGGTCTTTGTAGAGCGGAGCTGGCTAGTCAAAGTCTGGAGGTCAATGGGCTGGTGGGAATTATAGAGGTCGGTCATGCCTTGAAAAATCAGAGCGTGGCGCTGGTCGTAGAAGTCGGAAGCCTTGAGGTGCTCGAGGATGTCGGGAAAAACTGCGTCGCTCAACAAAATCGAGCCGAGCAGAGACTTTTCGGCGGAAAGGTCTTGGGGCGGGATGCGGCCGCCTGAACTAGAACGGGAGTTCTCCTCCATCGATGTTTAGCTCCTTTACTTCCCCCATTATATCATTGATTTGGGCAAGATTGGGTGGGTTTTTGGCGGAAATGGGGGAGTTTGGGCTTTGGACGGGGGTTGATGCGTTTGGGGCGGGGTCAGGCGGATTTTCTGGCGCGGGTGGATTTTCTGGCGCGGTCGGGGTTGGGTCGGGCGAGACGAGAGGGTCGCCTGGGTCGTGGATTTCGAGGGCGAAGGGAGCGAGACAACTAACGAGGATTTGGTGGTTGTTAGCGGAAGTGAGGATACCCTTGGCGGTCGGAGTGGGCGGATAGAGATGGAGAGTGCCGGCGGAGAAGACGTGGTCGGCTTTGCGGAGCCACATGGCGGCGCCGAGCGAGGAACGTTTCACGGCGTTGAGGTAGGAATCCCAGTTGAAAGAGGCGGTTTTTGGCGGATTTTCGGGCGGATTGGTCGGAACTTTCGTGCGCGCTCCCATGACCCCTGTTGGCTCTCTGGAGGGAATGGGGGCAGTTTCGGGAGGATTTTCGGGGTTTGCGGAGTGCTTTGGGGGCAAAAATGTCGGAACTTTCGTGCGCGCTCCAATGACCCCTGTTGGCTCTCTGGAGGGAATAGAGGCGGGTTTTGGCGAGTTTGGGGTGGGAGTTGGGGGAGCGAGAGCGACGAGGAGTTTCGCTTCGGGGAAGACGCCGCGGACGGTGGGAAGGCGGTCGAGAAGAGGGAGATAGACGGGGTCAGGGGCGGCGAGGATGAATTCGATGAGTTCTTCGGCGAGAGTTTCGGGTTTGAGGCCGGAATTGAGAGTGTCGCGCAGGAGGGCGGTGATCTCAGCAAAATCGGCGGAGCGGTAGGCCGAGAGAAGGTTTTTTATCAGCTCGTCTTGGGGGAGGCCGAGGGAGCTTTCGACGAGGTCTTTCGAGATTTCGGAATCGGGGGCGGCGAGGGTGGAAATTTGGTCAAGGAGGGAGAGCGAGTCGCGGAAAGAGCCGCCGCCGCGGCGGACGATGAGTTCGAGGGCGGCGTCGGAAATTTTAATTCCCTCTTTATCGCAGATTTCGCGGAGGTGGGACTGCATGAGGTCGGGGTTGGCGAGTTTGAAGGTGAAAATCTGGACGCGGGAGGTGATGGTGACGGGGACTTTTTCGATGTCGGTGGTGGCAAGGAGGAAAATGACGTGGGCGGGGGGTTCCTCGAGGGTTTTTAAGAGGGCGTTGAAAGCGGATTTGCTCAGCATGTGGACTTCGTCGATGATATAGACTTTGTAGCGGCCCTTCGTGGGGGCGATGGCGGCCTTTTCGCGGAGGTCGCGGATGTTGTCAACGCCGGTGTTGGAGGCGGCGTCGATTTCGATAATGTCGAGATAGGAATCTTCGAGTTCGTAGGGGAAGGAGTTGACTTCGTGGGCGAAGATGCGGGCGACGCTGGTTTTGCCGGTACCGCGGGGGCCGGTGAAGAGGTAGGCGTGGGAGATTTTGCCCTCGGCGAGGGATTTGGCGAGAATATCGGAGACCTGGGGCTGGCCGACGACCTCGGCGAGGGATTTGGGGCGATATTTGCGATAGAGGGCTTTCATTAAGACTATTTTAGCGTAAAAAAGGAGAAAAAAATAGACGCGAGTGGGGATTTTCGGGATTGGCGTGCGGGGTTTAGCCCGGGATTGGGAGAAAAAAATAGCCCCCGAGGGGGCTTTGCGGGTCAATCGACGGAGGAGAGTTGGAAAGAGAGTGTGTGGACGTTTTTCTGGACGGTGCGGATGTCGAGCAGGGCGGCGCCAAAGTTGTCGTAGGAGCGGTAGAGTTCGATGACGTAGCGGAGATTGTCGGGGCTGTTGCCGTGCTCGCGGAGGAGCTGGGCGTTTTCGCGCTCCATGGCGCTGCGGCTGGCTTCATCGACGTCGTCAACGTATTCGGCCAAGAGGCGGTCGAAGAAGTGGACGGAAAAGCCGAGATGAGTGAAGGCGTCGAGGCTGTGGCCGGCAGAAACGGACATTTTGGCGGTAATCTGGTAAGACATAGAATCCTCCTCAAAAGAGCTAATTTGGGCGCATCGACCCAAGATGCGCCTATTCTACATTTATTATAGCACACTTACGCAAAAAAGTCAATAGGCACTAGAGACACTAGCTAATCTTACAAAGCGGCTTCGACGGCAGCCCAGCGGGCGTCCTTATTATCGGCGGGGATGACGACGCTGACTTGGGAGCCCTCGGAGAGGCGGAAGTAGGTGACGGAGGCGTAGAGGATTTCGTATTCTTTGCCGGAGACTTCGACGAAGTATTTGTCGTCGTGGTGAGTGAGGGTGCCGATGACGGTGCGGCGCTCGACGGGGCCGATTTGTTTGTAGAGGAATTTGCCGTCGGGGGCGATAGTGAGTTTCATGAGGTCGCCTTCGACGAGCTTGGACTTAGACGCGTAGTTCGCAGGAACAGGGTAATTCTTCCCATCAGGGCCGATCATGATTTGGCCGTCGAAGATGCCTTCGATAATCTTGCCATCGGGGGTGGAGACAACGGTGTCACGAGGGGCGGAAATCACATCGCCATCGCCGAGAACAGAAATAAGAAGCTCCTTAGCGGCAGCGAGATTTGTTTCGGCCTCTTGGATAAGGCTACGGAGACGCTTTATTTGTTTTTCTGGTAGTTCAGACATCACCTCGACCCGTCTGTTATTTAATACTGATATTATAATACACGACCGCCTAGAAAAAGTCAACAAAAACGCGCGGGGAGTTTTCCACCGCCAAAACAGGGGTCGAGGCGAGGATGTTGTAAATTCTACAAGCAAAAAGACTAACAAAGTTGCAAAATTTATGCTCTTTTGGTATAATATAGGGAGTTACCAAAGACAGCGGCGAGGGAAACCTTTAATCAGGCCACCGAGGCAATTTCTTGTAAATTTGGTGACGAAGATTAACATTTTGCTGGAAAATTAACCAAAGGAACTTTTTATGGCAATTTCTAAAGATAAAAAGAACACATTGGTTGCTGATTTGACGGCGCTGCTCAATGACTCGAAAATGGTCACTTATGCGAAATATCAGGGGCTGACCGTGGCCGAGCTACAGGAGCTGCGCAAAATGGCGCGCGAATCCGACGTAAAAATCAAGGTCGTCAAGAACCGGCTCTTTAGGGTGGCGATGAAGGAAATCGCGGCCTATAAAGACACCGAGACGACGGGGTTGATCGGGCAGTTGCTCTACGCGATTGGGACGGACGAAGATTTCACCGCGGCGAAGGTGCTTGCGAAATTCGCAAAAACCCACCCGACGATGGAGTTAATCGGCGGTTTCAACAGCGAAGGTGCGAATCTCTCGAAAGAGGAAGTTACGACGCTCGGAAATCTACCGACGAAGAACGAGCTTATTGCTCAGATTGTCGATACGCTACTTTCGCCAATCAACGGAATTGTTTCTGGTTTGGCGGAGCATGCCGAAAAAGCAACCGAATAATAATTTAATAGATAGGAAAAATTATGGCTACAGATATTAAGAAGTTGGCCGAAGAGCTCGTGAAACTCACGGTGCTTGAGGTCAATGAACTCAAAACTGTCCTCAAGGACGAATATGGTATCGAGCCGGCGGCCGCTGTGGTGGCCGTCGCTGCCGAAGGTGGGGCTAGCGCCGACGAAGGCAAGAGCGAATTTGATGTCGTGCTCAAAGATGCCGGCGCGCAAAAGATTGCTGTGATTAAGGCAGTCAAAGAGGCTACTGGCCTCGGTCTTGGCGAAGCCAAGGCGATTGTTGATGGGGCTCCGGCCACCGTCAAGGAAAAAGTTGCGAAGGCGGATGCCGAGGCGATGAAAAAAACCCTCGAAGACGCTGGTGCGACTGTCGAACTCGCGTAATAAAATCAAACCAGCAAAATGTGTTAAAAAAATCCCCCTTCAAAGGGGGATTTTTGTTGGTCTGCTAGTTGTAGAGGTTTTCGACGGCAATCGAAGGTCCCATAGAGGTCGTAATATAAACGGACTTCACGTATTGGCCCTTGAGCGAGGCTGGCTTCATGGCTTTCAGCGAGTCGAAGAAGACGGTCGCGTTCTCGAGGAGTTTGGTGGAGCCGAAGCTGACTTTGCCGAGGCCGATGTGGACGATGGATTGTTTGTCGACGCGATATTCGACCTTGCCGGCTTTGGCTTCTTTCACGGCTTTCTCGATGTCGGTGGTGACGGTTCCGGCCTTGGGGTTGGGCATGAGGCCTTTGGGGCCGAGGAGACGGGCGAATTTGCCGAGCTTCGGCATGTAGGCCGGAGTGGAAATTAGGACGTCGAATTCGATAGTGCCCTTTTCGAGGCGCTTTAGGAATTCTTCGTCTTCGGCGACGTCGGCGCCAGCGGTTTTGGCTTTCTTCGCCTCGTCGAGAGGAGCGAAGACGGCGACGCGGACGGTCTTGCCGTTGCCGTTCGGGAGGACAATCGTGGTGCGGATGTTCTGGTCGGCTTGGCGAGGATCGACGCCGAGGCGGACGTGGGCTTCGACGGTCGCGTCGAATTTGGCCGGATTGGTCTTCAACGCGAGGTCAAGAGCGTCCTTCAGCGTGTAAACTTTGCCTTTTTCGATTTGCTCGGCGAGTTTGCGATAAGTTTTGCCACGGCGCTCAATGAGCGGGCGAGTGACCGGCTTGGCACCCTTGGGCTTGTCGGCGGCAGCTTCTTCTTTTTTGCGCTCTTCTTTGCGAGCCTGACGCTCTTCTTCGGCCTTCACCTCTTCGAGGTGTTTTTTGGACTTTTTGCCAGACTTGGCGAATTTTTCTTCGGTTTCCGGAGTCGCGGCGACTTCGGCGGTCGTCTCGGCGCTTTTTTCGACTGGCGCTGCGACAGCTTCGGTGTCGAGATTAGAGTTTCCAGTAAGATTTTCGGCGTTTTCTGCCATATTTTTCCTTTCGTGGTAGTAGCGAGACTGGACAGGTCTCTCCCAACTAGGTATAGTATATGTGTCTATTATATCAAAAAATACCCCTTTTGTCAAGAGGTATTTTCATTTGATTGTCGCAATCGGGGATAGTTCCCTGTTAGTCAACAACTTCGACGCCCATAGAGCGGGCAGTGCCAGCGACGATTTTGACGGCGCCGTCGAGGTCGATGGCGTTGAGTTGATCCATCTTTTTATTGGCGATTTCTTCGAGTTGGGCGCGGGTGATTTTGCCGACCTTGTCGAGGTTCGGTTTGCCGGAGCCTTTTTCGATTTTAATCGCTTCGCGGATGAGGTCGTCAACGGGCTGGCCGAGACAGACCCAGTCGAAGGTGCGGTCTTCGTAAACCTTGATATGGACGATGACGTTTTTGCCCATATATTCCTTCGTCTTCTCGTTGAAGGGGTTGATGAAGTCCATCATATTGAGACCCCATTGGCCGAGAGTCGAACCAACCGGTGGGCCGGCGGTAGCTTTGCCGCCAGGGATGCGAAGTTTGAGATTGCCGATAACTTGTTTTTGGGCCATAGCTTTTCCTGATTTATTTAGTAGTCGTGCGTAACGGGGTTATTTTAGCACATTTTTCCGAAAAATACAAGAGAGGGATTTTATAGGATTTATGCGATTTTAGCGGGGTTTTTGCTCCAGAGAGCCAACAGGGGTGATGGGAGCGCGGAAGAAAGTTCCGAAAAAATGGCGAAAATTAGAGCTGTTTTACCTGGAGAGCGTCGAGCTCGACAGGGGTTTCGCGGCCGAACATGGAGACCATGACTTTTAGCTTGCCCTTGGCTTGGTCGATTTCGGAAATCGTGCCGTCGAAGCCCTTGAAGGGGCCGTCGGAGATGGAAACGACTTCGCCGACTTCGTAGTGCATGGAATATTTCGGGTCTTCAACGCCCATGCGCTTTTTAATCTTGGCGATTTCTTTCTCGGAGACGGGGGTAGGTTGGGTGCCGTTGCCGATGAAGCCGGTCACGCCTGGGGTGTTGCGGATGATGTACCAAGTTTCGTCAGAGAGGCTCATCTCGACGAGGACGTAGCCCTGGAAAATCTTTTTATCGACGATTTTGCGTTTGCCATTTTTAATCTCGATTTGCTTTTCTTTCGGGACGATGGCGTCAAAAATCTTGCCTTTCAACTCGGCGTTGTCAAGGCGTTGTTTGATAGAGTCGGCGACTTTGTCTTCATAGCCGCTGTAGGTGCTGATAGCGTACCAAGCGCGGGTGTCGTCATAACGGTTTACTGCCATATTCTCTCCTTATAGAATAATTGTGTTAAATAACCAGCTAAAGAACAGGTCGAGCAAGGTGACCAGAGCGATGAAAAGAGCGGTATAGATAAGGACGGCAAAGAACATTTTCCAGGTAGCCTTGCGGGAGGGCCAGCGGACTTGGCGGATTTCGCGCCAGGAGTCACGAAGATAGCGACCGAGGGCGACGAAGGGGCGGAAGAGAAGGAAGGGTTTTTTGGATTTCTTGTTCTCTTTGGATTTTTTAGGTTTTTCGGGGGTTACGGATTTTTCGGGATTTTTGGGGGCGCCTGAATCCTGGGCTTTGATTTTGGTGATGTTTGCCATATGCTCCTTTTTACATCAAAAAAAGTCTAAACGACTTGTCAATAGTTTAGCAAAAAAGCAAGGGTTTGTAAAGAGGGAGATTAGCTAAACAGAAGAATGAGGTAGTCGCGGAGCATGCGGGAGCCGGAGATGACGGGGAGATAGTTCGCGAGTTGTTTTTTCATGTAAAATTCGAGGTCGAAATCACTGTTCCAGGCGACAGCAGCCTCGGACATACGGGAGTAGAGGGACTCGACTTCTTCGGCTTCGGTCGAGCCGGAGACGTTGAAGTAGGAGTCGGCGGGGGCGTCGGCAACACCGCCGTCGTGGGTGGAGATGAGGAAGTCGAAGTTGGCGATGTCTTTTTCCCAGCTAGTGCCGCAGGCTTCGAGACCAACGATGGGGATGTTGATCGAGGCGTTGGAACCGACAGAGAGGGCGTAGGCGAGTTCTTCGTCGTAATCGGGGAGATAGTGGACGTGGGTGCGGAGGAAGGGGTCGGCATCGACGAGGGAGAGGATGGAGGTGAGGCGGGAGTACATAGTGGAGTCGCCTTCGTGGACGCGGCCGGCGAAGATGTAGTGGGCGCGGGAATCTTCGAGAATGCGGCGGAGGCGAACTGGGTCGGAGAAGGGGAGCCAGGGGCGTTTATAGTCAACGAAACGGCGTTTGAAGTCGAAGATGAATTCGCGGTCGGTGAAGTAGAGGTGGCGGCCGTATTGGTCGGTGCGGCGAGAGAGGACGTCATTGAGCTGGGCGCGACCCTTTGCCTTCAGCGCGCGGATGGTGGCGGCGTCGAGGATTTCGAGCTTTTTTACGAAATTCTTCGCAGGCATGTCGAAGCGGTCGAGGATTTTTTCGTTGTGGTAATAATTATAAATCTCGGGGAGGAGCCAGGTGCGGAGGTCGATGCCGTTGGTGACGGCGCTAAAGCGGACTTTTTCGCCGTTGATGTCGCGGTAGTCGGCGACGCGGGCGTGGAGTTTGCTGACGCCGGAGCGAAGTTCGGCGATTTCGATGGCGACGGAGCTGAGGCGGATGTGACCGTCGGTGAATTTGTCGCTGAGCCATTTGCGAACGGCACGAGAGCGGAGATTGGGAAAGACGAAGCGCTCGAATTGGTCGTAGCTAAAGTTGGCTTCGGCGGCCTGGACGAGAGTGTGGTTCGTGTAAAGGGTGTGCTTGCGGGTATAGACGACGGCTTCGTAGAAGTCCATGCCGGAGCTGGCGAGCTCGTCGAGACGGGCGAGGGCGGCAAAGAAGGTGGCGACTTCGTTGAGCTGGATGAGGGCGGGCTTTTTGCCGATGAGTTTCAAAGCTTGGTAGCCGCCAAAGCCGAGGGAGATTTCTTGGTAGAGGCGATGGTCGGCACCGGAGAGGCCAGAGTAGAGTTCGCCAAAATTCGGCTCGGTGACGGAGAGGATGCGGGTCGTGCCTAGGACCTTTTCGATAACGTCGAGTTTGCAGAGGTTGCCGCAGCATTTGACGAAGACGGAGTCGATAAAATGGAAGCCGAAGTCGCGGTAATCGACAGGGGTGAGCTCAGTATGGAAGCCGCGGCCGTCGGAGTTGGGGACTTGGTGCGACTCGCGGGGATAGAAGGGGGTCAGGAGGACGAAGGGGACGTGGAGCTGCTCGGCGACACGACGGGTGTCGGCGGCGAGGATACCGAGGCCGCCACCACCACGGATGCCGTTTTTCTGGTCGTAGAGTTCGATAGTCCAATAAGTATAGGGGCGAGCGTCGGAGAGTTTCTTCACAAAACGGGAGCGAGAAATCGCGGAATAAAATTCGTCAACGTCCTCGATACTATTCAAACGATGATAGTTCGGCAATTGCTCCATAAAAAATCTTTATGCTTATTATTATAACACAAGAAGTTTTCTGCGGAAACAGTAGATTTTTTGGAGGAAATGTGGTAAAATGAGAGAGCTTTGGAGCGTCGCCAAGTGGTAAGGCGGTGGGTTCTGGTCCCACCATGCGAGGGTTCGAATCCTTCCGCTCCAGCCAAGCTAGAGCGAATAATAAAATATACCCCCTCTTGGGGGGTATATTTTATTATCGGCTAGGCTCTGCCTAGCCGAGGATTCTAGACGCCTGCGTCGTCGGCCAGAAAAAGCAAGCTTTTTCTGCTCCTCCTTGGCGGCGAATCCTTCCTGGGGCAATTATTGAATTATGCGGCGGCGGGGTTTGATTTTGAACTCGGGGGCGGGAGGTTCGGGAGCCGAAGGTCTAGATATGGCAGTCCTAGCGGCAGGAAGTTCGGAAGCGCTTGGCTTGGGCGCGGAAGGTCTAGAGGCAGGGGTTCTAGAGACAGGAGATTTGGAAGTAGCCGGCGCGGGCTTTGCGGTCGATGCGGGTCTGGTTTCTGTGTTTTTAGTGACAGCTCCACGGCCGTGAAGAGCGGTGGCGGACTTGGAGGAGCGGGCGCGCTCGGCCTCGCGACGGGCGTTACGTTCGCCCGGAGTCAGACCAGAGAGACGTTGGGCACGGATATGCTTCTTCTGGCGCGGACGAAGAGCCTTTAGCCCCGTATAAAGCGCCATCAGTAGCGTGCCGGCATACAAGAAGCTCCCAATAATGTCGGTCGCCCAGTGGACACCAGATAGCGTGCGCAAGACGACGACCGCGACAGAGAGAACAATCGCAAAAATCGAGACGGCGGTGACGAAAGTGCGATAGGACTTGGCGCGGAAGTGGAACTGGAGCACCATAATCGAGGCGAGCGGAACGGTCAGCGCGAGGAGGACGTGGGATGAGGGGAAGGAGTATTCCATGGCGCCGTCGATGAAAATCGGACGGTAGTTCAGGGAAATCTTCGTGAATATAATATATATCAGCCCAACGACGAGAAAAAAGCCACCGAGGAGGATGAGCTCGGAATCGAGGGCGGAGAAAGATTTGCGGGAGATGAGCTGGTAGAGGGCGTAGCAGACAAAGAGGGCGACGAAAACGAGGACGATATAGCCGAGGAGAGAGGAGGCTGTATAGAGAGAAAGATTAGACCCGATAAGGGCGGCGACGGAGGTGTTGAAGCCGGCGAAGCCGAGGTTCGTCCCGAGGAGACCGACGGGCTGGACATCAACGACGGCGAGGGAGATGGTGAAGAGAATGGACACGAGTAATAAGGCGATAGTAATAAGAATATTGCGCTTCATAGAAAAATTATAGCATAAAAGTTTTGGAAAATGGAAAAAAATATAGAAAAAATAAAATAAAGTAGCAGTAGCGAGGATGGGCGGCGGACAGAGGAGAAGCAGCGCAAAAATAGAGGCGAAACAGAGATATGGAAGAGATAAGCTTGACTTTTTTCGCGAAGTGTGCTATAATGAGAGGATAGCCTTGTTTAGGGGGTGAAATATGAGGCTAGTTGTACCTTTTGCTGTCGCGGTCGCTATCTATTGGTTTTCGGCGACGACTGGAGCCGTATCGGCGGTGCAATCTGGATTTTTCGTGATTTTATTCGAGAAAATCGGGTTGTTTAGCGCGCTAGATTACGGCGTGAAACAGTATGTCGTGCGAAAAATCGCGCATCTTTCTATCTATACCGCCCTGGGCGGGACGATGAATTGGGCGCTTTGGCCATATACGCCGAAGAAAGCGGAGAAAATCGCGTTTTTTGTCTCGGTGATTTACGCGATGTTCGACGAGGCGCACCAAATCTTGGTGGCAGGAAGATATGGGACGGTGACGGACGTACTGATTGACTCTTTGGGAGTGTTGATGGGGGTTTGTCTGGCCTCAATACTGCGCAAAGAAGTCGCCTAACCCCGGAAAATCCGGGGATTTTTTATGGAATAGTCCGAGTTTGCGGGCAGAAATTAAGGATTTTTTTAAGCTTCTGGGCTATAATTAGGTTATGGAAATATTTAAACGCTCCGAGAAAAAGTATCTCATCTCGAAGGAGCAGCAACGGAATTTGCTGAAAAAGTGCGGAGAAAATCTGGTGCATAATAAATATTACAAGGCGACGGTCGGGAGCGTGTATTTTGATACGAAAAATGATGATTTGATTATCAACTCGATAGAGAAGCCGAATTTCAAGGAAAAGGTGCGAATACGGGCGTATGGGGTGCCGGAGATGGAAGATTATATATTTTTCGAGATGAAGATGAAGCGGAAGGTGGGGCGAGAAAAGGACGGATATAAGCGGAGATTCGAGCTGCTGCTCAAGGATTATTATGACTATGCCGAGGGGAGGGCGGGGCTGGAAGAGATAGCGCGGCGGAAGGTCGAGGCGAGGACGGACGTACAGGTCGCGAGGGAGATAGATTATATATATAAATATCTCCAGCTCGAGCCACGGGCGTATATTTCTTGCGAGCGGGAGAGTTATCAGGGGGCGGAGGACGAGAATCTCAGGCTGACCTTCGACACGAATTTGCGCTATAGATTCGAGGATTTGCGGCTGGAGAAAAATGACGATTGTGAGGAGTTCTTCGACGGGCCGCCTGGGGCGGAGGACTCGAAGGAGAAAAATATTATCCTCGAGGTGAAGACGACGAAGGGGCTGCCACTGTGGCTCGTGAAGGCGATGAGCGAGGAAAAAATCTATCCAAGGCCGTTTTCGAAATATGGAAAAATCTATCAAAAAGTTAAAAGTAAAGGAGTAAAAAATGTTTAATACGATATTTGATTCGACGGCGAGCGGGCTGGACGTGGGGACGATGCTGGTCGTGGCGGGGGTGGGGATCGTGCTGGGGGCGGCGATTGCGCTGACACACAAGTGGACGACGAGATGCTCGAAAGATTTTCTAGTGACGCTGGCGATTCTGCCGATTCTGGTGGCGGTGGTGATGATTATGATCAACGGGAGCCTCGGGACGTCGATTGCGATTTTGGGGGCGTTCTCGCTGGTGCGGTTTCGTTCCCTGCCTGGGAGCGCGAAGGAGCTGCTGTCGGTGTTCTTCGCGATGGCGATTGGCCTAGCGCTGGGGATGGGGCACGTGTTTTTCGCGGTGGTGTTTACTGCGATAGTGGCGGGGCTGATGATGATTTATCATAAGGTGAAAATTTTTGACGGGTCGAAGACGGAGCAGATTTTGAAAATTACGGTGCCGGAAGACCTGGACTATACGAACGCGTTTGAGAAGGAGTTCGAGAAATATACTTCGGCGCACAGGTTGCTAAAGACCAAGACGGTTAATATGGGGAGTCTGTATAAAATATCTTACTACGTCACCCTCAAGAAGGGAGCGAGCGAGAAGGAGTTTCTCGACGCACTGCGCGTAAAGAATTGTAACTTGCAAGTTCTACTCTCGACGGGGGACGAAGAAAAGGAGATTTAATGGAAGAAGAAAAGAAGATGGCCGCGACAGGCGAAACTGTCGAGGAAAATAGTTTAGTGGAAAATGTAAATTCGGCAAAGGAGGAGGCGGAGATGAGTTCGGCGAAAAATACGGGTGGCTGGAATAAAAATTGGACGGTGGCGGGAGTAGTAGCTCTATTGCTGGTCGCTGGGGTGGCGGGAGTAGTAATCAATAAAATCGCGAGCGAGAAGGCGCAGGTCGCGACGAGCGCGGAGACGATAGCGGTCGATAATGGGGATTTGAATACGAATTGGGAGAAGTTGAACGAATATACGGCTGAGCTGACAGAGAGTTACACGATAAAACGGGGCGGGGTGTATTATCTTTCGGGGGAAATCAGCGACGGGATGCTCACGGTCGAGGCGGGAGATGACGACGTGAAGCTCGTGCTCAATAATGTGTCAATAAAAAATTCGAGCGGGCCGGCGATTTATGTCAAAAGCGCGGGCGAGGTGGTCGTCGAGACGGCGGAGGGGAGCGAAAATTATCTCGAAGACGGAAAAAGTTATGCGACGGAATATAGCGCGGCAGAAGTCGAGGGGGCGATTTTTAGCAAGAGCGATATTAGCTTCACTGGGAGCGGGAAGCTGGAAGTCGTAGCAAATTATCAGGACGCGATTGTGGGGAAAGATGACCTCACGATACGGAGCGGAGAGATAGTAATTAGTGCGGCAGACGACGGAATTCGAGGGAAAGACTCGGTGCATATCGTGGGCGGAACGATAGAGATTAGCGCGAAAATGGATGGAATAAAATCGACGAACGATACGGATACGACGAAAGGCTTTGTGCTAATCGAAGGCGGAGAAATCGCGATCAGCGCCGGAGACGACGGAATACACGCGACGACGCTACTACAAATCAACGACGGAAAAATCGATATCGCGAAGAGCTACGAAGGAATCGAGGGCGGAATCGTGACGATAAACGGGGGCGAGATTGCGATAGTGGCGAGCGACGACGGGATAAACGTGGCAGGCGGGAACGATAGTTCGGCGATGAACCGGCCGGGCGCGCAAGGATTTTCGGTCGTGGACGAAAGTATGGTACTCACTATCAACGGCGGGAATATTTATATCAACGCGGGCGGGGACGGACTGGACTCGAATTATTTGGCGTATATGAACGGTGGGACGGTGGTGGTCGATGGGCCGACAAATGCGGGGAACGGAGCGCTGGACGCGGAAAGAGGATTCTATTACTCGGGCGGAACGCTGGTGGCGGCGGGCGCGAGCGGAATGGCGACGGCGTTTAGCAACGATTCGGCGGGTTATTCGGCGAGCATTTTCTTCTCGACAACGCAAGTGGCGGGGACGAAGGTAGAGATAAAAAATAGTGCCGGCGAGACCATCGTGAGCTATACTTCGGCGAAGACTTTTCAGCATATAGCGGTAGGGAGCGAGAAGTTTAGCGCCAACGAGACATATATTATATATGTCAACGGTGTCGAATATGAGAGCTTCACGACGAGCCAGAAGACGACGACGGTCGGGAGTGGAGGACAGGGTATGATGCCGGGGATGGGCGGACAGGGGCAGCCGCGCGGCCGGATGTAGTTGATATTCTCGAGAAAAAATGCTATAATTTATAGGGGCTTAACGCACATTTACAGATTGGAAAAATTTTACAAAAGGTGGTGATATGCTTTGGAGAAGACCAAAGTAAGAACTGGATACCCCTCTATCGACAAGACGCACCTCAAGGGTGTCCCGAAAGAAATCTTGCGACCGATGATCCAGCCGTGCTCGATGCTGAAAATGCTAGAGACGATGACCGAAGGTATGATGAATTTGCCTTCGGTGCTCGATGAATACGGCGAATGGGAACGGGAACAGATTTATTCTGGGGCGCTCGAATACGCAAGATGGCTGATCAGCCACGGCCTGCGGCCGGGAATTTCCAGTATCGCGGTGGCGATGCCGAACTCGCATAGACTAGTAGAAATAGTCATGGGGGCGAACGCGATTGCGATACAAGTGTTTTTCCTTAATTTTCTTGACGACAAGAAAAAATTACTTGATGAGGCAAGAAAGTTGGGGAATATTCTCCTGTTTTACCACGATGAAATCCTCGAAGTGGATAACGTGAGAGCACCGAGCGCAGTTTTCTTTTCTCAACTGGAAACCGGAAGAATCCTGAAAAAGTCTCTGGAAAAATACCGTTTTTGCGACAAACCCTTGATTTTTCTCCAGACGAGCGGATCGACTTCGGAGCCGAAGATTTTGCCGTTCACAAACGCGGCGATTTATGCGGCGATGATTTATTCGCTATATTCGACCGGCATCGACAACCATAACTTCAAAAACCGGAGGTTGATGACGATTCTCTCGGCGAGAATGCCGTTTGGGTTCATGACAGGATTTTTGCCGATTATCTGGGGCATGGAAGTGGTCTATGTCAACGGAGCAAAGCCGGAAGATATAGCGAAGTATTATAGTTATGATGCGACCTATATCTTTGGCACGCCGATGCTGCTGCAGGCGTTCATGCAACTGACGCCAAAGGACGCTGACTTGTCGGCATTGAAGGGCTTTTATAGCTCTGGGCTGGAGACGCCAGAAGCGCTCTATCCGGAAGCGAAAAAGTTTTTCGAGGCGCACAACTCGAAGGCCAAGGTAATGAACAACTATGGTTTCGGGGAAGGTCTCGGCATCGGAACAGCGAGCGATCAAGTCGAACACCGTCCTGGGACGAGCGGGATTTTCTACTATGGACCAGAATTCGTGATTGTCGATGACAAAATGGATGAAGTGAGATATGGCGAAAAGGGCGAGCTGCTCGTCAATTCTGCGTCGCTTTGCCAAGGATATCTCAACAAGCCCGAAGCGACCAAACAGGCCTTTATCGACTTCCGCGGAGGAAAATTCTTCCGGACCGGCGACTATGTGTCGCTCGACGAGGATGGCTATGTCCACTACTACGGAAGACTGAAGAGGTTTTATCATCCCTTCGGCTCGACCGATAAGGTGTCTTGCGAAATGGTAGAAAAGACTATCCAAAAGTTCCCCTTCGTCAAACAAGTTGCTGTCGTGTCGGCGCCCGGCAAGGACGAATACGAAATTGGCAAAGCCTTCATCGTATTGACGCCCGACACCGTAGCAAGCACGGAACTCGGCGAAGAAATCATGGCGAAATTGCGCGACGGAATGTTGAAAGAATTTCAGCTTCCGGCGGAAATCACTTTTCTCGATAGCTTGCCCGTAATGGCATCAGGAAAAATTGACCTCCAAAAGCTGAAAAATATGTAAACCCCCTTTCCAATCTGACCGCCCATTTTATGGGCGGTTTTCTTTATGGCGAAAAAATGTGCTATAATGGAGTAAACATTACTGTAATTGTAAGGAGGTTTTATGCAGTTAATCATCACGCTGATGGTGGCGGTGGCTGTGTTGACGATTTTGTCGGGAATTACGACGCTAGTCGGAAGCAAAAAACGTGATAGAAGTAATGCTGTGTGGTTGTCGGTCCTTACATTAGGCTTGGCGCTCTGGGGCGGGTCGATTGCTTGGTTTATGGCGCTCGGAATGGGCGAAGCCGAGACGGCGAAAGTTTTAATCGTGGGGATTATCGCCGGGATTACCTTGGCGGATATTGGGATTCTCGGCTATTGTGGCTGGAATTATAAGTGGGGGCGGGCGAGTCTGGCAATACTTTCGCTGGTCGGTGTGTTTGTAGTGGGGACGTTGGCACTACATCCGGAGCTGTTTTATTCCGAGATTGATTTGAACGAGAAGATGAATCGAATCGAAGTCGTCAAGGGTTGGTATTATTATTTCTTGATGGTGTATTATACGATAAATACGCTGACGTTTTCTGGGTTTTTGCTCAAGACAATCAAGAAAACCGCGAACAAGAATCGCAAGAATGGCTTGAAGATTTTTTACATCGGGACGTCGATTTGTGGTTTGCTCGCGTTGGTGTTTGATTTGATATTATTGTCGAGTGTGCCGGAGTTTATTTGGGTGGGACCAATGTCGTTGAGCGTGTTGGTGTTGGCGTATTATTATTCGGTCGTGAGGTATAGGGTAATCGTGTTATCTTCGAGATGGATGAAAGTTTTGTCGTTGATTATCTTCACGGTGTTTGGGATAGTATTGTATTTGGTAATATTTTATCTTGTATTTATGGCGCTGTTTAAGATTCCGAATCCGTCGTGGCCAGTGTTGCTGTTGAATTTGATTATGACGGCGATTGTACTTTGTTTGACGCCGGCGGCACTAGAAATAGTTTCGTTTATGCAGTCGATGATTATGATAAACCAGATAAATATCGGGTATATTTCGCGGAAATTGAATAAGTTGATCGGCGAAAAAGTCGATGCGAAGGAGCTAGCGGGATTTTTGGCCGACCATTTACATTATGATTACATTGGATTCTTAATAAACGGGAAGCTCTACGGGTCGGGGAATATTGGGATTTCTTCGAAGCTGCTAGAGAAGGCGGCGGATTTAGGCGCGCCAGAAAAAGGAATTTGGCAGGAAGTTGACGAGAAGACGAAGGACGAACTGGAGCAGAATGGAGTGGAGGCGATTGCGGCGCTGTTTGACGACAAGGGCAGACAGTTCGGGCAAGTCATTTTCGGGAAGAGGAGTTTTGGGGTTGAGAGTTTGTCGAGAAAAGAAGAAGCGCAGATTGAGTTTGCGGTAAATCTGACGGCGCTAGTGTTAAACCCTAAAAGTCGAACGAGAAAATAGATGACAGCGGCGAGCCTACGACAAACTAGAATAAAAATATTGTTGTCGTTGAATGCGGCGGCGGTGCTGATTGCGGGGATTTTGATTGCGGGGGCGATTGGACTGAACGGGGGGATTGAATTTACGGTAGTTTCGCAGAGAAGCGACGAGACAAAAGACAAGATTGAGCAGACTAGCTTAATCGAAGCGGAGGGGACGGCGGAAACAAAGTTGACGGAAGTGCAGAAAAAATACACCACGGCGCTGACCGCGAATTCTGGGACGGACACGAAACCGGTAGCGAACGGCGAACTGTGGAATGAGGACGCGATTACGATGTATGAAACGGCGAATTTTGACATTTGCGTAGGCGGAGGGCTGACGAATATTGGAGCGATGTATTGGCAAACGAGCAATGCGGAAGTGATTTCGGGATTTTATTCGTCGGCAAGAACTTGGCTAGGATATTCGAGTGATGTTTGTAGATTTCCGATTATCAATGGGACGGGGACGACGGTAATTACGGCGGGAACCTACGACGGCCTGAGACACGATAGTTTGACGGTGACGGTGATTGAAGCGCCGGCGGAGGAATGGAAGTATAGAGTTTTGGCGCTAGTAAATCAGGAGAGGGTGAAGAATGGACTAGACAAGTTGACGTGGGGAGAATCTTGCGCCGAGGCGGCGATGATACGCGCGAAGGAACTCGAGATTAGCTACTCACACACGAGGCCCGACGGAAGGAGTTGGAGCACGACTTGTGTTGAACCGAGCGACGGTGGAAATTATTTCGAGGGGGAGAATTTGATGGCAGGAAATTCGGCGGTGGATCCGGAAACGGTGGTGGCGGCGTGGATGAATTCGGAGTCACACAAGGCGAATATTTTGAACCCGAATTTTACGAAGTTGTCAGTCGGATTTGTGTTTGACCGCGATTCACAATATCGAACTTATTGGTCGCAGTATTTCGCTAACTTCTAGGCGGTGTGATATAATATAGTTATGGTAAAAAGTCGGGCTTCCTTTTTGCAGAGATTGGCGTATTTTTTGCACCCGGCGAAGAGCGCGGAAGAATATATTATCTCGCCAAACGGGAGAGTGATTGCGAAGTTTATCCTCAAGCAAGGACATATTAGTTATACTTTGAATTTTGACGGGAAAGTTGTCGTCAAGGAATCGAGACTGGGGATAGGAATACGCGGGACGAGAGGTTTTGGGGAGGGGCTGTCGCTAGTCCGAATGGGGACGAAGCGCGTTGACGAAAAATGGGAAACGGTCTGGGGAGAAGAAAGAGAAATACGAAATAATTACAACGAAAAAGTTTTCTATCTCGCGGAAAATAGTGGCGAGAGGAGGATGTTTACGATACGATTTCGGGTGTTTGATGACGGAATTGGTTTTCGCTACGAGATACCGCCACAACCGAGTTTTTCGAGAATTGCGATTGCGGACGAGCTGACAGAGTTTAACTTTGACTCTCGCGGAATGGCCTATAGTATCCCAGCGAACCAGCCGGATAGATATGAATATAATTATACAAAGAGGGCGATTTTTGAGTTGAACGAGCCGGTGCATACGCCGCTGACGATAAAGACGACGAACGGGGTGTATGCTTCGATACACGAGGCAGCGCTCTATAATTATGGCGAAATGACGCTAAAAATCGACGAATGGGGAGCGCTAAAGTCGGATATTTGCCCGCTGAGCGACGGGATGAAGGCTTATGTGGAGTTGCCGTTCAACACGCCGTGGAGGGTGGTTATGCTCGGAGCGAGGGCGACGGATCTCGTAAAAAACCGCATTGTATTGAATCTAAACGACGCGCCGAGAGAAGATTTTTCTTGGGTGAAGCCGATAAAGTTTATCGGGATTTGGTGGGCGATGTATGTGGGCGAGTGGACTTGGGCGCAAGGAGAGAGGCACGGGGCTTCGACGGAGAACACGTTAGATTATATTCGCGAGGCGAAGAAGCTAGGAATGGACGGTGTGTTGGCCGAGGGTTGGAATGATGGTTGGGAGGGCGATTGGCTACAAAATGGAAAATATACGGATTTTACGAAGTGTG
>JAFRGO010000007.1 GCA_017433765.1 Candidatus Saccharimonadota bacterium
TCCCAAACGGCCTCCGTCCGCCATGTTAAAATTTACAACGTATCAGTCGGTCCTCGCGAACCTGGGCCAGAGGCCCATTCGCTCGGAACGTGAACGTTGTGAATTTTAACTGGGGACCTCGACATGTTCGGGAAAAACGAACGGTTCGGCCACCAGAGACGTTTTCGCTCATCAAAAAAACACCCCTCGCGGGGTGTTTTTGGAAGCTAACGCTTCGAGAACTGTTCCTTTTTGCGGGCGGAACGGAGGCCGTATTTTTTGCGCTCTTTTTCGCGAGGATCGCGTTTGACGAAGCCGGCTTTCTTTAGCACAGGGCGAAGATCCGGGAATTCGGTCGTGAGAGCCTTGGAAATGGCAAGTTTAATCGCATCAACTTGGCCGGCGAGACCACCGCCGCGGACGACGATGGAAACATCGAAGTCTTTTTGCTTCTGGGTGAGAGCGAGCGGGTCGGTGATTTCGGCGAGCTTGGTTTTATCTCCGGAGAGATACTCAAGCGCAGGCTTGTTGTTGATGGTGATGTTGCCCTTGCCCTTCGTGAGGCGGGCGCGAGCAGTCGCGGATTTGCGACGGCCAAGACCGTAGGTGTAGGACTTTGTAGGCATTATTTAATCTCCTTTGGGGTTTGGGCGGTGTGGGCGTGCTCGGCGCCGTCGAAAATGCGGAGACGCGCAAGACGGTCGGCGGAAAGTTTGTTCTTCGGGAGCATACCCTTGACAGCCTCGCGGATGGCGAGGGCGGGATCTTTTTCGAGAACTTCCTGGAGGGAGAGTTCTTTTAGACCGCCTGGGAAACCGCTGTGGTGGTAGTATTTTTTGGCTTCGAGCTTGTTGCCAGTGACGACGAGCTTCTTGGCGTTGATGACGACGACATAGTCACCGTTGTCGATATGAGGAGTGTAGGTGACTTTGCTTTTGCCCATCAATTTGTCGGCGATGACGACGGCGAGTTTGCCGAGAGGCAGGGTCGAAGCGTCGATAAGATACCACTCGCGGCTAATCTCGGAGGATTTTTGGGAATAAGTTTTCATTAGTTGGACTCCTTTCCGGCGGATTTTTCAAGGTCGAGATCGTCGACGAAGGAGATGGTAGCCATTTCGCTGTGGTCGCCCTTGCGGAAACCGGCGTGCTCGATGCGGAGGTAGCCAGAATCGCGTTTAATTTGCGGGGCGAGGGTATCGACGAGTAGGTCGGCGGTCTCGAGGTCGCCGAGACGAGAAATGACGAGACGGCGGGAGGCTAGGTCGCCCTTTTTGGCAAGGGTGATAAGTTTCTCGGTCGGGCGGCGGATTTCCTTCGCACGAGCGAGAGTAGTAGTGATAGATTGGTATTTGATCAGGGAGCACATCAGCCCACGCACGAGAGCTCTTCGCTGATCGGTTTCGCGGCCAAATTTGCGGCCTTTGTATCCGTGGCGATGCATATTAGTTTGATAACTCCGTTATTTTTTCTTTAACTTCTTCGAGTGCCTTGGAGCCAAAGCCTTTGAGTTCTTTCAACTCGGAATCCGTGAGGGCCTTCAATTCCTCGAAGGTGTGGATGTCGTTGTTGATGAGGGCGTTGGCGGTGCGGGCGGAAAAGCCGAGCTCTTCGATGGGAAGATTCGGGCCGTTGGACTCGGATTTCTCGGCGACACCTGGAGCAGGAACGCGATCGAGAACGCAATCTTCCGCGAGGGCGGTGTATTGGTTCACGAGAATCGCGGCGGCTTCTTTGAAGGCGTCGTGAGGGGTGATCGTCCCGTCGGTGTCAACCGTGAGAGTGAGTTGTTGGAGGTTGGTATCCTGGCCAACACGGGTGTTCTCGACTTCGTAGCGGACACGAAGAACGGGGGTGAAGACGGCATCGAGGGCAATCATATCGCTATGAAGGCGGCCGGCGCCGGCTTTTTCGATGGTAAGGTAACCGCGGCCAGTCTCGACGATGAAGTGCATCTTCAAGGTGTAATCCGGGTCGTCGATGTGGCAGATGACTTGATTGGGGTTGGAAATTTCGACGTCGGCGGGCAATTTGATGTCGCCAGCAACGACGCGTTTGTCGCCAGCCTTCTCGCTAGTCTGGTCGGAACCTTTGATTTCAAGGGAAAGTTCGACGGGCGCGTCGGTATGGCACTTGAAGCGAATGTTCTTCAGGTTCAACATAATATCGACGACGTCTTCGCGAACGCCCTTGATGGCGGTGAATTCGTGGGTCGTGCCTTCGATGGAAAAGGCGGTAATAGCGGCGCCTTTGATGGAAGACAAGAGAACGCGACGGAGAGAGTTGCCAAGGGTGTTGCCGTAGCCATAGTAAAGAGGTTTGATGACAAACTTGGCGCTTGTCGGGCTGAGTTCTTTGACTTCGGCGAGGTTGGCTTCGCTAATAGCTTTTGTTGTCATAGTTTCTCTCCTTTTTGTTAGCGTGAGTAATACTCAACGATTAATTGTTCGTTTATGCCCACCTCGGCTTCTTCACGCTTCGGCAAACCGGTGACTTCGATTTTCATCTTCTTGGCATCGGCTTTGAGCCAGCTCAAGGGAGATTGGGTGGAAGAGGCGACGATGTTGGGAAGATTTTTGAAGTATTCGGATTTTTTGGAACGGGCGCGGACTTCGAGGACGTCGCCTGGGTTCAAGCGAACCGAAGGAATGTCGATGCGGCGACCGTTGAGGGTAAAGTGGCCGTGGGAGACGAGCTGGCGAGCTTGGCGACGAGTGGTCGCAAAACCAGCGCGATAGACGGCGTTGTCGGCGCGGCGCTCAAGGAACTCAAGAAGGTTTTCGCCGGTCAGACCTTCGGCACGCTGGGCCTCGGACATGAGTTTGGCGAATTGTTTCTCGAGGAGACCGTAGAGACGGCGAACCTTTTGCTTCTCGCGAAGTTGGGTGAGGTAGAGGCTACCGCCACGAACGCGCATATCGGCGTGCTGACCGGGGATGCCGGTCTTTTTGGCCATGACTTTGTGAGCCTTGGGCGCAAGAGCGTAGCCTTCGCGACGAGATTGTTTGACAATAGGAGATTTATCGCGGGCCATTATGGTTTCCTTTCCCCCTTAGGGCGAACGCCACCGTGCGCGATAGGGGTTAAATCGGTAATAGAATCGATGCGAATGCCGGCGGCCGAGATGGCGCGAATGGCGCTGTCGCGACCGAGACCGATACCTTTGACGTAAACATCAACATTGTTCAGGCCGTGTTCCTTTTTGGCGGTATCGCAGGCTTTCTCGCAGGCGATTTGGGCGGCATAGGCGGTGCCTTTTTTGGAACCGCGGAAACCGTTGGCGCCAGCGGAAGACTGGGACAAAACTCCACCGGATTTGTCGGAAACGCTGATGATGGTGTTGTTAAAGGTGGCCTGGATATGAACTTCGCCAGAAGTGACGATTCTTTTACCCTTTTTGGCTTTGGATTTTGTGGCTTGAGCTTCAACCACAGGAGCTTCGGATTTAACTGTTTCTGTCATTTTCTTCTACTCCTTTCTAAGTCTTACTGGCTGCTTTGGGTTGAGTGCCACCAACGGCGATAGCTTTGCCCTTGCGAGTACGTGCGTTCGTGCGGGTACGCTGACCGTTGACGGGCAATTTTGCCTTGTGACGGATGCCTTTGTAGGAGTTGATATCCTTGAGGCGTTTGATGTTGTTGGTTACGAGGCGCCTGAGGTCACCTTCAACGGAATATTTAGAGGAAATAATGTCGTTGAGTTTTTGCTCTTCAGCCTCGGTGAGATCTTTCACCCGAGTGGTAGGCTCGATTTTGGCCTCCGCAAGGATGGCTTTGGAAGTCGTGCGACCAATTCCGTAGATATAAGTCAGAGCAATCCAGACTTGTTTCTCGGAAGGGATGACGACACTGGCAATTCTAGCCATATATTAACCCTGCCTTTGCTTGTTCTTAGGTTTTTTCTTGTTGATGACGTAGAGAACGCCTTTGCGGCGAACGAATTTGTCATCAGGCGAGATTTTTTTCACACTGGCACGTACCTTCATAGTGTAGAAAAATCCTTTCCTAATTAGTGTTAGTAATAGGATTTTCCGGTAATTGCGAAAAATCCGGAGATAGTCGAGAAAATGAGCGGTATTTCTCTCAATCTTTGAGGCGGAAGCTGATTCTACCCTTTGTGAGATCGTAAGGGGTAAGCTCTACTTCTACCTTATCACCAGGCACAAGACGGATAAAGTTTTTGCGCATTTTTCCGCTCATGTGCGCAATGATAATATGGCCATTCTCGAGTTCAACCCGGAATTGGGTATTAGGCAGAGCCTCAACGACTTTGCCGGTGAGTTTAATCACTTCCTTTTGACTAGCCATAAATTACCGTGCCATTATAGCAAAAAAAGCGATAATAGTCAAGGATTTTGTCGGAACTTTCGTGCGCGCTTGCTTCACCTCTGTTGGCTCTCTGGAGGGTTTTGGGGGTATTTTGGGCGATTTGTTGCGCGCTCTATTCAACGCGGACGGCGCGGAGGAATTGGCGAGAGAGGAAGGTGTATTGGACTTCAGACCATTCGCCGGCGCAGGTGATAATCGAGAGAGACTCCTTGCCGGCGACAGGAGAGGAGAAGGCGATGCGCATGTATTCGTTAGCTTCGGAAAGGGGGACGAGTTTGTTTTCGTAAACTTCGTAGGTGAAATGCTCGCCGGAGGCGTTTTCGATGTAAATCTTGTCGCCTGGGACCATGTCGGGCATATTCTTTAATACGCCGAAGGCGCGAGGACCACCATTGTGGCCGTCGAGGACGAGCGTGCCGCCGCCGCCTGGGACGGAGGAACCGGTGTACCAGCCGACTTGGTAGAGGTTGGCAGGAGTGTCGAGTTCGCCGTTTTCCTTAATCCCGAGGGGGACGATTTGGCGGCCAACGACGCCGAGGCGGTCGATGGTGATGTAGGCGGGATAGTTGGCGGGAAGATTGGCGGCCCAGTTGAGGACTTCTTCCTCGGTGGGTTCGGTTTCGTCGATTTCTTCTTCCTCGACGGGGCGGGAGCTGGTGGCGACGGCGCGCTCGGAACCCTCCATGCGGGCGTAGTAATCGTTCTCCCAGAGGGCGGTTTTGCCGAAGAAAAAGGCGAGAGCGAGGAGGATAATCCCCCAGAAGATTTTGGGAAGATAGGTGCGCGGAGTTCTAGTCGATAGACTCATTTTGGAAATCGTCGTAAGTTACCATTAGCGCGCGGGAATCGAGCGAACGGAGGTTTTCGAGGGCCACCGTAACCACGATGAGGAGACCTGTACCCGAAATAGAGAGACCGAGAGGATAGCCCAGGGTCAAAATAAAAATATAATCAGTAATGAACGGAATCATGGCGATAAGGCCGAGAGCGAGGGCGCCGAAGAAATTGAGGCGGTTGATAATCTTGCCGAGGTATCTGGAGGTGGAAGCGCCGGGGCGGACACCCTCGATGAAGGCGCCTTGTTTTTGGAGGTTCTCGGCGATTTCGTTGGTGTTGAAGATGATACCGGTATAGAAATAGGTGAAAAGAATGACTAGGATGAAATAGAGGGCAGGATAGAAGAACCACTGGGTGGTGATACCGTCGGGGTAGAGAGAGGAGAAGTTGCTGGCGCTGGGCATGGTGAAGAGGCTGACGAGGGAGGCACCGAATTCGTTGCCGGCATCGACGGTCTGGATGACTTGGCCGATGAGGGCGGGGAGAGAGAGGAAGGCGGTGGCGAAGATGACGGGGATGACGCCGGCGGCGATGAGTTTAATTGGCAAGATGGATTTAATGCCACCGTAGGCGGAATTACCACTAACACGCTTGGCGTAGTTAATCGTAATAATACGTTGCGCCTCGTTCAACTTAATCAAGATAAAGATAACTACCAGCAAGGAGATAGTATAGGCGAGCGTAATCCAGAAAATCGTCGGGTCGACGGGCAGGTCGAACAAGCCAAAGACGGAAAGGGTGCCGTTGGAGGTGTTGAAGAGAGCGTTGCCGAGGTTGGCGAAGGTGCGCGGAAGTTGGGAGACGATGGAGATGAAGATAATCGTGGAGATGCCGTTGCCGATTCCCTGCTCGGTAATGAGCTCGCCGAACCACATGAGGAGGGTGGAGCCGGCGACCATGGCGGTGATGGAGACGAGCCAGTCGAAGGTCGAAGGCTCGGTCGCGAGGGCGACGTTGGAGGTGATGACGGACTGGTAGAGGATGTACATGTAGGCGATGGACTGGATGATGGCGAGAGGGATGGAGATGATGCGGGTCCATTGGTTGATTTTGCGGCGGCCGGTCTCGCCGTCTTGGGACATTTCTTCGAGGGAAGGGATGGCTTTGGTGAGGAGTTGGACGACGATACTAGAGGTGATGAAGGGGGAGAGACCGACGAGAATAATCGAGAAAGAAGTCAGGCCACCGCCAGAGATGAGGTTGATGAAGCTACCAAAATCGGAAGAGTTCAAGAGGGTCTCGATGGCGGACTTGAAGGTCGTAGGTTCGCCGAGAGGAACGGGGACGTTGGCGAGGATGCGATAGGCAACAATAATGAGGAGAATAGTCAGGATGCGTTTGAGCATGTCTTTGTTTTTGAACGATTTGAAGATGGTCTTGAAATGCATGGTAAACCTCGGATGAATTACTCTATCTATAATAACATAGAAAAAGTGAAAAAAGAAGAAGAAAAAGCCTCGCTAATGGGCGAGGCTGGGTTGGCTATTTGGCTGAGATTTGCTGGAGAGCGCCGTCGGGGAGGTAAAAAGTGTAGTGAGTGGTAAAACTATTGTGTGCTTCGCCGTTGGCGCGCAGATAGAGATTCCCCCAGAGAGGGAGACGATACTCATATAATTTTATCTCAACATCCTCTTGGAACTTCGGCGTGTAGTCGCCGATGATGATTTCTACCGAATCGGAATAACAACTCCAGATGCCGGTGGTGAGAAGGTCCTTCTCGGGGTCGGGAGTGGCGACTTCTCTGTTGGCGACATAGTAATAATTTTTGCCGCTTTGGTAGACATAGACATCACTTTCTGGGAAGGCAAACAAATCGACGGTTTCTGTATGACTTTTTGGGTAGTCTGGGAGCATGATGAGATTGTCGGGATTTATGATTTTGTGGTCGAGATAGAGAGTAATAGCAGTCGCGAGGCAAACGGGTAAGACAATGAGAACAAGCGGGGTGATGGAGTCGATGATGCGGGAATTTATTTTGTTCTGAATCATAATAATGAGAAGTGCGCCGAGAATGAGGAATAGGAAAAAAATCGGAAGAAAAGAAATGTTGTAGTTGATAGCCATAAGGTGCGCCTCCTGATTGTATTATCGCAACACCGTATAGGTGTGGCGAATGATAAAATCAGAAGGATACTTATATTGTATCATATTTTACTAAAAAACGCAAGCAAAAAGCCCCGGGGTAAGGCGGGGCTTTTTAAGTTTATTTTTTGAAGATTATGCTTCAGATTTTCTGGCTTCGCGGGCGGGGACGGCGACTTTTTTGAAGCTGCCGCCGGCTTTTTCGAGAGCGGAAATCGCGGATTTCGAGGCGAATTGGGTCTCGAGGGTGATTTTGCTCTTGAGTTCGCCGCGTGTGATGACCTTGACGCTCCTATATGGCGAAGAAATGAGGTTTTTCTCGGCGAGGACGAAGTTGTCAACATTACCAGACAGCTCATTGAGAGTGTCGGTATAGACGACTTCGGCTTTGGTGTGCAGCGATTTGAAGCCTTTGAGCTTCGGGATAGCTTGCATGATAGCGCGTTGGCCACCCATGAAGCCGGCGGGCATTTTGCGATGGCCGGTGCGGGATTTTTGGCCCTTGGTGCCGCGGCCGGCGGTTTTGCCTTGGCCGGCGGAAATACCACGACCTTTGCGAGAAGGGCGAGTATTGGTGTTAACTTGTAGTTCGTTGTACTTCATTATTTCGTCTCCTTTTTCGCGGACTTCTTGTGAGAAGTCGTAGTCCATTCGGAACGAGGAACTTGCTGTTTTAGGCCTTCAATCACCGCGTAGGCGATGTTGACTTTGTTGGTCGAGCCGAAGGATTTCGAAATCAGGTTTTTGACACCGGTGAGACCCATGATGGAGCGAACGGTGCCGCCGGCGATAATGCCGGTACCAGGGGCGGCCGGTTTCATAAGGACATCGGCGCCGGTAACTTTTGTTTCGACTTCGTGGCAGATTGTTTCGCCGTCCATGTTGAAGGTAATCATGGATTTTTTGGCTTTGGCTTCAGCTTTGGCGACGGCGGAGGTAACATCGTTCCCTTTTGCAACGCCGATACCAACTTTGTTTTTGTGGTTGCCAATGGCGACGAGGGCTTTGAAGCGCATGCGACGACCGCCGGCGACGGTACGAGAAACGCGGTCGATGGAAATAGTTACCTGATCGTATTCTTTCGGGGCGACATCAGCTTTGACGCGGTCGCGGCGACCACGACGGTTGTTCATGCGACGACCACCCATGTCGCGAGTTTCTTTGGTGGCGGCAACTTGGTCGGTCATTTTTAGGGTGCCGGCTTTGTTGACGACTTTGGGAGCTTTTTCTTCTGGCATAATTAGAACTCCAATCCTTCTTTTCTGGCGGCGTCAGCAAGGGCAGACATACGGCCAGCATAGAGTTTAGAACCACGATCGAAGACGACGGTGGTGATTTTCTTTTTCTTGGCTTCTTTGGCGATTTCGGTACCGATTTTGGCAGCTTTTTCGGACTTCGAGCCGGTCATTTTCTGGCCAACGGTAGTAGCGTAGGCGAGGGTAAGACCTTTGTCGTCGTCGATAAGCTGGGCGGTAATGTGAAGATTGCTAATGTGGACCGAGAGGCGCGGGCGAGAAGCGGTGCCGTGGATTTTCGCACGAGTGCGGTTAGCGCGATAGATAGCTTTCATTATTTCTTTCCTGCCTTTCCAGCCTTGCGAAGAATAACTTCGTCAATATATTTGATGCCTTTGCCTTTGTAGGGTTCGGGTTTCTTCAGGCTTCTGATTTCGGCGGCTGTTTGGCCGACTTTTTGTTTGTCGATACCGAGGACGGTAACGGTCATTTTATCGACTTTTAGCTCGATGCCATCAGGCGCGGTGTATTTGACGGGGTGAGAAAAGCCAAGGGCCATCTCAATTGACTTGCCACCGCCAGAGAGGCGAAAGCCGACGCCGTTAATTTCGAGTTTTTTCTCGAAACCTTTGGTGACGCCAGTAACGGCGTTGGCGAGCAAAGCGCGTTGGAGGCCGTGCCAAGCACGAGACTCAGGCTCGTCGTTCGTACGAGTAACGACGATTTTGTTGCCTTCGACGGAAGTTTTCGTATTTTGTTGGACCGGGACATTGAGTGAACCTTTCGGTCCAGCGACGGTAATCTCCGTGTCGCCGACCGTAATTGTCACTCCTGCCGGAATATCGATAGGTTGTTTTCCGATACGACTCATTTTGTTCCTTAGGTTAGTAATATCTAGGGGATTTTAGCATATTTTGGGATTTTTTGCAAGTAGAAAATAAAAATAGCCCCCGAGGGGGCTAGAGGGAGATAGGGGAAACTAGCGGCGAGAAGGCAAGGACGCGAGGAGATAGCGGTTGATTTCGCTGCTAGAGCTAATGGATTTGGCGGCTAGAGAGAGATACTGGTTTGCGGAGGCGCGGTGATTGAGAGACTGGACATAGGCGGAGAGGTGAGCCTCGAGGGCCTCGGGCAGAGTCTCGTAGTTGGTATCTTTTGGATTGAAACGAGTTGAATAGTAGTAGCCGTCGCAAGCGGTAATCAAGAGGTCGACATAATCAATTGAATAGTCGGAGGAGTTGGCCTTGACATCGAGGCAGAGGTGAAAATTGAGGTTATAGCTCTCGAGGAGAAGGCGGTAGCGGTCGAGGACTGGCGCGGTAGAGCTGCGGATAAGATGGGTTTCTTCGCGCAGGGCATTTTCGGCGTTTTCCTGCTTTTTGCGAGCGGCGTCGGCGTAATCCGGGTCGGTTTCGAGACGGATGTCGTGCTGTTCCTGTTTCAAAACCTCGAAAAGGCGTTTGCGATAGAGGCTTTCGTTGAGACCTTGGAAACCGATCTGGTCGGCTGGGGGGACGGGCGTATCGAGGCGCCAGGAATGGGCGAAGGAATCGTGCTGGGGGCAGGAAAGGCGCTCGACAATCGTCGAGAGATAATAGGTTGCGTCTTTTGGCTCGCAGAGGTAGAGGATTTTGTGCTGGTTGGTCGGCGGATTATCGGAAGAGAATCCTTTGGCGAAAAAGCGCGCGGAGGAGAGGTCGAAGTCGCTAAGGTGATTTTGGAGGTGCGAGCTTTGGGCGGCGGGGCGGAGGAATTGGTTGCCGTAGAAGGGGAAAATGCCGCCATAGGGGCCAGGGATATAGGGGACGCTGAAAGAGGGGTAGGCGAAAATGAGATTCGGATCGCCATCAAGATAGCGCTGGACTAGAAAATAGCTACCATCGAGGCTCACATAGAGCGGGATTTGCTTCGCTTCGGGCCGGCAGGGGGTGGAATAGAGCCAAGAAGTGAATTCTTGCTTGGTGATGTCACGACGCAGGATTTTGGCGTTCGTGGCGAAAAGGCGGAGTCCACCCTCCGGAAGATTCAGGAGGTCCGAGGAAGAGAGGTCGAAGGCCGAATAAGCATTTCTCATACTAGTTTCTCCTATCTGTTAAGATTCTCCAGATAAAATAAAGGCATCTGGGGCCTATCCCTCTATTATATCACACTTAAGCTAAAAAGTCAATAAAAATAGCCCGTTTGGGGCTATTTTTGGGGATTTTTATGAAATTTGTCCCGTTTTTACTCTGTTACGCCGAGCTCGATACGCTTGAATTGGCGAACGGTGATGTTTTCGCCGGTTTTGGCGATGCAATCTTTGATGTATTGCTCAACGGTTTTGGAATCGTCGAGGATGTAGGGCTGGAGCAAGAGAACTTTGTCGGAGAAGGATTTTTTGATTTGTCCTTCGAGGATTTGGGCTTTCATGTTTTCAGGGCCTTTGAAGTTGGATTCGAGTTCTTGTAGCTTGGCGGCGCGAACATCTTCGGGGATGGAATCGAGGGAGACATAGAGCGGAGCCATCGAAGCAACTTGCATGGCAATTTTGTGGGCAAGGTCGCGGAATTCATCGGTTTTGGCGACAAAGGAGGTTTCGCAGTTTACTTCGACGATAGCGCCGATGCGGCCGTCGTGGATGTAGGAGTCGACAAGGCCTTCGCGAGTTTCGCGGTCGCCGCGCTTTTCGGCTTTGGTCAGGCCTTTTTTGCGCATGGCCTCGAGGGCTTTATCGAAGTCGCCTTTGGCCTCGACGAGGGCGTTTTTGGCGTCAGTAAGGCCAACGCCAGAGAGTTCTTTGAGTTTTTTGATTTGTTCGATAGAGATGTCTGCCATTTCTCTCCTTAGATTATTGTTAGTTTATGTTCTATTTCTGGGTGGTAGAAGTTTGGCCGGCGCGGATAGCTTCGACGAAGTAACCGAGGACGATTTCTTCGGCTTTGATTGCGTCGTCGTTCATGGGGATGACATGGTCGATGTTGGACGGGTCAACATTGGAATCGGCGATAGCGTAAACGGGGATGTGGAGGGTGTTGGCCTCTTTGATTGCGTTTTTGTCCTGGATGGCGTCGGTAACGATTAGAGCGGCGGGCTGTTCGGTCATGTTTTTGATGCCGCCGTAGCGCTCGTTGAGGAGGTCGATTTGCTCTTGGAAGCGCTGGACTTCGAGTTTGGAGTAGCGGGCTTCGAGTTCGCCAGAGGCCATGCGGCGTTCGAGGTCTTTGAGTTTGCGAATCTGGCGGTTGACGGTCTCGACATTAGTCAGGGTGCCACCGACCCAGCGGACGGTAACATAGGGCATCTCGACGGATTCGGCGGAAGTTTTGACGAGGTCTTTGAGCTGTTTTTTGGTGCCGACGAAGAGGATTTTTTTGCCGCTTTTGGCGATGTCGGTAATTTCGGGGAGGAATTTTTCGAGAGCCTCGACGGTTTTGTTAAGGTTAATAAAATGGTAGTCTCCACGCTTGCTGTGGATATAGGGAGCCATCTTGGGGTGCCAGCGACTGGTTTTGTGGCCAAAGTGGGCGCCAGCCTCGAAGAGGGCGGACATATCAACCGATACGGTCATATGATTTCCTTTCCTACGCCGGGAGTTTCGTCAGGAAATCGTCTCCCGGGTGATTCGTTAAAATTATTACTGGGGTATTTTAGCATGGAACCTAAGAAAAAGCAAGGGGATTTTACTAAAGTATTGACTTTTTGGGTGAAATTTGGTATAATAGAAGGTGAGCCCTGTTTGGGGTATCTTTGAAAAGGGGGAGCACCTTTATGTTGACTAGTGCAAAAATCGTTCGCGCAGTAACCAGAGATGGCGAAGTAAGAGTCGTCAAGGTTCAGAATGAGGAGGGGAAGTTGAAGTACAACTACATTCTGGAGCTGGCGAGATGCAATAAGCTGAAATACGATGCCTGTCTGAAGGGGGTCTTGATTGACCTGATTACGAACTACAAAGAGGCGAAAAAGGAAGTGCGCGCGGCCTACCGCGAGATGGATGAGCTCTATGAGCGAATCGAGGAACTCGAAGACGAAGTGATGGAGCTGGAATATGAGTTGACGCTCCACGAGGATGTGGACGACGAGGACAGCGAGCTTTGTGAGGTAGTGTCGATGGAGCACAAGAGGATGATGGATGATTTGAAGATGGAAATGAACGAGTTGCACTGAGTTTTGGGAGCCTTACGAGGCTCCCGTTTTTTTTTGGGGTTTACAGGGTTGAGAAAATTTGTTATAATACGGGACGATTATGAGTAAAAGTGAAATACATCCTAAAGATTACCGTTTTGTCGTCTTTATGGACGAGGCGGCGAAGTTTTCGTTCTTGACGAAGTCTACGGCGAAGAGCGAAGAGACTATTAAATGGACGGACGGAAAAGAATATCCGTTGGTCAAGGTGATGATTTCTTCGAAGAGCCACCCGTTCTTTACGGGCGAGGAGAAGATTATCGATACCGAGGGGCGTGTCGATCGCTTCCGCGCGCGAGCGAAGAAGGCCGAAGAAAGAAAAGCTGCGCTGGGCAACAAGGCGAAAAAAGCCGCTGCCGAGGCGAAGAAAAAGGCCGAAAAGGAAGAATAGAGATTTCTCGGAAATCGCCTAGTTTAGCGGAAATCGCCCAGTTTGGGCGATTTTTGGCGTGGTATAATTAGATAAATGAGTAAAAGAGCGACCAGTTTTACGGGTAAGCGGATTGATTTTAATGCGCATATTCTGGTCGCGCCGAGGGATGAGGTGGAAAGTATAGAGGAGAGCTATGTGCTGCTCAAGAGGCTGGTGGAGCTGGGCTTCTCGAGGGTGGTGTGTACGCCGAGATATGTGCCGACGAGGGAGATGGACGAGCGGGTGATGGCGGGGGAGTACCAGAAGCAGGTGTCGGGGCTAGAGACGACGGCGAGGTTTGACGGGCGGAAGGTGAAGGTGGCGCTGGGGAGTGAGGTGTTTATCTGTCGGGGGATAGAGAGGCTGGTGGCGGAGCAAAAAATCGTGCCGCTAGAGAAGAGGTATATTTTAATTCGGTTGCCGGAGCGGGGGAAGATGGTGCTGGAGATGGTGGAAAAATTGCTGATAGAGCTGCGGGAGAAGGATTGGGTGCCGATATTGGCGGGGGCGGAGCGGTCGGAGTATCTACAGGAGGATTTTCGGAGGGTAAACAAGCTGGCGGGGACGGGGGCGATGTTTCAATGTGGCTATGGGACGATGCTGGGGCTGAACGGGCGAGGGGCGGAGAGGCTGATGGAGTATATGTTGGAGCGGAAATATTGCGATTTTCTCGGGACGGAGGTGAAAAAGTTGGATGATGCGGTGGTAAATCCGAAGAAATTTGAGAAGGCGGAGAAGAAGATTTTGAAGTTGATAGGGGGGGAGTGGTATGAGAAAATTATGCGGAATGCGGAGGGGGTATTGGAGTGAAATTGTCGGAACTTTCGTGCGCGCTCGCTTGACCCCTGTTGGCTCTCTGGAGAGTTTGGAGGGAGTTTTGGGGGAAATGTGGCAAAAAAGCGTGAGTGTGATAAAATAGAAAAAAGGAGCAAAATGGGTAAAATAGAAGAAAAAATAGTGGCGGGGATACGGGGATATTTCTTGCGAGCGATAATTGCGTCGCTGGTGTTGGTGATTTTCGCGATTCTGTTGATTAGCAATCCAGAGGGGATGATGAAAATCTTGGTGATTGCGGCGGGGGTGGGGATGCTGGTGGATGCGGGGCTGCATATTTATCAGTACGCAAAGAAGGGGAGCGAGACGAAGGCAATGGGGATGGATTTGGTGCTGGCGGTGCTGGAGATTGTGGCGGGGGTGTATTTTATCACACATACAGAACAAATTATTAGTATTTTTTATATTGTGATTGGGGTGATTTTGATTGTGGAGAATATTATTAAGTTCCAGATGGCGGTGAATATGAAGGAATATTATGGCGATTATAAGTTGCCGGTCGTGGTGGCGGCGTTGTCGATTGCGTGTGGGGTGTTTATCGTGTTTAATCCGTTTGATTTCGGGGTGTCGTTTCTACAGGTGGCGGGGGTAATCCTATTGGTGGCGGAGATAATTGGGCTGGGGGAGATTATCTGTAGTTATGTGCGGGTCGGAAGGATAGTGAAGCGGGCGAAGGCGACGAAGAAGGTGATCGAAGCGGAAGTGGTGGAGGATAAAAAATAGCCGTAACGATGCTCGGCAGTGTGAGAGGTGGCGGGGGGGAGCTGACGGTGGCGAGGGACAAAAAATAGCCCCAGAGAGGCTGGTCTGGGTGACAGGACTTGAACCTGCGACCTCGACTTCCCAAAAGTCGCGCGCTACCAACTGCGCCACACCCAGATAGGAGAGATTATAACAAAAAAGTAGCAAAAGCTCAAGTTGTGTGCTACAATAGGGGTATTATGGAAGGTGATAGCTCGAGAAAAGATAGCAATAAGCCGGCGCAAGCGAGAGCTATTCTCGTGTTTGGCGCGCCATGTAGTGGGAAAACGACGTTTTGTGAGAAGTTCGCAAAGCGTTTCAAGGCACCGTATTTTGACCTGGGGAAACTGGCGTCGCAATATGGGCTGGATAGGAAAATGCTGATGGTCCTGGTCGAGCAGATTGCGAAGACGGGGCAGATGTTGGTTATCGAAGGGGGGCTGGATACCGAGGCGAATCGGAACGAACTGCGGAGCGTGTTGCGGCGGGCGGGCTATGAGCCGTCGCTGATTTGGATACAGACGGACATCGGGACGATACGGACGAGGCTGAAGTTCCGGACGAAGTCGGTAGCGAAGGCGAAGGAAGCCTACGACGAGGGGATAAATCGCCTAGAGGCGCCGAGCGATTTTGAGCAGCCGATTGTGTTGTCGGGTAAGCATACCTTTGAGACGCAGCTACGGCATGTGCTGATGCAGATAAAATAGATGATTATTGAGGACCCTGGGTTTGGGGAGGTGATTGTGCGGCATAATTCCCTGTCGAGGGGGATACGGGTGAGTGTCTCGACGTCGGGGCGGCTGACGGTGTCGGCGCCGAGTTGGACGCGCGAACGGACGATACGGAAGTTTCTCGAGGAAAATCGGGAGATGATACGGGAAAAGTTGCCGGTCAAAGACCCGGCGACTCAGAGAGCAAGAGATGCGAAGAAGAAAATTTTGGCGAAGAAGGCGAAGGAGTATCTGCCGTATCGGCTGGAGTTCTTGGCGAAGAAATATGGCTACAAATACGAAAAGTGCCGGCTAGGGCACGCGAACACGAGGTGGGGGAGCTGTTCGAGCAACCGGACGATATCGCTGAATATCGGGCTGATGAAGGTGCCGGAAGTGCTGCGGGATTATGTGATAATTCACGAGCTGGCGCATCTCAATCATATGGACCATTCGGAGGAGTTTTGGCGGGAGGTGGGGGAGCACGACCCGAAGTATCGGGAGCATCGAAGGAAGTTAAAGAGGTTTTCGCCGGGGGTGTAGGCTAGATGGAGGTGTCGGCTGTGGTTTTGGTGAGTTCGGGGGTTTGAGTTTCTGAGGTTGTTTGGGTTTTCTGAGTCTTCTGCGTGGCGGTGATGATGAGGCGCTCGGGGTAGCGACCGAAGGATTCGGTGCCGGCACAGGTCATGAGGACGAGAGTTCGCTCCGGCGCAGGGGCGAGGAGGGCGGACATGTCGATATCCCGGACGGCGAGGGTTTCGATGGTTTCGACGACGAAAGTTTCTGAATCGTAGAGAATTTCGGCGCCGAGGGTGATATCTTCGAGGTCGCGGAAGGCGGTGGTGGAGTGGCCGAAGAGGAAGATTTTGCTCGGGTAGAGGGAGTAGCGGCCAATATCGTAGGCGGGGGTGGGGAGGGTTTTGCCGGAGAGCTGGACGTCCACGACAGAGGAAGAAAGGGCGAGGGAGGGGATGTCGAGGGTGCTTTCGGAAGAAGCCTCAACAGAGGTGGCGGTGGCGGGCTGGAGGCCGATGAAAATAAAAGCGGGGAGAAAAAGCGCGTAAAACCCAAGGAGGGCGCCAAGAATGGTGCTTTTATGCCATGAAAGTGGGTTCAAATTTCCCCAAAAACTCTTCTGAATGGAAAAAGTTTCTTCCAAACGACCTCCTTGATTAAGACTATTATAGCATAAGCAGGAAGAGAGGGGAAGATTTTTGGGCTTGGGGTGGGGATTTTTTGAGCGCGTAGGGTCGGTTTTTGTTGAGCGGACAGGGGTTTGGGAAGAGAGGTGTGCGATTTTAGGCGTGGTCGAGAGAGAGGTTTTAGAGATGACTAGGCGCGGTCGAGAGAGAGGACAAGGCGGTAGGCGGAGTCGTCGTTGGTGCCGTCGCCACAGGTCATGAGGTTGAGGGCGTGGCCAGAGGCGGTATAGAGTTTATCGCGGAAGACGGAGTTGGCGACGCCGTCGAGGTCGCGAGCTTTGTTATAGACGTTGCGAGCGGAGACGCGATAGAGAGTGGTGATGCCGTTCTTGGTAAGGGAAACAAGGTCGCCAACAGAGAGATATTTGATGGGGTCAAAATCGCTTAAAGAATGGCCGTAGAGGAGGGATTTGTAATGCTTGATGCCGTCATCAGGGGCTGGGAGGACCGTAGCGTTATCTGGAATAATTTCTGGGTTAATAATATAGAATTTAATGCCATTGGACGGGGTGGCAACAGGGGTAGTGTTCATATTTACAACATTTGCGGTGGAAAAAGTTTCCGCAAGGGAGAGAGGCTCGACGCTAACAGGGGTGAGAGAGTCGAACGGGGTGTCAGAAAGAAGAGGCGAAGCGTCGAAAAATTCGCGAGAAGAGCCGATAAGGGGCGAAAAATCGCTCAAAAGGGCAAAAAACAGGGGTAAAAGAAAGAAATAAAAAAGTTTCTTGATACTCATAATAAACACCTTTCCCAAGGTATAAGTCCATTATAGCACACTTTCGCTAAAAAGTCAAGTATAAGAAGTATGTTTACGGGGTAGAGTCAAAAAATACCCCCTTGCGGGGGTATTGAGCGGATTAGCGCTTCTTTTCCTTGACTTCGTTGCGACCGAGGTTTTTCTTGGTCTCGGTGAAGAGGACGTGTTTGCGCAGAACGGGGTCGTATTTGCGCAGGGAGAGTTTGTCAGGGGTGTTCATCGTGTTTTTCTTCGTATAATAGGCACGAATCCCAGATTCTTCCGAAACGAGGCCGACGAGTTTGCGCTTGGTATTATTCTTTTTTGCCATGATTGTCCCTTATTTTAGCACATTTGGTGAAAATTGTAAACGATAAAATGGAGCCGTGTGTCGGCTCTGCCCCGACGACCTGCCGCTTACAAGGCGGCTGCTCTACTAACTGAGCTAACACGGCATGGGGGTATTATAACTTATTTTTATGCTTATGGGAAGAGGATTTTGGGGAGTGGGAGCGCTTGATATTTTTGGTGTTTTTGGCGTTTTTGGCGCGGGAACGAGGGTTTTTGGCGCCGAAAGGGTGATTTCTGGCGAGTTTTTTGAGCTGCTTGCGGTCGTAGCGTTTGATGCCGATGAGGAGGAAGGTGAGCTGGACGAAGTTTTCGGCGAGGCCGACGTAGGCGCCGAGGAGGAGGTTGTAGAGCATGAGGAGGGGCATGGTGAGGACTTGGGAGAAGCGGAAGGCGGTGAGGTTGTCGCGGGAGATGTAGATGGTGTGGAGGATGGCGTGGATGACGATGAAGGTGGAAATCCAGCCGTCGTAAAAAATGACGCCGATGGCGAGGTCGAGGAGGCAGAAAAGAGCAATTCCCCACCATTTGAGGGTGCGGTTTTTGCGGAAGATGACGAGGTTGCGGACGGAGCCGACGACGTTGACGAGGAGGCCGGTCATGCCGCCGAGGAGGATGTATTGGGTGCCGGCGAAGATGTTGGAGAGGGTGCGATAGACGACGACTTCGCGGCGGACGTTGGTGAGAGTGCTCAAGATATAGGCGACGAGACAGAGGGCGCCGGCGATTTGGGCGATGATAAACATAAGGGTATTATAACAGATATGGGCGGAAAAAGGAAGGCGAGGGCGTGAAAAAGCCCGACGGGGTCGGGCTGGCATTTTCTAGAAAAGAAGGTTGTAGTAGTAGGCTATTCTGGCTTTTTGTCGATGCGGATTCTCGCGATATAGCGCGTGGTGGGGACGGCGTGGTCGCTGTAGCCGGAGATTTCGTAGTCGGCGTGGAGAAGATGAACATCTTTGTAGTCGGCGCCGTATTTTTTGGCGAGAATCTTTTTGATTTCGTTTTCGTCAAGCGTGATGATGGTGGGCTTTTTCTTCATCTAAATCGCTCCTTTCCAAAAATGCAAATGTGCAATTCTAGTTGCCGTTCTTCGGATGCGGCGGGTTCGTAGAATTCGGGTTTTAATATAGCACGAAGTGGAGAGAAAGGAAAGGCTTTAGTAGTGGGGGTGGCTAGGCTGCACTTTTGATATCTTGGAGCTCGAAGCAGTATTTTTGCTGGACGTCGGGGTATTTGGTGTGGTCAACTTCGGCGAAGAACATGTCATAAGGCCGGCACCAGAGGCGGTGGTCGCCGTAGAGAGCGCGGTAGGCGACCATTTTTTCTTCGGTTTCGGAATGATAAATAATATCTTCGAGAAGGTAGAGATTGCCTTTGAAATGGCGGTAGATGCCATGTAGACGAAAACGGGGGTTTTCGGGTTGCATATAGTATATTATGGCAGAAGCTGGGAATAAAGGAAAGATTTATTGGCGCGAAACGGTAAAAATGTTATAATATATGTATGCTCAAAGATTGCGAATATCCCTGAATCTTCATTTCTTTTTCGTGGATAAAAAAGGTAATGTAGAAGAATATAATTGGCAAAGGATAAAAAATGAGTTTCCAGACGATTAAAAAATGCCCGAAATGTGGCGAAAATCTCATCGAGATTATTTATGGAATGCCCGGCTCCGAATTGTTTGAAGCCGAAGAACGTGG
The DNA here is from genome assembly GCA_017433765.1 of Candidatus Saccharimonadota bacterium. Taxonomy (GTDB): domain Bacteria; phylum Patescibacteriota; class Saccharimonadia; order Saccharimonadales; family Saccharimonadaceae; genus Nanosyncoccus. The sequence continues at coordinate 19,309 of JAFRGO010000007.1, forward strand.
CGAAGTAATACTTGGCGGATGCGAAGTATTCGACGATCAACCTGAATACCACTGCAAGAATTGCGACGTAGATTATTCGCGAGATTTAAAGAAAGCCTATAAACCAGATCATGGGATTGAACTAGATGGATAACGAGAACCTTGTCTTAAAAATCAAGCATGATAACTGGGGAGAAATTGGCCCGAATGCATGGCAAGGTACTGAATGGAAAATCTATGGCGATTTAAAAATGGAAGTCTTTTTGACCGTCAACTTTGGAGAA